>CBDUJZ010000073.1:0-24391 GCA_965367675.1 uncultured Myxococcales bacterium | reverse complement strand
GCACGGCGGGCGGCGGCGGTGGCGGCGGTGGCGGCTCGTTCGGGCTTTGGCTCGTGCGCTCGCCGAGCGTTGGAGCGTACGGCGTGGTGGTGGAGTCTGGCGCCGGCGGTAGCGGTGGCGCCGGCGGTCCCGCAGGGGCCGGCGGCGCCGGCGCGGCGGGCGGTGGTGGCGGCGGTCGTCGCGGGGTGGGCGGTAGCGGCAGTGGCGCCGGCGGCGCCGGTGGCGGCGGCGCTCAAGGCACCTCCGTCGCGGTGTATTGCGTCGACGGCGCGCCCGACTGGGATGAGAGCAGCGAGGCCATCGGTGGCACCGCCAACCTGCTCGGCTGCGAATAGCGCCCCCGAACAGCGCTCCGCTTGCGTCCACGAACAGCGCTCCGCTTGCGTCCGCGACCGAGCGGAACTACCGGCTGGCTCCCTCCCCTTCCCAGCCCCCGGGATCCCGCCCATGATCGCCTACAGCCTCCGCGTCCTCCGAGCCGGCCTTGCCGAAAAGCTCAAGCCCTCCACGACCCCGTTCGAGCCCATCGTCCAGACCTACCGAGCCTGGCCCTGGTACTGCGACCAGAACCTGCACATCAACAACGCGCAGTACCTCACGTTCATGGACTACGGCCGCGTGTCGTGGCTCGTCCGCTCCGGGCTCATCGGCCGGTTCTTGGGCCCCGACAACCAGGCGCTCGTCGCCGGTTTGGGCATGACCTACCGCCGCGAAATCCGTTGGTTTAGCGAGTTCCAGCTCGAGACGCAGGCGGTCGCCGTCGAGGGCCGCTGGCTCTACGTGGTGCAGACGTTCCGCCAAGACGGCAAGGTGAGCGCCCGCGGCGTGGTCCGCGTAGCGGTGCGCGGCCGCGACGGCCTGCAGGACCTCGAGAAGTCGTTCGGCGAAGACCCGCCGCGCCCGGACGCCGAGATGCGGCTGTTCATCGAAGGTGCCGACGCGCAGGTCCGCACGACCTCGGCCGCGTAGCCGCTGACGCACCAGCGCCGCGCAGAAGCCAAACGCCGTTCGGACCAGACGCCGGCGATCGCAGGGGACAGGGTGGTCAGAACGCCCCGCTGTGGGCCGCGGAGAACACCGCGCGCAGCGCTAGACTTGTGTTTTTTTGCAGAATCACCTACATTGCGCACCGCCTAAGTACCTGTCGGGTGAGGACGATTTTGAGCAAAAGTGATAGTCACGTCGCGCATCACAACCTCGCGGTGTTGACCACCGACGACGGGCCTACGCTCGATGCGTTGCTGAGTCGTTCCGAGGTGCGAGCGCTTATCTGGAAACGCCTGGATGAGACCCACGCGCTGGTCGACACGGAGCGGATCCAACTGTTGATCAAGCGTCTCAAGAAGATCGGGCACTCCCCGCGCTTCGCAGACGCGCTGCCGATTTGACGGCCCGCCGCCTCCCCTCAAAGCCGATCGTCCGAACCATGAGCGAACTTCCGATTTACGACGGCGACGTCGAAGGGATTCTCCGCCCCACCCCTGACGAGCTCCTCCGCGAGCTGATGGGCGTGATCGAGGCCGCCATCGAGAAGAGCATCCGACTCACCAAGTCGGGCATTCCTCCGAAGCCGCTGTGGGGCGCCGTCAACGACCGACTGCTGTGGCAGGACCCCAAGTCGATTCTCTACGACTGGGACGAGGTCGACCAAGTCCGGTTTATCTACAGCCTGGGCATGCAGCTCGCGCTGGTGCAGCCGGACGACTCGCGCCAGCTCGCCGTCGGACCCGGCGCCGACGCCTTCTTCCTCGCCTCCCCCACGCGCCGCGCCGAGATGCTGCTGCGCGCGTACATGGAGATCAACGAGTGGGACGAGCGCTGCGACGCACGGAACAACCAGGGCCACCGCCACAACTTCGGCCAGACCTTCCGGCGCGATTTCCTGCGTGACCCGTGGACGCTACGCGACGCCCTCTTGGCGACGCTCGGCCAAACCGCCGACGGCTGGACCCTCGCGGAGTCCCTCGCCATCGCGCTCACCAAGTCCTCGCCAGAGCTGCTCATCTCCGAGGACGACGAGGTGCCCCTCACGCCCCCCGGCGAAGCGGACCCCGAGATCGAGCGCCTGATTCAGTACTGGATCATGCTCGCCGCCCGCTTCGGCTGGGTCGACGTCGCGCGCACCCCGCTGGAAAAGAACACCGGCGGCGACCGCTTGTACCGCCTCACGGAGCTCGGCCGCGTCATCGCTGGCCTCGCCGCCGCGGACTACAAGGAAGAGGAGACCAGCCTCGCCGCAGCCAAGCCGTTCGTCATTCAGCCGAACAATGACGTCGTGTTCTACCGCATGGAAGGCGACATCGGTGACGAGTTCATTCTCCGCCGCATCGCCTCCAACACCTCATACCCCACGTGGGACGAGCAGGTCGCCACGTATCACGTGACGGCCGAGAGCCTGCGTTCGGCGTTGGAGACGGGCATGGACCCCGACTTGGTGCGCACGCGCGTCATGGACCGTACCCGCGCCGAGGTGCCGCCGACGTTCAAGCAGATGCTGATCGACGCGGAACGCCAGCTCGGAAATGTGACGTTTACTCAGGGGCTTAGCGCCGTTGAACTCGGCACCACTGGCGCAAAAGAGCGCAAGGCGATCGAGGCCGCCGGCTTCCGCGTGTACGACGACATCGTCATCGTCCCGTGGCGTCGTTGGCACGAGTTCAGCCGCGCCCTCGGCGAAGAGGTCACCGAAGGCTTCCGCTACCCGTCCGAGGAGCCGCTCGGCGCGTTCAAAGGCAGCACGCTCCAGCTCGAGTGGCCGGTGCTTCCGATGATCGCCCGCGACCTGCTCGACGCTGCCGGCGTGAGCGGTGACCCGCCGGCCGTGAAGCTCGATGAGACCACCATCGGCGCGCTCGCGCAGCACGGCTGGACCCCGAAATCGATCGCCGAAGCGGTCATGCCGATCACGGACGGAGAGCTGCCCAAGTGGCTCAAAGCGGAGATGGACCACACGTGAGTATCGCCGAGCGACAACGGGCTATCGTAGAGGAACTGCAGGCGTTCAACACCTGGCAGGACCGCTACAAGCATATCATTCAGCTCGGCCGCGCCGTGCCGGACCTCGACCCCGAGCTGCGCGTCGACAAGAACAAGGTCAAAGGCTGCCAGAGCCAGGTTTGGGTCCACGCCAGCCTGGCCGATGACGGCACCGTCGCCCTCGTTGGCGACAGCGATGCGGCGGTCGTCAAAGGCCTGCTCGCCATCGTCTTGCGCGCCTTCTCCGGCGCCAGCCCCGACGAGATCGTGACCGCACCCGTCACGTTTCTCGACGAGCTCGGCCTCAACGAGAACCTGTCGCAGACGCGCTCGAACGGGCTCGCGGCCATGCTCAAGCAGGTCAAAATGTACGGCGTGGTCTTCAAGGCGCTTAGCGCACGGCCCGGCTAGACGTGGGTGCTGAGCTTGGCCTGGTGCTGCTGATTCTTGCTGCAATCGGCGTGGGCCACGTGGCCGTGATTCTCGGAATCACCGGGTCGATGGTGCTGCCTAACCCCCTGCGGCAACTGCAGAATCACGGCGGGCCTGAGAAGTTTGGGCTCGAGCCGGAAGGTGCGGTTATCGGCGACGGCTCGCCCGCTTGGTACTTCGAGAATCCCACCGCAACACACGCGGTGCTCGTGTCTCACGGCCGGTCGCGCTCCAAGAACTGGATGCTGCCGCTCATCGCCGTGCTCGCCCGCAAGTACACCGTGCTCGCCATCGACTTTCCGTCGCACGGCGACAACAAGTACGGCACCACGACGGTGGGGCTGCGCGAGGCCCGGACGGTGACGCACGCCCTCGATTGGCTGCGTCGGCGCGGTCACGACCAAGTGCTCATGTACGGTGTCTCGATGGGCGGCGCCGCATCGCTGATCGCCCTTGGCAACGACTGCCCGCCCCACGTGAAAGCGGTGGTCACCGACGGCACGTTCGACACCCTCCCGACGGTCATCGACAACGTGGCGCGCTGGCTGCCCATGCCCGGATATCTGCACACCGCGGCGTTCGCGCTCACCCGTCGTGTGGTCGGCTCGGACCCCGCGGAGGTGCGGCCGGTGCACGGCGTCGCGGAGCTCCAGATCCCGGCGCTGTTCCTGCATGGCGACCGCGACCCGCTCGTACCCGTCGCCTGCTCGGACGTGCTCGCGGCCTGCGCGCCCAACGGTGAAGCGCAGCGCTATCCTGGCCGCCACGACCAGCCGGACAACGAGGCGATGCACCAAGCGGTGCTGGCGTTTTTCGAGCGTGTGACCTGAGTGGGAGCCGTCGCGGCGTTGGCCGCTGCACTCACGTGGGCATTTGGGAGTCTTCTGTTCGAGCGGTTTGGCCGCTCGGCCGGCGGGCTGGCGCTGAACCTGATCAAGTGCAGCATCGCCCTGGCGCTGTTTCTGCCCACGCTGTTCTTGGTCAGCGGCACGTTCTGGCCGACCGGCTTCACGCCGCACGAGGCTCAAGTGCTCGCGCTGAGCGGGTTCGTTGGGCTGACGATCGGCGACACGTTTTGGTTCTTCTGCCTGCTGCGCATCGGCGCCCGGCGCTCGCTGCTGCTGTTCACCCTGTCGCCCGCCATGACCGCCATGATGGGCGCGCTGATTCTCAAAGAGCCCGTTACGCTCATGATGGGCGTGGGCATGAGCGTCACCCTGGCCGGTGTCGCCTGGGTCGTCGGTGAACCGGACGAGACCGGCGCACCGCAGAAGCTCGACCGGCTCGGCGTCGCGTTCGGCCTGTTCTCGTCGCTGTGTCAGGCCATCGGTTCGGTGCTCACCAAGCTGGTCGGCGAGGGCCACCCCTCCCTCGATGTCAGCGTGGTGCGGCTCGCGGCTGGCACGGCCGGGCTGCTGCTCGTGTGCGTGCTCACGGGGCGAATTCGCCGCGTCGCGCTCGCGTTCGAGGATCGACGCAACGGCATGGCGGTGGTGCTGGCCACCTTCCTGGGCACGTACCTGGGCGTGTGGTTCATGAACGCTGGCTTCCTGCTCACCAGCGTGGGCCTCGCGGCGACGCTCAACAGCATGAGCCCGATTTTCGTGTTGCCGCTGGCCGCCATCTTCATGAACGAACGGCCGAGCCGTCGCGCGCTGGTGGGCGCATCGATCGCGGTCGCCGGCGTGGCGCTCTTGTTCGTGACGGTCAGCTAACGCGCCACCGCGCAGGCGTTGCCAATACCGCCACCGCGCAGGCGTTGCCGAATCGGTGCCGCTCAGGCGTTGCCAATACCGGCGTGGCGCGGCTAACTCGACCATACGAACGTTCGCCGTTGGCGCGTCGGTCCATCGCCACCCCGAAGCTGCTCCCGTGAATCGGCTCGCCTCATCCCTCGCGCTCTCTCTCGCCTGCGCGAGCGCTGGAGTTGCGAGCTCGGCCTGCGAGTCGACAGCACCTCCCTCGCCGGCGTCGGTCTGTGCGCCCGCTGCCGCTCGCCCCGCTCCGGTGGTGATCGCCGGTTCCGGCGCTGCCTTGGGCCTGTTCGCCGAGCTGTTGGAGCTCGGTCGCGCGGGGGATACGCAGCTGCCTGAGGTGGCCTTGCCGGGGTCGATTGGTACCGGCGGCGCGATTCACGCGTTGCACGATGGGGCCATCGAGATCGGGCTCACGAGCCGGCCTTTGCGACCCGGCGAGGCGGGCGACGACGTGGTCGAGATCGCGTACGTCGAAGCGCCGCTGGCGTTTGTCGCGCACCTGGCCGAGCCGCCTGCGGAGATGACTTCGGCGGCGCTCGGTCGCTTGCTCGCGGAGGGTGAAGCGTGGCCGTCGGGGGAGCCCATCGTCGTGATTCACCGGGAGCCCGGCGACAGCGGTGCGGCGGTGTTGGCCCGTCAGGCGCCTGCGCTCGCGACGGCGTTCGACGCCACGCGGGACCTGGGCATCGTGGCGTACACGGACACGGAGGCCGCGGCGCTGCTGCTGGACGTGCCCGGCGCGGTCGCACTCCTGGACCCTGTGTCCGTTCGTAACCATCCGAATTTACATGTGATTGCTCTGGTCGGAGCCGAGTCGGTTTCGCTGTCTCGCCCGCTCGCGATGGTCGTGCGGGAGCCGGTGGAGCCTGCGGTGGCGCGCGTGCTGGAGTTCCTGCAGTCCGACGCTGTGGCGGCGCACTTGGTGGCGCTCGGATACCGCGTGAGCCGCCCATGATGCGCGACCCCGCGTTGACCGCGGTTCGTTACGCGCACTTCGCTCGCCGCATGGCCGCGCTGTCGCTCGTCACGGGTGTGCTGGTCGCCCTGCTCGCCCCGCTGTCGTACTTGGTCGCCGCCCGCGCGGGCTCTCGCGCCACGTCGCAGGCGCTGGCCGGGGACATCGCGGCGGACATCACGGAGCTGGCGATTCGAGAGCCCTACCTGTGGCGCTACAATGTGACCAAAATCGTGCAGGCGACGAGCGCGCACGGGCGTCGGCGCGATCTCGCGAGCGCGCAGATTATCGCGTGCGACGGTGCGCCGATTGTGACCGCTGAGGAGCTCGGGTTCGCCCCGTCGCAAGGTCCGCGGGTGCACGCTGAGATCACGTCGCCGGCGGGTACCATCGGCTTCGTGGAGGTGGTCCCTGACACCAGCGCCCAGCGCGCGACCGCCGGTCGCCTGGCGATCGCGGGTGGCGTGATCGGCGCCCTGCTCGGCTGGATGCTCATGTTCGTCCCGTCGCGCGTGGTGCGGCGCCAGTACGCCCAGGTGGAGCGGGCCGGCACAGCGCTGCGGGCGACCCAGGCGGAGCTCGAAGAGACCAACGCCGAGCTGGAGGGCCGCGTCGCCACGGCCGTCGCGGAGGTCCGGGCGCTGTCGGAGCAGGCGGTGCGCGTGCAGGAGGCGGAGCGCAATCGCATCGCCCGCGACCTGCACGATACGCTCGGCCAGCAGCTCACGGCGCAAAGGCTTGAACTCGACGGTTTGACCCAAAACCGGGGCGACGCCGACGACCGACTCGCCCGGCTCCACACCCTCAACGCGACGCTCATCGATGAGCTTCGCCGCACCGTGCACGACCTGCGTCCGGCGGCCCTCGAAGGTCGGCCGCTGACCGACGCGCTCACGGAGCTGGCCGAGAGTTTCGAGCTCCGCAGCGGCATCACCGCGACCACGCGATTTAGCGGGCTACAGGCGGTGGGGCCCGACCTGGGAACCATGCTGTTTCGCATCGCGCAGGAGGCGCTCACCAACGTGCTCAAACACGCCAACGCGAGCGAAGTTTCGGTGCGCGCGCGGGTGCTCGAGACCGGCACGTCGGTCAACGCTGCGCCCTCGGCGGTCATCCTCGAGGTGGTCGACGACGGCACCGGTGGCGCGGTTGAGGCGGAGGGGCACGGGCTGCGCTTTATGCGCCACCGGGCGGCGCTCGCCGGCGGCACGTTCGAGGTGCGGTCTGGCGACGAGGGAACGGTGGTGGTGGTGACGTGTCCGCTGGAGGGCGGCCGAGCGCCCGCGGAGTAGGTTCGGCTACCCGTTGCTCGCCGGCGGGGTCTTGGGGAGCGCGGGCAGGACCATGCCGTCGATGGACGCGGAGGTGCTGCGTTTGTCGTCCGGCGGCTCGACGGGCGGCGCGCCGGGCAGCCTGTGCGCAGGCGGTGCATCCGCCACCGGCGCCACCGGCTGCGTCTGCCGCGCGTCGTGCGGATTTCGCGCGGTGGTCGGCTGATCAAATCGCACGGGGTCGACGGCGACCGGGGTCTGCGCGTCTTGCTGCAGCGAGGTCACGAGGGCCTCGTCGAACACCACGGACAGCCCGCTGTTGCTGCCGGTCACCTCGCCGGGCCGCGGCAGCTCAAGCTCCACGCTGTCGTTCACCGTGCGCGACGAGAACGGGCTGTGGCTCGGCAACCGGGCACGTCGGAGGGGCCGAAGCGCGTTCAGCGCGCTGAGCATCGCCGCGGCGTCTTGATAGCGTTCTTTGGGGTTCAGCGCGGTGGCGCGGCGGTGCACGTCGGCAAGGTCGCGCTCGTCGATCAACGACGCGAGCGTTGGACCGGCGCTCTGGTCAGGCGTGCGCGGCGTGAGCCCGGTGAGCATCTCGAACAGCATCACGCCCATCGAGTACACGTCCGCGCTGGCGCTCGCTGGCGCGCCGTCGCGAATCTCCGGCGCCATGTATCCGTTGTCGGCTCGCCCCGTCGGCGCGTAGGTCTGCGCGGGAGCGCGGGAGTAGCCGAGGTCGTAAAAGCGCACCGGAGTTTCGCGGGCCGAAGGGTCGTGCTGCGCGAGAATCACGCACGACGCGGGGCAGAGATCCGCGTGCACCACTTCGGCGTCATGCAGGACGCGCAGCGCTTCGAGAATCCGCCGCGCGATGGGCAGCGCTTCGCGCGGGGACATCGGCGAGACGCGGCGCCGAAGCCGCTCGCGCAGTGTCTCGGCCTCCACAAACGCGGTCGCGACGAACGCCGCCGCCTTGCCCGCGGAACCGGCTTGGCCCGCGGCGAGCACGCGCAGCACCACCGGCGGGTGCAGCGAAACAGCGGCGGCGCGGTGGTTCGCGATGCGTTGCAGCAGCGCGTCCCCGTCGGTGTGAAACACCCGAACGAGCGCTTTCGACCCCGTCAGCGTGTCTTCCGCCAAATAGGACACCTCGGTGCCCGTTCGGGCGATGGGCGCCACGAGTTTCCAGCGGTCCGCTAGGACGGTGTGTGAAGCAGGTTCGTTCAACGAATGCCTCGAGTGGTGAGGAGGCACGCCGCGCGAGCGGGCGGCGTCGACGGCTCACTATAACGCAACCGCGCGCGGAATTTACAGCGGGATCGTCCGCGGTCGGCAACCGGGTTTCGCCGCGCTCGCCCAGACACGCCCGCGCTACTCGACCTTCTTGTCGCGCTGGGCCCGCCAGGCGGCCATACGCTCGGCGATCTTGGCCTCGTAACCCTGGTCGGTCGGCTCGTAATACACATGCGTGCGCAGCCGGTCGGGCCGGTACTCCTGCGGCACATAGTGGCCGTCGAAGTTGTGCGGATATTTGTAGCCGCGCCCGTGCCCGAGGTTCTTCATGAGCGGCGTCGGCGCGTTCACTAAGTGCTTTGGAACCGGCAGGTTACCGTACTCGCGCACGTCCTTTCGCGCCCGCCCGTAGGCCATGAGCGCGGTGTTCGATTTGGGCGCCGTGGCCAGATACGTGACCGCCTGCGTGAGCGGCAGCGCACCCTCGGGCAGCCCCATCAGCTCAAACGCTTGCAGCGCCGCGACCGCCAGCTGAAGCGCCTGCGGGTCGGCGTTCCCTACGTCCTCGGACGCGAAAATCACCAGCCGCCGCAGCACAAAACGTGGGTCCTCGCCGGCCTCGAGCATCTTGACCATGTAGAACAGCGCCGCGTCCGCATCGCCGCCCCGCATCGATTTGATGAACGCGCTGACCACCTGGTAGTGCTGGTCGCCGCTCTTGTCGTACAGGATGGTCCGCTTCTGTCGGGCCTCGTCCACGATGTGCAGCGTAATCTCGCCAGCGGTGCCCGCGCCCGCCTTCGCGGCGGCCAGGTCGGCGGCGATCTCCAGCGTGTTCAGCATCGAGCGGGCGTCGCCATTGCAGCCGTCGATCAGCGACGCCTCGGCGTCCTCAAGCAGCGTCGGCGCGGTGGGGCCGAGCCCGCGCTCCACGTCGGCGAGCGCACGGTGCACGAGCGTCCGCAGGTCGTGCTCGCTCAGCTGCTCCAGCACGAGCACGCGGCACCGCGACAGCAGCGCGCCGTTCACCTCGAAGCTCGGATTCTCGGTCGTCGCGCCCACGAGCGTAATGACCCCGCTCTCGACGTGCGGCAGCAGCGCGTCCTGTTGCGCCTTGTTGAACCGGTGAATCTCGTCGATGAACACCACGGTCGATTTTCCATCGACCATGCCCTTGAGCCGCGCGCCCTCGATGGCCTCGCGCACTTGTTTTACACCCGCCATGACGGCGGAGATGGAGTGGAACTTGGCCCCGACAGCGTCGGCATACAGCCGCGCGAGGGTGGTCTTCCCGGTGCCCGGCGGTCCCCACAACAACAGGCTGCGCAACGCTTTGCGCGCGATGAGCCCGTTCAGAATCTGGCCGGTCGCGAGCAGATGCTCCTGCCCCACAAACTCCTCGATGGTCCGCGGACGCATGCGTTCGGCGAGCGGGGTCCACTCTCCCCCTCCCTCACCGCCTCGCTTGTTGTTATACAGATTCAAGCTTTGCGTTTTACTCATGGGGATCCCCGAAGGTCGTCCTCATGGGAGCAGTTTTCGTCGCATTCATACGAAGGTTTCATGGCATCCATCATCGTCATTTCGGACATTCACGGGAACCTCTCGGCACTCAAAGATGCCTGGGAGTTGATCCAGCAGCGTCCGTACGAGGCCCTGTTCTGCTTGGGTGACTTGGCCGCCTTCGGCCCGCGTCCCGAGGAGTGTATCACGTTCCTCCGCGACGTGATCCGGCCGACCGCCACCATCTTGGGCAACACCGACCGCTACCTCATCGAGGAGCCCTGGAAAAAGACCACTGAGGGGGCGCTCGGCGCACTCAAATGGACCCGCGAGCAGCTCAGCGACGCGTCGTTCAAGTGGCTCTCCGAGCTGCCCAGCACGTTCGAGCAGACGGTCGACGGCGTGGAGGTCGAGCTGGTCCACGGCGGTCCCGGCGACGACGAGTTCCGGATCGGTCCAGAGACGGATCCGGCTGCGTTGAAAGAACTTTTTGCTGAACGAAATCAAGGGCTTACGTTCTGTGGGCACACCCACGTTCCGTTCCGCGTTCGGGTCAACAAGCGCCACGTGGTGAACGTCGGTTCGATCGGCTTCCCGTACGATCGCGACACCCGCGCGGCCTACGCGCGCGTGATCGTTGGCGGCGGCGATGTGCACAGCGTGGAGTTCCACCGAGTGAACTTTAACAACGACGCGGTGATCGCCGATTTGGAGGCGCAGAACGTGCCGAATCGTGAAGTCGCGGCGCGCCGATTGCGGTTTGCGGAGCAAGAATTCCCTACGCGAGTTCCGTCGTAGGGACGCGGGCGGAGGGCGGTCTGGCCCATGCGCGGACTCGGTTTTTACTACACGAAGTAAGAACGCAGTTGCGTCCGCGCGTCGGCTCTGACAATCTCCCGGCCCCCACGCCGGAGTGGCGGAATGGCAGACGCGGCGGATTCAAAATCCGCTGTCCTAACGGGCATGTGGGTTCGACTCCCACCTCCGGTACTTGATGTGACTCTGGCTCCACGTTGTCGAAAGCAACGTGGAGCACTTTTGAAGCCTGAGTCGCGAAACCAGCACTAGAAAAGCATGGCCAGCGATAAGGACCAGTACATCGTTTGGATGGACCTCGAGATGACCGGGCTGGACCCGGACGCCGAGCGCATCATCGAGATGGCGACCATCATCACCGATGGAAACCTGAACCCGATCAAAGAGGGGCCTGAGATCGTCATCCACCAGTCGGATGAGATCTTGGCCAAGATGGACGAGTGGAACACGAGCCACCACGGCGCCTCTGGCCTGGTCGACCGCGTGCGCAAGTCCAAGGTCACCGAGTCGGCGGCCGAAGACATGACGCTGTCGTTCGTGTCGCAGTACGTGACCAAGGCCCGCTTGGCGCCGCTCGCCGGCAACTCGATCCACCAGGATCGCCGGTTCCTCGAGCGCTACATGCCGCGCCTGAACGACTACCTGCACTACCGGAACATCGACGTCTCGACGGTCAAGGAGTTGGCCAAGCGGTGGTACCCGGAGATGCGGCCGTACCGGAAGGACAACTCCCACCGGGCGTTGGACGACATCCGCGAGTCGATCTCCGAGCTTCGCTACTTCCGCGCGCAGCTGTTCAAGTAGCGAGACTTCCGCGGGGAGCTGTTTCAGGCAGCGCGCTTCGGTAGCCCATCGTAGTGAGGCGCCCGAACGGGGGCTGGCGACGTGTGGTCCTGACGGTGGCTTGTTCGGAGCGCCTTAGGCGGCCGAGAGCTTGCCACCTTGAATCGTGAACCCGGCGGGCAGCCTTCCACTGAGCTGCTCGGCCACGTCGGCGACGGACCATTCGTTCTCGGCGACGCCTTCGGCGAGGCGCTTCTTGATGCGCAGGCTCTCTTCTTCGACGAGGCGGTTTACGAGCACGGTGCTGTGCGCGTCGCCGGCCTTGAAGAGTGCGTCGACGGCGGCGAGGCGGACCTCTTCGGTGTGGTCGTCGGCGAACGGGACGAGCGCGAGTTTGACGCGCTCGGAGTCGAGGGCGGCGGCGATCTGCGCGAGGCCGATTTTCTTCTCGGGGTCGCGCCAGTAGCCGTTGTCGGTGTTCTCAAGCACCTCGGCGACAAAGTCGGCGTAGAGCTCGGGCGTCCAAAGGCGCTCGAGCGCCTTGAGGGGCCAGTAGATGCCCTTGGTGGTGTTCTTGCAGTACTCGACGATGCGCTCGACGCCGGTGTCGCCGAGTCCGACGAGCAGCCCGACGACGTAATCCTTCTCGTCGCGGTCGATGGTTGTGCTGGGGCACAGGTGCTCGAAGCGTCGCAGGAGCACGAGAACGGCCTCTTGGTCGCCCTGCTCTGCCAACCCAAACACGTCTTCCGCGGCGGCCATTCGGTCCGCCTGCTGGTAGTACATGTTGGTGAGCTTCTTCAGCGCTCGTTCACGGCGGCGCGCGTTGGCTGCGTCCTTAGAGAAGTAGTCGAAGAGGCCCATATGTATCGCTGGCAGAGGTCTGAGGCGGCGGAAGCTGCGCTCTGAGGCGGCGGAAGCTACGCCCCGACCCGGAGGGTGTCAACTCGACTTCTGTGGGTCGCCGGGGTGTCGCGCATAGAATACGGGTGATTTTGCTGGTTTTTGCGCTTGCGGGGAGGTGCGTGTGGGGCCGGTGCGTGTGGCGGGCAGGCTTTCAACCATCGGGCGCGCGCGCACGCACGAAAGGCTTCTGCGACGCGGGGCTGAGCGTTGGTTTGGCGTCGACGTGCCGGTCAAGAAACCGACGCGGATGTAGAATCTTGCACCCAAGGGGCCGAGGACGTTGACAATTGCTGCTTGTCACACATAGTTTCCGCCAGCCTTTTTCTAGGCTTGTCCACCCACTCGACAAGCGAATGAGCGAAGAGAATAGCGGCGATAAGCCCAAAACAGACGACGACGCGACGGTTGAAGAGACCGAGGCGGAAGTAACGGAAGCCGAAGAATCGGCGGATACCAGCGACGCTGTCGCTGAATCTGCTGACGGTGACGACTCCGCTGAGGACGAAGCAACAGCTGCGCCCGCGCCCAAACCCAAATCGACGCCCAAGGGCGGCGGTAAGGGCAAGCCGAAGGCGGCTGCAAAGTCCGCCGGAGCCGCGGATCTTGCTCACAAAGCGCACATCCACTCCAACGAGGCGACCATCTCGGAGATCTTCACCGGCAAGGGCGATGAGTCCAAGCCGGGTGATCCACAGAAGTCGGCGTTGTGGGAAGATGAGCTCGAAAACCCGATCAAGAACAAGACCTCTCCGATGGTCTTGGGAATCACGGTCGTGGTTGCGATTGCGCTGATTGGTGTCGGCTTCGCCATGTTGCCCGCCGGTCTCAAGACCGACGCGATCAACCTGCTGAAGGGCCAAGACATCATCGAGGCGCGTGAGCTCCGCGAGACCGCGCGCATCGCTGAAGAGCGACGCATCGCGCTCGAAGCCGCACCCAAGTTCGGTACGGTCGAGATCGTCACCAGCCCCAACAACCTGTTGGTCACCTCGCCCGGCCAAGCCGGCATGGTGTTCCCCGGTACCCGTACCGACATGACCTTCCCGACACGCAGCCGCGTGACGTACCAGGACATCTCGGTCACCGAGGACTTCTCCTTCACCATCAACGGCGAAGGAAACTACCAGGACAAGACGTTCATCATCCCGGCGTTCGGTCAGCCGAACAGCCCCTGGGTGCAGTCGTTCACCGGCGACTACTCCGCGCAGCTCACGTTCATGGCCTGCTGGCCTGGCGAGACGCCCCGCGTAGAGGAGCAGTTCTGCCTGTACCCCGCGACCGACGTGCCCTGGCGCGCCCGCGAGCTGCAGTGGCGCTCCACCTGGCGTCCCGACCCGAACACCACCGACCCCGAGGCCATCATCCGCCTCCCGGGTACCATCACGGTGTCGTCCGAGCCGGCCGGCGCGCTCATCGCTTTCAACGGTCGCCAGCTGGTGGACGTCGAAGCGCAGGCGCCGTTCGTCACGCCGCACTCGTTCATGAACTACCCGGCGCCGCCGGACCACGAGGACCAGACCCCGCATGAGGTCTACCTGTCCCGCGAAGGTCTGCCGCTGCAGCTCTTGTACGAAGGCAAGGCAGCGACCCGCATGGGCGTGTACATGCACCAGTTCGTTTGTAACCTGAAGGAAGGCGCTGTCGTTCCCGACCCGGTCCCCGCCGACGCCCCCGAAGGCACCCCGGCCGAAGACTGGTTGGGCCTCTGCGACTACACCTACTCCATCAACCTGGTGCTCTCCGACCCGAAGCCGCCCGAAGAGGGTTCCGGCTCCGGTGACGGCTCGGGCGATGGCTCCGGCGCCGCTGCTCCTGCAGCACCGGCCGCTCCGGCGGAAGGTTCCGCGGCGGCCGCTCCGGCGACCCCCTAAGGCACCCCGCTTCGCATGAGACCCGGCCTCGGCCGGGTTTTCGCGTTTTGCGCCATACGCGCGCACCAACACCACGGCTAATCTGATGAAACTACAGCGCTTTCGACTCGCTACTGACGAGATTATCGCCGCCCGCTTCGATGCCGACGATGCCCTCATCGCCGCCGCAGAGGACGTGCTCGACCTGTACTACGGGGTGTCCGACCACCACCTTGCGAACGAGCTCGCGGCCGCCCTCGAAGAAGGTACCGCGACCGCGATCGCGCCCGTGGATCCGTCCAAGATCGTGTGCATCGGCCTCAACTACCGAAAGCACGCCGAGGAGATGAACAAGACCATCCCCGCCGAGCCTGTGGTGTTCCTCAAGCCGTCCACCGCGCTGATTGGCCCCGGCGACGAGATCGAGCTGCCGGCGGATTCCAAAGAAGTGCACCACGAGGGCGAGCTCGCGATCATCATCGGCTCCCCCGCGCGCAACGTGTCCGAGGCCAACGCCATGGAGCACGTGCTCGGTTGGACCATCATGAACGACGTGACCGCGCGCGACATTCAGCGCCGCGAGGGCACGTACACGCGGGCCAAGGGCTACGATACGTTCGCCCCGCTCGGCCCGGCGATCATCACGTCCGGCGAGCCCAAGGACTTCACGATCGAGACGCTGGTGAACGGCGAGCGTCGGCAGTTCTCGAGCTGTGACGACCTCATCTTCCAGGTGCCGTACCTGATCGCGCACCTGAGCCGTATCATGACGCTGCTGCCGGGCGATGTGATCGCCACGGGTACGCCGAGCGGCGTGGGCCCGATTCGCGACGGCGACGTGGTCACGGTGCGTATTGAGGGCATCGGCGAGCTGAGCAACCCGGTCGTGGCCTCGCCCGTCAGCTAGTTGCTGCGCGCCTACGAGGGCCATTTCCGGCCAACGCAGGCTGCCGGAACTTAAGGCGCGGCCAGCGCGCGGGCCTGTTCGATCGAGGCGGCGCACCGGAAGCCGAAGTGGTGGTACGGGTCGTTGGCCGGATAGTGTCGGCGTCGGTGCGTGCTCGTGGCGTGCTCTGCGGGCCAGTACCAGCTGCCGCCTCGGACCACGCGCCAGCTTCGGTCGCAGGTCTCGTCGCCGCCGCATGGGCCGCGCGGGTCGGTGCCTTGGCAGTCGGCGCCGCAGTCGTCCCAGCTCTCGGTCCACCAATCGGCGACCCACTCCTCGGCGTTACCGACCATGTCGTAGGCGCCGTACACGCCGGCGGGGCGTGAGGCGACGGCGAGCACGCGGCCGGTCTCGGGGCTCTGGCCCTCTTCTTTGCGCACGCCGCAGCTGCGTCCTGCTTCGTTGCGGATGACGGCGGACTCGCAGGTGACCGGCGCGTCGCCGAACGGCGTCAGCGCGCCGTCGGTTCCGCGCGCCGCCTTCTCCCATTCCGCCTCGGTGGGCAGGTGCTTTCCGGCCCAGCTGCAGTACGCGACGGCGTCGAACCACGAGATGCCGACGATGGGCTGCTCTGGGCGGTCGAAGTCCAGGTACCGGGGGCCGCTGTCGGGGCAGCCGCCCTGCTCTACGCAGGCTTCGAACGCTGCGACGGTCACCTCGGTGGCGTCCATGAAGTACGCGCTCATCTGGATGGTCGATGCGGGCACGGCGGCGGAGTCTCGGCTGTGCGGTTGGCCGGATTGTGTGCAGGCGTGGGCGTCTTCGTCGAGGCCGCGGATGAAGGGGCCGGCGGGTACGCAGACCATGTTCTCGGGGGCCGACACGCCGTCACAATCGTCTACCGCGACCGTCGTTGCTTGACCGGGCTCGTCGCCCTCGGCCACGGTATCGATGACGGCGTTGGTGTTCGCACAGGCGCTCGTAGCAGCGGGCGGTTCGGCGGCTTCAATGGCGCCGTCCGGCAGCTCTGAGAGGTCTGGGAACACCTGCGCGACGCTGGTAGACCCGGCGCGCACCGAGAGGCCAACCGTGATCAAAATCAGTAATAAGAGCCGGCACTTACCGGACGTGGTGGCGACGGAGTTGGCGAGTGGTTCGAGCATGAATTCTACCCAGCGTGCGGTCGCGTCCGGATGGCCTAGATTGGCGCAGCTCGTCGCGTGCCTGCTGTGCACTTTCACTACCGCGGCCTCGTTCGCGCAAGCGCCTTGGGTCATCGACGACAACGACCACTGGGTGCGTTCGATGCTGGAGGCCCACCCGGAGGACTTCGCGTTGCTGTTGGAGGAGCCCGAGGCGTGGCGGGTGCAGGTGTTGGTCGGCGAGATCACGACAGACAGCGCGGGCACGCCGTCGGTGCAAATCCACCCGTTCCGACTGGACGCCGAGTACGAGTATCCGGCGAGCGCGCTGAAGACGATTGGCGCTGTAGCGGCGCTGCGTACGGTGCAGATGCTGCGCGCGTTGCCGGGCTGTGAGGGGCTCACGGTCGACACGGAGCTCATGTTCCATGCGTTGCCCACCACGCTCGTGGACTCGGCTGGGGCGCCTGTGGTCGTGGCAGAGGATGGACGCACGACGCTGCGCCGTGAGCTGGAGCGGACACTGATCGTGAGCAGCAACAGCGCCTTCAATCGGCTGTTCGACTTCGCGGGGCACGAGGCGCTGAACACGATGATGTGGGACGCGGGGCTGGAGTCTGTGCGGATGCGTCATCGGCTGTCGCAGCAGGGGCTTCCGGAGGCGGCGCATCGCATGGCGCCCGAGGTGAGCGCGGAGCTGCCGACGCCGGAGGGGGCCCCCGTAGCGCAGGGCTTGTTCGAGGGACTTCGCCGCGGTTGGCGCCCGCTATTGCCGGCGCGTACGTCGACGATCGCGATGCCGACGGCGGGTCCGCAACGGCAGCAAGTGGGTACCGCGTACCGTGCGCCGCTCACGCGCGAGCGCGTGGAGGAGCCGCTTGATTTCAGCGACAAGAACGCCGTCTCGTTGCTCGATTTGCTCCGGATTGTGGCCTACGTGGCCGACCCCGCGCTGTCGCCCACGAGCCTTGAGCTCGACGACGCGCATCGGGGGCTGCTGCGCGAGATTATGGGCCGTGTGCCGGACGACCCGGACCGCTACAAGCCGTTCTCTCCGGGGGTCACGCGCCAGGTGCCGTGGGACCGCTTGAGCTATATCAATAAGGCGGGGCGCGCGTACGGATTCCACTTAGACATCGCGCACATACAAGACACTGAGTCGGGGCGTCAGGTGCTCGTCGCGGCCGCGATCTATGCGAATCCGAACGGGGTGCTGAACGACGACGACTACGCGTACGAGTCGGTATCGTATCCGTTCTTGACGGCGATTGGCGCGGCGGTGGCGGAGCGTTTGTTGGCTCCGCCTTAGCGTCCTGCCCTTCGACTTCGCTCAGGCAGGGTTTGGCGGTGTCCTTCGACTACGCTCAGGACGGGTGTGTTTGTTGGTTGGCGCTGTCCTTCGACTACGCTCAGGAAGGGTGGGTTTTGGTGGCTGCGCCTTAGCGTCCTGTCCTTCGACTACGCTCAGGACGGGTGCGGTTGTTGGCTGCGCCTTAGCGTCCTGTCCTTCGACTTGGCTCAGGACGGGTGGGTTTGTTGGCTGCGCCTTAGCGTCCTGTCCTTCGACTTGGCTCAGGACGGGTGGGTTTGTTGGCGACGCCTTAGCGTCCTGTCCTTCGACTACGCTCAGGAAGGGTTGGAGCGGTCCTTCGACTGGGTTGGGGGTGTGGTCGCCGCGTGGTTGCCTCTCTAGCGGCAGCGGGAGCGGTCGGCTTCGAGTCCGAGTAGTGGTGCGACGTCGACGCGTTGGCCGCGGGTGTCCTCGATGTCGATGTGCACGTGGGGCAGCGACTCCATGACGGCGGTGCCGCCCATGACACCGACTTGCTGGCCGGCCTCGACGATGTCGCCCACGCGCAGCTCGGGGTGCACGGCGCCGAGGTGCATGTAGCGGATGCGGTAGCCGTCGATGTCTGTACCGATGGCGCGCATGACGATCATCTCGCCGGTGTGCCAGGAGCCGTAGTCGCGGGTGAAGAACTGCACGATGCCGTATCCGGGGATGCGGGCGGAGCGCGGGAGGTCGTGGCCGCTGCGCTCTGTGGTGCCGTCGCGGGTGTCGCGGCGTCCGTACAGGCCGGGGTCGTCTTCGGGTCGGTGGATGGACACGACGGTGCTGCGGACCATGGCCCGGACGGGGGAGCCGAGGCCGTCGTTGGCGCCGACGCCGCCGAGGTCGAGGCCACGGTGCTGGCGTCCGCCGGGGCGGCAGTCGCCGAAGGTGCCGTAGATGCGGTCGACGGCGTAGGGGAACGAGAATCCGCGCTCGAGGGGGGCCACGCGGATGGGTTCGCGCACGAGCCAGCGGCCGTCTTCGGCGTGGGCGTTCGCTTGCGGGGTGGTCCCGTTGGATTGCGGGTGGCCGCAGCTGAGCGCGCAGAGGAAGAGCGCGGTCAACGCGGCGAGCGGAGCGGTGCGCAGCAGGGCGCACTGAGCGAATGAAACGTCGGAGGGCGCGGGCGGAAGGGCCTGTCGTCTACGGCGTTTCACGCGGCGTCACTTAAGGGGTTTCACGCGGCGTGAGCCCCAACGCTCGTCGGCGCGCGTTGATGGCGGCCATGAGCTCTCGCTTCTGCGTGCGGATCTCGACGAGGCCTTGCTGTTGGTTGGCGATTTGCTGCTCGACGCCGGCGCGGTTGCCGCCGGTGAGGGCTTGCGCGGCGGTCTCGAGCGACCGGATTTGGTTCTCCAGTCGGCTCTCCTCGAAGGTGAGGTTGTTCCACTGCACGCCGAGCTGGTTGTACTCGGGGTCGCTGTCGAGCTCGATGAGCGCGGTGCGGGTCTCTTGGTACGTGGTGGCGTAGTCCTCGAGGATGGCGTCGATTTCGCTCATGTCGGACCAGGCGACGTCGTGCTCCATGCCGAGGCGCGGGTCTCCTGCGAGCACGCCGTCGTCGATGATTTGCTGGAGCGTGGCGGCGCAGGTTTGGTACTGCGGGTAGGCGTTGACGAAGAGCTCCCAGTCGTCGGCGTCGAAGGCGTCGAGCAGGGCGTTTCGGTGCTGGTTCATGCAGGGCGCGTTGTCGAACCAGACGAGCAGCGCGGCGTCGGCCTGTCGCTGTCGTTCGACGGCGGCGAGGGCGGTGTTGGCGGAGTCGACGCAGCGTCGGGCGGACTGGCTGAAGTACGGGTCGGGCGCGCTGACGACGGGCGTGCCGATCTGGGACGCGCCGAGGTAGTTGCCGGAGAGCGAGCGCTCGTAGCACTGCACGATGGCGGTGAAGTCTTGGCGCTGCGCGGGCACCCACGCGTGCATGGGGCCCCAGTGGTTTCGGATGACCTCACGCATGAGCTCAAGGCGTCCGAACACGAGGTCGCAGTTGACTCCGACGCGCTCGCAGGTGGCGGTGATGCCTTGCGCAGGCACGCCGCCGCGGTAGTCGGGCGCGATGATGTAGAGCGTTCCAAACTGCCGTTGCGCCTCGACAAAGTCGCCGAGTTGGAAGGCAGCGTCGGCATCGAAGAACACCAAGTCGGGGTGCTCGTCGCCTTGCGGCATCGGGGTGAACGGGCTCTCCGCCGTGACGGTGTTGTCACCGTTCTGGGGACCGCTACAGGCTGAGATTCCTGCGGCAGCGAGAAGAATGGACAGGAGAGCGGCTCGCATGGGCACACACGGCATAACAACGGACGGGCTAGGGTGAACCCGCGCGCTATAGCACTCCGGGGCCAGGATTCAAGCGCTCACCGGCTCGAACGGCGCTGCGGGCGGTGCTGCGGGCGGGAACGCGGCGACAATTGCGATCGCCACAGAGGGCGGATACACTCTGCAATCTGACTCCCGCCGATCGAGGTTTCGCGTGTTCTGCCCCACTTGCGGCACCCGTTGTCCTGACAATGCAATCGCCTGCACTTCCTGTGGCTCCGTGCTGCCCGGGTTGACCACGTCGATGCGCGCCGCAGTCAACGAAGAGTCGCCAAACCCGGCGCTGTTCGACACGGATGACCAGCACGAGCAGACCGTCGTGATCGGGAACGGCCGCACCGCGAGCGACGTGCCCGACCAGCCCTCCGGCCACCGCGTCCGCGTCAATCACCTGCCGAGCAAGCGCCCGACCGACACGCCCGTGGGCAACATTCGCCTCGGCGTGGTCAAGTTGGTGGTCGAACAAGGCCGCATCCTCGGCGAGCAGTTCCTGCTCAACGACTACGACCTGATCATCGGGCGCTACGACGCCGGCTCCGGCCGCTGCCCCGACATCGACCTGACCGCCCAGGACCCCGCGTACGTGCACCGCCAGCACGTGCGGCTCGCGTTCAACCGCACCGGCGACCAGCTCATGGTCTACGATATGGGCGGCCGAAACGGCAGCTACCTGAACAACCAACTCATCGAAAAGAACGGCTCCGCGCTGATACAGATGGGAGACAAACTTCGCGTCGGACGCGTGGTCTTGCGGGTGCAAGCCGCCCGGGAAGTGGAGGATGACCGACACCGGTGACGCGCTCGCGATGCCGCCGCCCGAACGCCTAGAGCTCAATCGTCGGATTGGTCTCGCGGCGCTCAAACGTGCGTACATCGATGTGGAGGGACTCGCGCAGTCGATGCTCTTGGTGGGACAGAACCCCGAGGCGCCGCCGAGTCGTATTTGGGTGGCCTCTGGCCTACTCGACCGGACCGAGCTCGCCGAGCTGCTGTCGCAGTTCAACCGCGCCGAGGGGCCGGCCGATCGGGGCGACGACGTGCTGCCGAGCACCGCCATGCACACCGCCGAGGTGATCGAGAGTCACGTGTCGATCAACCTGGCGAACGTGGTGCAGTTCGAGGGGCCGCAGCGCGAACTCGACGAGGATGAAGACCGCCCCAACTCCCGGTATTTGCTGGGGAAAGAGTTGGGTCGAGGCGGCGTAGGGCGCGTGCTCCGCGTGTTCGACCGTGCCCTGGGGCGCAACGTGGCCATGAAGGTCCCGCTGGTGTGGCCCGGCGCCAAGGCCGACCGCGACAAGTTCGTGGAAGAGGCCCAGGCGACCGGCCAACTGGAGCACCCGAATATCGTCCCGATTTACGATATCGGCGCGCTTGAGACCGGCGAGATTTACTACACGATGAAGCGGGTGCGCGCGTACTCGCTGCGCGACGTGTTCGATGGGTTGCTGCAGAAGGACCCCAAGATCGTGGCCGAGTACACGATGACGCGCCTGCTCTCGATCTACCTGCAGGTGTGTCAGGCGGTCAGCTACGCGCACGATCGTGGCGTTGTGCACCGCGACCTGAAGCCCGACAACGTGATGCTCGGCGAGTACGGCGAAGTGCACGTGATGGACTGGGGGCTGGCGCACATTGTGGGCCGCGCCGTGGTGACCGACCGCAGCCTGCGGGGCGACGCTGAGGCGGAGTCCGGGCAGACGGTCGGCACGCCGGCGTATATGCCGCCGGAGCAGGCGAACGGGGCCATCAGCGACATCACCGAGCGGTCCGATATCTACTCGCTCGGCGTGATTCTGTACGAGATCTACACGCTGAAGCAGCCGTCGGCGCGGAACACCGTGGTCGCGACGCTGATGGCGGTCATCACTGAGCCCATTCCGCCGCCGTCGTCGGTCACCGACACGCCGATCTCGGAGGACATGGAGTTCATCATCATGACGGCGCTCGAGAAGGACGCCAACAAGCGGTGGAAGTCGGCGCGCGAGCTGCACGACGCCGTGGAGAAGGTGCTCGACGGGCGGACCGAGCGCGAGATGGCGCGGCACATTTTGGAGGGTGAGCGCTACGTGCGCCTGTACGAGACCACGCAGCGCGAGATGCTGCGCATGGGCGAGGCGGTGCACGAGGCGAACACCAAGATCGACGACTGGCTCTCGATCGAGGTCAAGCGTCGGATCTGGGAGCTGGAGGACCAGTACCGCGACCTGGCCATGCGGATGGTTACGTACTTCGGAAACGCGATTCGTGAGTTCACGCTGGCGCTGGCGCGGGCGCCGGATGACCCGACCGCGCGGGCGGCGTTGGCCAAGCTGTACTTCAACCGGTACGAGCTGGCGGAGCGTGAGGAGAACGCGCTCGATAAGCTGCATTTTCGGGCGCTGTTGGAGCAGTACGATGACGGCACGTTCCAGCGTCGGTTGGTGGCCTCGGCGCCGGTGTCGATTTACACCACGCCCAAGTACGCCGCGGTGTTCCTGTACGAGCTCACCGAGAGCGACCGCCGGCGTGTGCCGGGTAGTCCCACGTTCTTGGGTCAGTCGCCGGTGCCGGAGCGGTTCGTGGGCGCGGGCTCGTATATGGTGCGGGTCAAACACCCGAAACACCCGCCGGTCTCGGTGCCGCTGGGGCTCAACCGCTCCGACCCGTTCTCGCTCAACGTGACCATCCCGACGGCGGAGCAATATGCGCCGGGGTTCGTGTTTGTCTCGACCGGGATCTCGATCATCGGTGGTGACCCGGAAGCGTACGATCCGCTGCCACAGCAGCGCGTCGATGTGGACGCGTTCTTCATGCAGAAATACCCGGTGTCGTTCGCTGACTACGCCAAGTTCCTGGACGATGTCGGGCAGGATGATCCCGACCTGGCGCTCGCGCGTGCGCCGCGCACACGTGGTTCTGACGGGCCGTTGGTGGCGCTCGGTCCCAACGGTAAGTTCGTGCCGTCCGAGTCGCTGATCGTGGGCGATATGCGCGCGCGCTACCCGCGGAACGAAGGGCACGAGGCCCGCATGCCGATCATCGCGATTCGGTATGAGGACGCGCAGGCGTACTGCGCTTGGCGGGCGGCCAAAGATGGCGTGGCCTACCGGCTCCCGACGGAATTCGAGTGGGAGCGCGCGGCGCGCGGCGCCGACGGTCGGTTCTTCCCGTGGGGCGACCGTTTTGACGCGAACTTCGCCAAGATGAGCAGCTCACGCTCCATCGAGAGCCACTCCGAGCCCATCGGCGCGTTCCCGTTCGACCGCAGCCCGTTCGACGTGTTCGACCTGGCTGGCGGCGTACAGGAGTGGGTCGAGTCGACGTCGGACGACAAGTACGCGATCGTCCGCGGCGGCCACTGGGCGGGCGACCAGCGGGCGTGCCGCACGGCCTCGCGCAAGCGCTACCACCGGTACGCGCGCCTCGCGACGGTGGGCTTCCGGATGGTCTACTCGCTCACGTAGGCGGGCGATCGGCTAGCGCCCAAGCGGAGGGCGACAGCGAAAGCTCAAGCGGAGGCGGGAGACTAGAGCCACGGCGCGATCGAGCGTGCGCGGGCCATGAGCGCGTCCGCGCGTTCGGGGTCTTGCTCGCGTAGCAGGTCGGAGAGCGCGAGGAACGGGTAGGGGTCGGCGCTGGGCTCGGCCACCAGCAGCTCGAGCGTGCCGATGGCTTGGTCGGTGAGTCCCGCTTTGACGTAGAGCTCGGCCAGCGAGCGGGCGGCGCGCCACCAATGGGGGGCGTGCAGGCCGGCGTCGAGGGCGGACTCCAGGAGGGCGCGGGCCTTGTCCATGTCGCCGCCGGATTGCGCGACTTTGGCCTGCTGCACGCGGTCCTCAGGCGTCACGTCAGGCCGCCGCTGGGGCGCCGCTGGTGCTGCGGGGGCCGGCGCTCGGGCGGGCGGCGTGAGCGGTTCTACACGTTCTTCGAGCACCGTGTTCCGCCGCTGTTTCCAAGCCTCGAAGTCGGAGCGCCGCACGACGGTCGCGTTGGCGTGGCCGAGCGATTGCGCGTGGGGCCGGCGCGGGTCCTTGGGGCGGCCGGTGGACGTCTGCGGTCGCTGCGGCGCCGGTTTGGGGGGCGCTGGCTTCGGCTGTGTGGCCGACGGTTGCGGCGGCGATCGATGCTCGCGCTGGGGCTCAGGTCGCGTCTGCGGCGCGGGTGCGGGTCGCGAACGTTGGGCTGGCGGCCGCGGGCGTTGGGCCTGGGCCGCCGCTCTCCTGGCCCTCGTCCAGATGGGAGCCGGCCTC
>CBDUJZ010000072.1:0-24546 GCA_965367675.1 uncultured Myxococcales bacterium | reverse complement strand
CCAGACGCCAGCGTCCTACATATTGCCGGACGCCGCGATCAGCGCCGCGAAGATCGAGCTGCCGAATCCGGCCAGCGCCACCAAGAACATGACCGCGGTGAGCGCGAGCAGCACACCCATGACGGTGAAGTACGTGCGGACGCGCTGCACGTAGCCCAGCAGCTCTTCGACGCTCCCCGTCTCCGACAGCCGCTTGGCGTTTCCAGCCGCGCCGAGCAGGGACACGCCGAGCCAGATGGGCAGCCACGCGAAGAACAGCCCAATGATGGTCAGCGCGTACATGACGCCCATCGCGATCATGCCCCAGCCGACCCACGAGACCCACGTACGCGAGCTCGCGACCGCGGAGACGATCCGAAGATCGACCGACGGTTGGCCGTAGCCCATCGGCGCGACGTGCGGCGCGCGGCCGTCGTGTCCAGGCTGGCCATGCTGCGGTTGACCGTGCTGCGGTTGACCGAGCGGCTGACCGTGGTGCGCTTGTGCGGCGTATTGGGGTTGGCCAGGATGCTGCGGCTGCGATTGGCCAGGATGCTGCGGCTGCGATTGGCCAGGATGCTGCGACTGCGCTGCGTGTTGCGGGTTCATCGGTACTCGGGGTTCGGTGCGCGGGCTGTGGTGAGCCGGAGCGGTGCGAGGAGCGATCCACGCAGGTAGGGCGCGCAAGCTGCGCAAGGTCGGGCCAACCACACCCGGTGCTCGTTAGAGGTATGCGCGGCACGCTAACTTTCTCACCGGGCTCGTCAAGTGCGGTTCGCAGCGCGCGATGTCCTCCGCTTGATTGACGGTGGCACGCACTCCCGGTTACGCTGCCCGTCCGCGCGCATCCGACGTCGCGCACTCCTGAAACGGTCAAGGACGCAACCTATGGCAAGCGACAAGCTGGGCGAACTTCTTCTCCGCGAAAACATGATCTCCCTCGCGCAACTACAGCGCGCAGAGGACGATCGGCGCAATAGTGGCGAGCGCCTCGCGTACACCCTCGCGCGCCTGGGCTTTGTCGATGAGACCGAACTCACGCAGTTCCTCAGCAAGACGTACGGCGTCCCCTCGATCAACCTCGAGGACTTCGACATCACGCCCGAGGTCATCGGCCTCGTCCCGCGCGAAGTCTCATCGCGCCACCTGTGCCTCCCGATCAACCGCGCCGGCGGCACGCTGATCGTCGCCATGGCCGACCCGTCCAACCTGACGGCCATCGACGACCTCAAGTTCCTGACCGGCTACCAGATCGAAGTCGTCGTCGCGTCGGAAGTGCAGATCCGCGACTCGATCAAGCGATACTACAACATCGCGGACGAAGAGGATCACGGCTCCATCGCCCAGCTCCTCGACGAGATCGACCTCGACGCCATCTCTCACGAAGACGAGGGCGGCGGCGGCTCCATCGACCTGAGCCAGCTCGGCGAAGCCTCCGAGGCCGGCCCGATCGTCAAGCTCTGCAACATGATCCTCGTCGACGCCATCAAGCGCGACGCGTCCGACATCCACGTCGAGCCCTACGAGAAAGAGTTCCGCGTCCGATACCGTATCGACGGCGTGCTCTACGAGGTCATGAAGCCGCCCATCCAGCTCAAGGCGGCCATCTCCTCGCGTCTCAAGATCATGGCCCGCCTCGACATCGCCGAACGCCGCCTCCCCCAGGACGGTCGTATCAAGCTCAAGCTCGGCGAAGGCAAGGAGATGGACTACCGCGTGTCGGTCCTCCCCACGCTGTTCGGCGAAAAGATCGTCATGCGTCTGCTCGACAAGTCCAACCTCCAGTTGGACATGACCAAGCTCGGCTTCGAAGAGGCGCCGCTCGCCGACTTCAAGACCGCCATCCACTTGCCCTACGGCATGTGCCTGGTCACCGGCCCCACAGGTTCCGGCAAGACGACCACGCTGTACTCCGCGCTCGCCGAGCTCAACCAGCCGTCGGAGAACATCTCCACCGCCGAGGACCCCGTCGAATTCAACCTGCCGGGCATCAACCAGTCCCAGATGCAGGACTCGATCGGCTTCAACTTCGCCGCCGCCCTGCGGTCCTTCCTCCGGCAGGACCCCGACATCATCATGGTTGGTGAGATTCGAGACTTCGAGACCGCCGAGATCGCCGTTAAGGCGGCGCTCACAGGTCACATGGTGCTCTCGACACTCCACACCAACGACGCGCCGTCGACCATCTCGCGCCTGCTCAACATGGGCGTCGAGCCGTTCCTCGTCACCGCCTCTGTCAACCTCGTGCTCGCCCAGCGCCTCGCGCGCCGCGTGTGTAAGAAGTGCAAAGAGCCGATCGACGTCGACCCGCTCGAGCTCCGCGAGCTGCAAGTGCCCGAAGAGCTCATCGCCGACGCCACCCTCTACAAGGGCCGCGGCTGCTCGACCTGCAACGAGACCGGCTTCAAGGGACGCGTCGCTATCTACGAAATCATGGTGCTCACCGACCAGCTCAAGGAGTACATCCTTCAGGGCTACTCGTCCGCGGAGCTCAAGGCCGAGGCCATCAAGGCCGGCATGAAGACGCTGCGACAAGCGGGTATCACCAAGCTGCTCGAAGGTTCGACGACCATCTCCGAGGTCATCCGCTGCTCGGCGCCGGACTAGAGAACCAACCGGTTCGGGGTCTCTGTACGCCAACCGTTCGTGAGCGCAGTCGAAGGACAGGTTTCAACACCCGGACCTCTCAAGACCGGCCATCCTAAAGCTCCCAAAACGACAAACGGCCAGCGTGTAATGCGCTGGCCGTTTGTTGTTTAATTTCAGCGGTTTACGCTGTTTCCCGAAGGGCGTGGGCGTTAGGTCGATATCGCCAGAATCAGCGTGCCGCCTGGCACCTGGGCGCCGCCGACAAAGAAGATGCCGCCGCGGGTGCGAATGGTTGAGCCGCCGCCGGGCACCGAGATGCGCAGCTCTTGCTCGCCGCCCGTCACGCTCACCAGCTGAATGGATGCCGACTGGCCGCCGGGCAGCGATACGTTTTGCGACTGGCCTACGTTGAGCGCGAAGCGCCGCATGCCAGCCTGGTTGAACGTGTTGAACTGCGAGAACTGTCGGCTGAGCCTCGAGGACAGCCCGGAGAGGGCGCTGTCGACCCCGCCGCCGCCGGCCGAACCGGTGATCACGCGGACCTCTACGTTGACGGTCTGAGCGCTGGCCTCAGCGGAGCCCGCGAAGGTGAGCGCTGCGAATGCCATGAGAGCGGCAAAGGCGAGTCGTATCGATTTGGGGAGGGCGTTCATCGTTTGATTCGGGGTGCGAAACATGGGCTGCACCTGTCCTGGTAGGGGCCGCGGAGTGCGGCGCCTGGGATGACGGAGGTCCGTCGTAAAAGCATAGGGGCGGTCGCGCGCTAGAGCGAGGTGTCCATATCGGATCCGTCAGAATCGCCGCGCGCTTGGTCCTTTTCCCAGCCGGAGCCGGAGCCCGGGCTGTCGTCGGGCGTGATCCACAGCACGGGGGCCATGTCGTTCACTTTGTCGCCGGGTTGGAACGCGGCGTCGTAGCCCTTCTCGATGGAGTTCCACTCGTATCCAACCGCCTCGGCGGGGTCGGAGTAGTAGTAGTTGTGGATCTGCACGGGGTCGGGGGTGTCTCCACCGCCTCGGGTGAAGGGCAGCATCACCATGAGGACCGCGGCCGCGGTGGCGGCGCTGGCGAACACGGCCGGTCCGCCGATGGCGCGAACGAAGCGGGCCCACAGGCCGGGCGTCTCCGGAGCGCGCGCCATGCCACTGACGGTCGCGCTGACGCGGGCGGCGTCGTCGATCTCGCGATCGATCGCCAGGTCGATCCGCCGCGCGAGCGCGGTGAAGTTCACCTGGTCGGTGGCGTGCTCGATGGGCGCGCGGACCAGGTCGCCGAGGTCGCGGAGCGCCGCAAACCCTTCGCTGGCTTGGCCGTGCGCGGCCATGTACTGCTGCACACGTTCGCGTTCGGCGACGTCGTGAATTTGGCCGTCTGCAAAGGCAACCACCATGGCGTCCATCTCGACGGTCCGCCGGATGGTGCTGGTTTGCGCGTCGAGCTCGCCTGCCACTCGGGCAAAGAGGCCGTCAAAGGAGACGTCCTCGGCGGCATGCTCGATCGGCAGGGCCACGAGACCGCGAAGCTCTTCGAGCGCCAGGAGGTACTCTTTCGCGGTGGGGTCTGTTTCTAGAACACGCTCCGCATCGGCCAGTTCGGGGCCGGAGAGCTCGCCGTCAGCGTAGAGCTCTAAGAGGAGTCGGATGTCCGCTTCGTGGGGTCGCATGGTGACGCCTGTCGTCTGCGGTGGTCGAGAGCGGCTCGGAAGGGGTGGCCGCGATGCATGTGTGACGCGGGAGGGTGGGGCTTATTCAGATCGACGGTGATTAATCGCGTCGATTCTCGTGCGGTGCCGCATTGGCCTCCGCCGCCCGTCAGGTCTTGAGCTTCAGGTCTGCGCCGACGTACTCGGCGAGGTGCGCCTGCATGTTCTTCCGCGCATGGTGCAGGCGGCTCATGACGGTGCCAATGGAGATCTCCATCACGTCCGCCATCTCTTGGTACGAGAGGCCTTCGACCTCGCGCAGCAGAATGGCTTGGCGATGGTTCTCGGAGAGCGCTTGCAGCGCGTCTTCGATCTTGCCCATCAGCTCGCGGCGGCCGAACACCTTGGCGGGGTTCACGCCCAGTCGGCTCGGCAACAGCATGCCGCCGTCCAGGCTGTCGCCCTCGTCCCGCGCGATGGCATCGTCGTAGTCGACGGTGCGGTTTCGCTTGGCCTTGCGCAGGTAGTCGATGCAGCAGTTCGTCGCGATGCGGTAGGTCCACGTGTAGAACGAGGACTGCCCTTCGAAGCGCGACAAGTTCTTGAAAACCTTGACGAAAGTCTCTTGCGTCAGGTCCATCGCGTCGTCGCGGTTCCGCACCATACCGAAGCACAAACCGAAGATCTTGCGTTGGTACCGCTCCATCAGGATGCGGAACGCGTCTCGGTCCCCGTTACGGGCGAGCTTGACTAGGTTGAGGTCGGTCTCTTCCATCGAGAGGCGGCGCGGGTTCCGTGGGCTTCGTGCCGGTGTCGGCGTGGCTGCCGTGTACCTGACAAGGGCGCAAGGGGGCAAGCAGTTGCGGTGGCGAAGGGCTCTCCCGTGCGATGATTCGCTACTCGGTTGGGGGCTTGCGGATGGCCGCCACGGCGTCGTTGCGGGTGCCGGACGTGAGCGCGCGCGCGGCTTCGATGTGGTCGCCACAGAACCACTCCAGCCCTTTGGGGTGCCCCGTCATGCCGTGCGGAAGCGGCTTGTAGTCGGCGAAACGGACGGAGCCACCGTCGGCGGGGGAGAATCGGCTGTAGCAGACGGCGCAGATCGGTGGGCGCATTCGAATTGGGGGAGGTGAGGGTGGGAGTCGCGGTGTACCTAATGACACGTCCCCGGCGGCGTCGACTCTCCTCGGGCCGAACGGCCGGGCGCGCTCGGTGATTTCCGCACAAATCGATGAACGGTTGGAAGGAAAGCGAGCACGACCTATGTTCACCGACCACTCGCCCCCGACCTATGCGCCATCTTCATCAAATCCTCGCTGAGTTCCGCTCCGCGCTCCTTCGGCGAGCGTTGAGTGAGGCGTTGGTGTGGGGATTGCTCGGCGCGCTCGCGCTGCTGGTGCTGGGGGCGGCCTGGATGGCGTGGGGCCCTGCGATTCCGGGCTTTCGCGCCGGTGCGTTGGCCGCCGCTGCGACCGCGATCGTAGGTACGGTTGCGATGCGCTGGTGGTCGGAGCGGCAGCGTTTTCCCGACGAGCCAGCGCTCGCTGAATGGCTCGAGACGCGTGAGCCCGCCCTGCGGACCGATGTGCGCACCGCCCTGGAGTTGGAGCGCCGTCCGCGCGCCGAAGACCTGGAAATCGACGCGCTGCGTGTGAGCCTGGTGACGCGCGTGGAGCGGCGACTGCAGATGCTTCGCGCGCGACTCGATGACCTTGTTCCGCAGCGGGATATGCGGCGTCCGGCCGGAGCGCTGGCCGCGCTGGCTGCTGGTTTCGTGATTCTGGCTGCCGCGACTCCGGCGACGTTCGGGGCCGGGGCGCGGGCGCTGATCTTTGGCGCCACCACGCTCGAAGAAGAAGGCAACGTGGTGGCCAGCCGCCCGCTGGTTTCCACCGTTGACTATGAGATCCTGGCGCCGGCTTACGCGCAGCGGCCCCTGCGGCGTGTGCGTGGCTCGACGGGTGATATCGAGGCGCTCGTCGGCTCGGAGATCGTCTTCGAGGCCCGCGCGATGATCCCCGTGAGCGCGGCCGTGCTGCGCATGGAGACGGGCGCTGAGACGACGCGGATTCAGCTTGAGGTCGCCGGAAGCTCGCGCATTCGCGGCCGTTTTACGGTGGTCGCGGATGCAACGTACCGCTTCGAGGTGAGCCCGATCGCCGACCGCGACGAGTGGTCCCAGGCGTACGTGGATCAGCACGGCGCGGAGCCGGCGGTCGACCCGCTGGTGCGTCGCGTGGACGCCCTCCCGGATGGCGCGCCGAGCATCGAGCTGTTGGAGCCGCCCGAGCGTTTGGAGGTGACTCCCGACGAGGTGGTCGACCTGGAGTATGTGGCGCGCGACGACTTTGGGCTGACCGCGATCTCGGTGGTGTGGCACTTCGCTGGCGACGAGACGAACCTGCACCAACTGCCGCTTCAGGGCGCGGTCGCGGGCACCGAGTTTCGCGAGCACGTCCCGTTCGATCTGCAGCCCATGAATCTGCAGCCGCGCGACGAGGTGGTCGTGTACGTGGAGGCGGTCGACAACGACGGTTTCTCGGGCGCCAAGTCTGGACGTTCACGGGCGATTTCGCTGCGCGTGGGCGCCCCTGATGACCGGCACCAGGACGTGCTCGTGCTCAAGGAGCAGCTGTTCGAACAACTGCTCGGGCAGCTCGGTGGCACCCTGGCCGCGGGCATGGTCGGGCACGCGATTGACCCGCGCGACGACGGCATCATGCTGGTGCCTAACACCGGGAACTCAAACGAGAATTCGGAGCGCGTGGCCGCGCAGGTCGACGTGCACGCCATGTGGCTGCCGACCATTCAGGTGTTCGAGGCGCTGCTGCAGCAGATGGAGGCGGACACGCTGAGCATCGACGCCGAGCGCGACATGCTGCAGGGCACCTACGACCGGCTGTATGACGACGTGTTGAACGAGGGCCGCGCGCTTGAGGGCTTCTCTGCGGCGATGCTCGACGTGGGCGTTCCGGTGGGCCGATTTGGGACCGCCGCCAACCGCGTGGCCGACACCCTGCAGACCACCGAGCGCGCTGTGCTGGTGCTCGAGGATCTGGTCGCCACCCACAAGGCGGACAACGTGCAGCGGGCCATGGAAGAGCTCGGCGATGTGCGCGATCGGCTGCAGGAGATGCTGGAGCAGTACCGCGATACGCAGGACCCTGAGGTGCGCGAGCAGATCGAGCGCGAGCTGCGGCGGTTGGAGCAGCGGATGCGCGAGCTCATGGAGCAGCTGGCGTCGCAGATCGAGCAGCTGCCGGTGGAGCACCTAAACGCCGACGCGATCGAGCCGTCCGAGGTGGCCGAGAGCCTGAGCGAGATGCGGACGGCGATGGACGAGATTCGCGACATGCTCGACTCGGGCGATGTGGACTCGGCGCTCGAGCTGCTGGAGCGGTTGGAGCAAGAGCTGAGCTCGATGGACGACGAGCTGCAGCCGCTGGGCGATTCGCAGCCCGAGACGCTGAGCGAATTCGACGAGTCGATGGGCCAGCTCATGGACGAGCTCAACAACTTGCAGGCCATGGAAGCCGACGTGGAGGCGCAGACGCAGTCGCTGCTCGACGAGATGATCGCCGACCGCGCGGCGGAGACGCAGGAGCAGTCGCAGCAGGCGCTGGAGCAGGCGATGCGTCAGATCGAGGCGGCGCGCGAGCAGATGGAGGCCGTGCCGAGTTCGCGGCTGAGCGACGAAGCGCAGGACGCGCTCGAGAGCAGTCAGGAAGGCCTGGAGATGATGGAAAACCTGCTCTCGCAGGGCGACGCGGCGGGCGCCGAGCAAGCGGCCACGCGGCTCATGTCGCAGCTTTCGGACGCGGCTTGGGAGCTGCGCCGCGAAGAGTCCATGCTGGCGCGCGACCCGGAGGGGCGGTCGCAGGCGCGGCAAGCGCAGCAGGCCTCGGCCGACGCTGACGAGGCCGTTCGGAATACCCGCAACGCGATGCGCGATCTTATGGAGGCGTCGCGACCGCGGCCCAACGCGCAGCAGCAAGGGCAGCTCCAAGAGCTCGGCGCGCAACAAAACGAGGTGCGCCAGCGCATGGAGCAGATGCAGCAGCAAGTGAGCGAGATGGGCGAGCGGTTCCCGATGGTCGGCGAGCAGCTGCAGCCGACGCTCGAGCGGGCGGCCCAGCAAATGCAGGGCGCGGAGGGCGAGCTCCGCGGCCGAGACCCGCGTCCGGCGCTGCGCAGTGAGCAGGCCGCGCGCGAGACCATGCAACAGGCCCAAGAGCAGATGCGGCAGCTCACCCAACGCCAGCGACAGCGCGAGCAACGCAACAGCCCCGGCCGGCGCCCCGACGACGAGGTCGACGTGTCTGGCGAAGGCGAGTCCGGCCGCGCGGACTTCCGCCGCCGTGTGGTCGAGTCGATGCGCGATGACTCGATCGAGGCGTACCAAGAAGAGATCCGGAGGTACTATGAGAGCTTGCTTGAATAGCGCCGCATGGAACGCCGCTTGGCGTGTCGTGGCCCGCGTTGGCGCGCTTTGCTTGGTCGTTTCGCTGTGCGCGGCGCCTGCGTTTGCGCAGTACGACGCCGAGGCGTGGGACGGCGCGCAGCTGGCGAACGAGCGTATGGAGCGGTCGGATTATGCGGGCGCGGAGACGTTGATCGCCGAGATTGAAGCGCGCTTCCCGGGCAGCGCCTCCGCGGAGTTCATGCGTGGTAAGTTCCTGTTTCATATGGGGAACTACGAGGAGGCGCTCGCGCATCTCGACCGCGCCGTGGCGCTCGCGCCGGCGGCCACCATTCAAACGCTGCGCGACCTCGTGGCCTCGTCGATCACCGTCGTCGCGGACTATGACACGTACCTGACGCCCGACGGGCTGTTCGAGATTCGCTACGACGCGTCGCGCGACGCGGTGCTCATCCCGTGGGCGGCCGAGACGCTCGAGGCGGCGTACTACGAGATCGGCTACGACGTGGGCTTCTGGCCTGAGCCGCCGATCCGGGTCGAGATCTACCCGCGGGCCCGCACGCTGGCGCAGGTGTCGTCGCTCACCGAGGAGGCGATCGAGGGCTCCGGCACGATCGCGCTGAGCAAGTACAACAAGCTCATGTTCACCTCGCCGCGCGCCGCGCTCCGGGGGTACGGCTGGCGCACCACGCTGGCCCACGAGTACGTGCACTACGTGGTGCAGCACTTCACGCACGCGGACATCCCGATCTGGCTGCACGAGGCGCTGGCCAAGTACCTGGAGACGCGCTGGACCGGCTCGCGCGAGATCGTGATGCCGCCGCACCGCGAGGAGCTGCTCACCGAGCGCATCGCCGCCGACAACCTGATCACGTTTGAGCAGATGCACCCGTCGATGGCGTATCTGCCCACGCCGGAGGACGCCTCGACCGCGTACGCCGAGGTGTTCACGGTCATGGAGTACATGGTCGAACGGCGGGGCAGCGGCGCCATCCGCGAGCTGCTCACGCGCTTGAGCCAGGGCGAAGAGGTGATCGAGGCGATCGAGCACACGGTGGGCGAGTCGTTCCCGGTTTTTGAGTCCAACTGGATGCGCACGCTGCGCCAGCGGCCGCCGGTCGATGTGCCGGGTGAGTTTGAGGACGAAGTGCAGCTCATGCCCGAGTCAAGCGGCGACGAGTCCGTGGACCGGTTCGCGGGCGTGGAGTCTGTAGAAGCGCGCGACTATCTGCGCCTGGGCGAGCTGCTGCGCGCCCGCGATCACATCGCCGCCGCCATCGCTGAATACGAAAAGGCCGAGGCCCTGCTCGGCAGCGCCAACCCGCTGCTACAGAACGCGCTCGCGCGGGCGTATCTGGACGAGTCACGCGCCGATGACGCCCTGCGCGCGGTCGCCGAAGTGGTCGGCTGGCACCCCGGATTCTACCGCTCACATTTGCACCAGGGCGAAGCTCTGAACCGCCTGGGAAGACACGCCGAAGCGGTCGATTCGCTCATCGCCGCCGGGGGTATTAATCCCTTTGACCCTGCGGTACACACCCAGCTCGCGCTGGCCTACGAGGCGCTCGGTCAGTCTGATCTCGCCTCCCGCCACCGCCGATTTGCCACGATGGTTTCAAGATGAACGCACCCAACTCCACGCTGACCAAAGCCCGCGAAGCGCGCGAGGCGATTATCGAGCAGATCGGCAAGCGTGTGTACGGCCAAGAAGAGGCGGTCGAGTACCTGCTCATCGCGCTGTTCTGCCGCGCGCATACGCTCATGATGGGCGTGCCCGGGCTCGCCAAGACGCTCCTCGTTTCGACGCTGTCGGAGACGCTCGGCCTGAGCTTCAACCGCATCCAGTTTACGCCCGACCTGATGCCTTCGGACATCACCGGAACGGACATCCTGGAAGACGACGTGGAGACCGGGCGCCGGCACTTTAAGTTCGTGAAGGGCCCGATCTTCTCGAACCTGCTGCTCGCCGACGAGATCAACCGGACGCCGCCCAAGACGCAGGCCGCGCTGCTGCAGGCCATGCAGGAGCGCCAGGTGACCGTCGGCGGCCGCACGTACGACCTGAAGCCCCCGTTCCTGGTGTTCGCCACCCAGAACCCGATCGAGCAAGAGGGCACGTACCCGCTGCCCGAGGCGCAGCTCGACCGGTTCATGTTCCACGTGTCCGTCGACTACCCGTCGTACGAGGACGAGCTCAAGGTCGCCCAGCTCACCACGCGCACGCAGTCGTCCACGGTCGAGACCGTGCTGTCGCCGGAGCGCATTCTGGAGCTGCAGGACTTGGTGCTGCGCGCCGAGGTGAGCGACGCCGTTGTACGCCACGCCGTCGACCTCGCGCGCCGCTCGCGTCCGACCGATGACAACGCGCCGTCGTCGGTCAAAGAGTTCGTCAGCTTTGGCGCCGGTCCGCGCGCCACGCAGTACCTGGTGCTTGGCGCCAAGGCCCGCGCCATCCTCAACGGTTACGAGGCCGCGAGCATCGCCGACGTGAACGCCATCGCCCACGCCGTGCTGCGCCACCGCGTGCTCGTGAACTTCCACGCCGAAGCCGAAGGCGTGACCAGCGAGACCATCATCGACGAGCTCATCAAGACGTCGGGTCGGTGAGTACGCGCGCCGGCAAAGGCGCCGGAGCGCCCGCCCCCGAAGACCGCAAGGCCTCGGGCACCAGCCGCTATCTGGACCCGCGCAACCTCGAAGCGCTCGGCTCCATGGGCGTGCGTGCGCGCGGCGTGCTCGAAGGCGTCATCGCCGGCCAACACCGTAACCCGCACCGCGGCTCCAGCGTCGAGTTCGCCGAGTATAAGGAGTACGCGCCCGGCGACGACGTGCGGCACATCGATTGGCGCGCGTACGGCCGCATCGACCGCTACTACGTGAAGCAGTTCGAGGACGAGACCAACGTCCGTGTGCACCTGCTGCTCGACGCGTCCGGAAGCATGAACTTCGCGTTCGAGGACGCGCCGACCAAGCTGCTGTACGGCTCCACGATGATCGCCGCGCTGGCGTATTTGTTCCAGCGCCAGGCCGACGCGCCGGGCCTGCTGGTGTTCGACGAGCGCCCCGGCCATTGGCTGCCGCCGTCGACCAAACGCACGCAGATCGACGACATCTGCGCCGTGCTCGACCGCGCGCCCGGCTCCGGCCGTACGTCCGTCTCGGAGGCGCTGCGAAGGCTCGCCGAGCGGGTGCATTCGCGCAGCGTCGTCATCTTGGTCTCAGACCTGTTCGACACCAGCGCCGACATGCTCAAGCTGGCGCGTGTATTGCGCCAACGGGGCATGGAGGTCGTGGTCTTTCATGTGCTCGACCGGGCCGAGTGGACCCTGCCGTACGAGGGCCTGACGTTGTTCGAAGGGCTCGAAGGCGAGGGCGAATTGCTGGTCGACGCGGACGACGTGCGCGACGTGTACCAGGGCCTGCTGCGGGAGCACATCGAGGCGGTCGAGGCGGAGTGCCTTCGCGGAGATCTCGAATACTTTCGGACATATACGGACCAGCCGATCGAGCTAGTGCTGCGTGAGTTCGTGACGGGCCGGAGGCGGCGCCGATGAACTTCCAGTCCCCGCTCATGCTGCTCGGCTTGCTCGCCGTGGCGGCGCCGATCGTCATCCATCTGATCAACCGCCAGCGCGCGGCGCGGGTGCACTTTCCGGCGCTGGAGTTCTTGCTGGCGTCCAAGCGCAAGCTGGCCCGCCGGCTCAAGCTCAAGCAGCTGGCGCTGTTGGCCATGCGCATCTCGTTCTTCATTTTGCTGCCGCTCGCGATGGCTCGGCCGTCCATGTTCTGCGGCGGCGAGCAGACGCAATCCGCGGACGCCCGCTTGCCCGCCTCAGTGGTGCTGCTGGTCGACGACTCGGGCTCCATGTCTGCGCCCGGCGACGGCGGCACGCTGTACACAGAAGCCGTCGCCCGCGCCCGCGACACCGTCCGTGGATTGCGCTCGTGGGATCAGGTGGCGCTGGTGTTCACGTCTGGCGCGTCCGAGGTCGCGGTGGGTGAATTTACCGACGACCGCGGCGCTGTGCTCGACGCGCTCGAGGCGCATGTGCCGCGGTTTGGCGCCAGCGATGTACGCGCCGCCTTGGTGGCCGCCCGCGAGATTCAGGAGACCAGCCGACAGCCGCGGCGCCGCACCGTGTTCATCACAGACCACAGCGGCGGCGGCTGGCCAGACACCGTCGACGACGTACCCTCCACAGGCATCGGACAGCTCGAAATCGAGGCGCTCGGCACCCAGCCGGCGGTCGGCGAGGTGCCCACAAACGTGGCGGTGAGCGCGCTGACCTTCGAGCGCGGCGAGTCCGGCGGCGCCGGCGAATACGTGTTCCTCGCCAACGTTCGAACCTGGGGCGGCGCCGCCCGCGACGTGACCGCCACGCTGACCATCGACGGCGAGTCCGTGGGCGCGGCCGTGGTCGAAGCGGTCCCCGGCGAAGAGGTCTCCACGTCGTTTGTGCACCGCCTCGAAGGGCCCGGGCCGTTCGTCGTTTCCGTGGAACTCGACGGTGACACCGGGCAGTCGGTGGATGACACGCGCACGCTGTCGCTGCAGCCGGATCGCGCGGTGCGCACGCTGCTGATCAACGGCGACGCGCGGTCGGTTTCGCTCAACGACGAGGTGTTCTTCCTGCAGCGCGCGCTGGAGCTTTCCCTGGCCGAGCAGCGCGAGATCGAGACGGCGGTCACGTCGCCTGAGGAGTTCGTATCGGTCGACTTGGCGGGCTTCGACGTGATCGTCATGGCGAACGTCGCGGCGCTTCCGGTGCCGCAGGTTTCCCGCATTCAGGCCTTCGTCGAGTCGGGCGGCGGCCTGCTCATGAGCGCGGGCGACAACGTGGACCCCGACCGCTGGAACTCGCTGTTCGCGCCGCTGCTGCCCAAGCCGATCCGCTCGGTCAAAGTGTTGGCCACGCGCGGGCACTCGGACGCCAATATTCAGGCCACACGCGTGGGCGAGATCGACGTGCTGCACCCCGCCGTGCGTGTGTTTGGGCAGCGCGGCGGCGAGAGCATTCGCAGCGCGCTGGTGTACCGCTACGTGCTGCTGGAGCCGAGCACGGAGCAGCAAGCCGAGGTGCTGGCGAGCTTCGCAGACGGCGGGCCGGCGCTGCTGGAGCGCGCGCTCGGTCGCGGCCGCGTCATGCTCTGGACGTCCACGTTCGATGACGCCTGGACCGACCTGCCGCTGGCCACCACGTACCTGCCGCTGGTGCGCCGCTTGGTGCAGTACTTGGCGCGTCGCGGCGGTGGCGCCGAGTCCCAAGCGGAGCTCGGCGAGCGCGTGGCGATTCCCATCGGTGGGCTGCGGCCGGAGCGGGTCGTGGTCGAGACGCCGGACGGCGCGCGGCGCGTGCTTCCGACCGAAGGCGACGAGGCTGGATTCGTGCCTGGGGCGCCCGGCGTGTACCGCGTTTCGGTGACCGTGAACGGCGAGGACCTGCGCGCGCCGGAGCTGGATTTTGCCGCCAACGCCCATCACGCGGAGTCCGAGATGACCCGGCTGGAGGGCGCGCTCGTGACGGCGCTTGAGGAGCGCAGCGAGGCCGACGCGGCGACGACGTCCGAGGGCCAACAAGCGCAGGGCCGCACGCTCTGGCCCATGTTGTTGTTCTTGGCGCTGTGCGCGCTGTACGCCGAAACGCTGCTCGCGGTGCGCCGGCGGCTTTGGGTACGATTGGGGACCTGGGTGGGCTACCGGCGCGGTTCGACGGGGCTGTAGGCGGTACGCGAACGAGAACACGTTCTGTCGTTCGGGTTTTACTTGCATCCACTTATCCCCCGTGATTTAGCGGCGAAATCCCGTCCAGAATCAGTAGGTTCACCCATCCGGGTGCGTCGTACCTTTCTTTCCCGAAACACTTCGGAGACTGCCGTGAAGAAATTCGCTCTTGGTTTTCTAGCTCTCGCTTTCCTTGCCACTTCCGCCACCGCGTCCGCTCAGGGCGTGAACGAAGACTGGCTCGACAAGAACATGGGCTTCGGCATCGGCGCCGGTAGCGGCGTTGTGCGCAACGGCATGAACACGGGCCTCAGCCTGCGTTTCTTCCCCTCCGAGGCGTTCGGCCTTGAGCTCGTCGTCGGCGGTGGTCGCGACCGCAACTCCAGCACGACGCCGGCCACGCCCAGCAATCAGATTGAGCGTACGGAATTCACCCGCACGTCGCACTTCGACACGTCGCTTTACGCTGACTTCCGCTTCCTGCGTTCCAACCGCGCCGCGCTCTCCGGCTACGCCGGTTTGGGAATCTCGATGCTCGGCGCTGGCCAGAGCTTCGACAGCATCAACTTCCCCGGTCAGGTCGTCTCCGGTAGCGCGTCCAACGTCGACGTCGCCTTCGAACTCGGTATCCGCGGCGAAGTGTTCTTGTACAAGTTCTTCTCGGTCCACGGCCGCGTGGGTATCAACATGAACCCCCACACCAAGAACGAGGGTTTCCCGGCCGTCGAGCACCCCGAGACTCCGCCGGCGCCGGAGTCGCCCTTCGACCCGTCGGTCGGTGGCATGGACGTCAGCATCTTCGACTCGGCCAACCTGCTTGGCCAGTTCGGATTCACGGTCTGGTTCAACTAGAGCCACCCGTCGGGTTCAACCAGAACCCGCCCGTCGGGTTCAGCTAGAACCCGCCCGTCGGGTTCAGCTAGAACCCGCCCGTCTGAAAGAACGCCGCGACCGCAAGGCCGCGGCGTTCTTCGTTTTTGCACCGCAATCTCCCCCACCGTCACTTTTGTGCGCAACCGCTCGCTAGAAATCCCGACAACCGTTCGGTAATCTCAACGGACACCCAAGGAGAGGGACCTGTGAGCGGCAAATCACACCGGTGGAGCAAGATCTCGGAGCATGGCGACCTGCTCTTCGCGACGCTCGTCGTGGCCGTCATCTCGCTGCTCATCGTGCCGCTGCCGACCCCGCTGCTCGACGTGCTGCTCACGGCCAACATCGCGTTCGCGGTCGTGCTGCTGCTCACCGCGATCTACGTGCGCACGCCCCTGCAGTTCAGCACGTTCCCGTCGGTGCTGCTCGTCGCGACGCTGTTCAGACTGGCGCTCAACGTGTCGTCCACGCGGTTGATTCTGGGCGAGGCCTACGCTGGCGAAGTGATTGAATCCTTTGGGGATTTCGTGGTGCGCGGCAACTACGTGGTCGGCGCCGTCGTGTTCCTGATCCTCACCGTTATCCAGTTCCTCGTGATCGCGAAGGGCAGCGAACGCGTGGCCGAAGTCGCCGCGCGGTTCACCCTCGACGCCATGCCCGGCAAGCAGATGGCCATCGACGCCGACCTGCGTGCCGGCGCGTTCACCCTGCCCGAAGCCCGCCGCCGGCGCGTGGCGTTGCAGCGCGAGTCGCAGCTGTTCGGCGCCATGGACGGCGCCATGAAGTTCGTCAAAGGCGACGCCATCGCCGGCATCATCATCACGATCACCAACGTGGTGGGCGGCCTCATCATCGGCGTCGCGCAGCGGGGCATGGGCGCCGCCGAAGCGGCCGAGACGTACACCCTGCTGACCATCGGTGACGGCCTCGTCTCGCAGATTCCGGCGCTCGTGGTCTCGCTCGCGGCCGGGCTCATCGTCACCCGCGTTGGCGGGGACACCGACAAAGACCTAGGCACCGAGATTGTGTCCCAGCTCGGCGCGACGCCCAAGGTGTTCGGCATCGCTGCGCTGCTGCTCGTCGCGCTGGGGCTCGTCCCCGGGCTGCCGCTCGTGCCGTTCCTGGTGCTCGCCATCGGCGCTGCGCTCGCCTCCCGCGCCAGCCTCACAGCCCAGCGTCGTCGCGAGCGCGATGCGGCCGAGAGGTCCGTGGTCTCGCAGCCCGCCGACACCCAAGAGAACATCATGGTGCCGGCGGTCACGCCTGTGCTGTTGGAGCTCGGCGCTGAGCTCGCCGCGGTCCTCAAGGCCAAGGACGGCGACGAGGCGATGCGCACCGAGCTGCGCGTGCTGCGCGATGCGTTCTTCACCCGCCTGGGCGTCAAGCTACCCGCCGTGCGCGTGCGGTTCGGTGTGCCCAAGCTCGCCGCCAACGCCGTGCGCGTTTCGGTGTACGAGGTGCCGGAGTTCTCGGCCGCGATCCCGTTGGACCAAGCGCTCGTGAACGCGCCGCCCGCTGTGCTCAAGGCGCAGGGCTTCGAGGCTACGCTGACCCTGCATCCGCTCACCAAGGCCGCCATGTCGCTGGTGCCCGAGGTGTCGCGCGCAGCGCTCTCGGCCGCCGGTCTGCCGGTGCTCACGGTCGCCGAGCACGTGATGCTCTTCGTGGGAGCAGCCGCGCACACGCGCGCGGAGCGGTTCATCGGGCTGGCCGAGGTACAGGCGGCGCTCGACCAACTGGAGCCTTCGCACGGCGCGCTCATCGACGCGGTCACCCCGCGCCCGGTCTCGCTCGCTCGCCTCACGGGCGTGTTCAAACGGCTGGTGGGCGAGGGCGTGTCCATTCGCGACTTTCGCGCCGTGCTCGAGGCGCTCGCCGAAGACGCCAACGAGGACCTGGACGTGATCGAACTCACCGAGCTGGCGCGGGTCGGGCTGTCGCGCCGAATCATGAGCGCGGTCGCGCCGTCGGGTGACCTCAAGGCGCTGTTGGTCGACCATGGGATTGAGCAGGCCATCCGCGATTCCATCCGGCGCGATAGCAACGGGCGCCCCTCGCTGTCGCTCCCGCCGCGCATGACGAGTGAGATCATCGAGGCCTTCCGCGGTTACCTGGGCGCCGGCCAGCGTACGACGGTGGTCACGAGCCAGGACGTACGCCGCTACCTGCGCCAGCTGTTGGCGTTGGAGTACGGACCGCTGGTGGTGGTCGGCCTGCGCGAGTTGCACGAGGGCGTGCGGCTGGAGACCGTCGCCGAGGTCCGCGTCGGCGGTTGAGGTCCGCGTTGCGCTGGGCGGAGCAACACCTGGCACGAACGACAAACGCCCCGCGGGCGATGCCGGCGGGGCGTTTGGAATGTTGGCTCGTGGGCGCTTACGCGGCGCCGTTGTTACGCAGCACGAGCACCACGCTGGAGCGGTCGTCGCCGCCCATGTTCGCGGTGATGCCGTACTTGGGGCGCGTCGCGATCTGGTAGTCGCCGCACTCTCCGCGCATCTGGCGCGCCACTTCGAACGCTTGCTTGATGCCGGTCGCGCCGACCGGGTGGCCGAACGCGATGAGGCCGCCACCGGTGTTGATCGGGATGTCACCGCCGATGGCGCTGCGTCCTTCCTTGGCGAGCGCGCTGCCCTGGCCGAACTCAGCGAAGCCGAGCGCCTCTGCCATGAGCACTTCCGTGACCGCGAAGCAGTCGTGCACCTCGGCGACGCCGATGTCGGACGGCTTGAGGCCGGTGTCGGCGTAGGCCTGCGCGACGGCGCGCTGGGTGTTGTCCAAGCGGGTGTAGTCCGCGACCTGGCCGAGCGGCGAGGTGGACTCGGCGAACGAGATGATCTCGATGCAGTCGTCGGGGTTCACGCCGAGCTTGGCGAGGCCCTCTTCGGTGGCGAGCACCATGGCGGCGCCGCCGTCGGACACCTGCGAGCAGTCGCTCATCTTGAGGTGCGCGCCGAACTCCTCGTTCTTGAGGAAGCACGGGTTCTTGTCGCTGGCGGCGGCGGCGGTCTCGAGGTCCATCGAGACGGCCTTCATGTGCGCCAGCGGGTTCTTGTTGGCGTTGGCGTACGCCTTGACCACCACGTGCGCGATGTCTTCGTCGGTCGCGCCGGTGGCGTCTTTGTAGATCTTGGCGCGGCGGGCGAACATGGCGGGGAAGGTGAACTCGTCGAGGCCGCGCTCGGTCTCCCAGTGGGAGGCGCGGGCCAAGAAGCCGGCGCCGTCGCGCGCGGACACGGTGGTCTGCGTTTCGGCGCCCACGGCGAGCACAACGTCACGGCCGGACTGCAGCGCTTCGATCGCCGAGACGATGGCGAGTCCACCGGAGGCGCAGGCGCCCTCAAGGCGGGCGAACGGCGTGCCGATCAGGCCGGGGTTGGTGCGCGAGACCATCGCGCCGAGGTGACCTTGGCTCGAGAACAGCTCGCCGGCGAAGTTGCCGATGTAGCCCTTGTCGATCTGCTCGGCGTCGGTGCTGCTGGCTTCGAGCGCGCCGTTCACGGCGGTGCCGATGTAGTCCTCGAGGGTCGGGTTCTCACGCTTGCCGAAGTCGGCGTGCTTCTTCCAGACAAAGTCCGGGTGCTTCTTGCCGATAAACGGAGTGACGTGGCCTCCGACGATGAAAACGCGGCGATTGGGAGTCATAACGATCTTTGGGGGGTGAGAGAGCAGTCGCGGGAATCTAAGGACTCTCCGCTGGTGTGGCCAGCCTTACGATGGAGCTGCGGTCTGAGGGCACACGTCTCGTGCGTTGCCGCGCGCGAGTTGTTACCTTAGAAGCAAGCATCAAGAGGCTATGTCAGACGAGCAGACCATATCGCCGCAGGCCGTCGCGGGGCCGCAAGCAGCCGGGCAAGCGCCAGCGCCAGTCCCGGCGCAGACGGCCGCGCCCGAGGCGCCCGCGCCCGCGGAGTTGTCCGTCGGTACCGTCGTCGCCGGCCGGTATCACGTGGTCTCTCGCATCGCGGCCAACGGTGCCGCGCGCATTTACGAAGGCGTCGACCTGGGTCTCGCTGAGCGCCGCGTCACGCTGGTCGTGGTCGCTGGCACCGACCGTGACGCCTGGGCGAGCGCCTGGGCCGCCATCGACAGCCCGTGGACGGCGCCGCTGCTCGACGTTGTCGCGCTCGACGGGCGTGTGGCCGCGGTGTTCGAACTCGACGCGGACGCCGCCGAGCTACCCGGGTTGGCCGGCGCGAGCCGTGAGCAGCGCGCCGCCGTACTCACCAGCGTCGCCGAGCTCTTGGAGCGCGAGTCCGCCCAACTCGGACTGCGGATTTGCGGGCCGGGCCAGCTGTGGGTCGAGGGCCTCCCGCTCGACGCCCGGTTACGCGCTCTGCCGATTCCGGGCCTCGACGCCGCGTCCGCCGAGGCGCGCGCCGAAGACCTCCGCGTATTCGCCCGGCTGGTGGCCAAGCAGTTGTTCGGCGTGGCCCGCAGCGCTCCGCCGGAGTCCGTGATGGCCGCCGTGCCCGACGCGCTCGGCAACGAGCTGGAGCCGCTGCTGTCGCCCGACCCCGCGACCCGCATCACCGCCGGTGTGTCGGGCATGGCGATCCGACGCGCGCTCAACGTGGGCGTCGGCGCCAGCCGTGTGCCGGTGCTGCAGGTGGTCCCAACCGACCTCACGCTTTCGAGCCGAACGGCCGCCGGCGAGTCGCGCGCACGCCGCCGAACGCGGGTGGAGCTCGTCGCGGCGTCCGGCGTGTTTCTGCTGTTGGTCGCGCTCTTCGGGTCCGGGCCGTTGGTCGAAGAGGCGCCCTACGTCTACGACTCCACGACCACCGCCGCGTATCCCTCCGTGCCGCCCTTGGCCGTGGATGCGGCGGAACAGATGTACGCGATGCCGGAGCCGACCTCGTCGACGTTCCCGCCGTCGGACAACATCTGGCCCGTGCGCACAGCCGCCTTCTACACCGCCGTCGATTTGGATGGGCCCGTGCCTGTGGGGACCGGGTTCCTGGGGCAGGGCGAGGTGGGCCGCGCCGCGGTCAAGCCGTGGGAACCCCACGTGCGAATCTTCAACGATGACGAGGGCCGCCCGCTGCGAATCGAAGAGTTCGATCGCGGCAACCTGTTCCTGGGCTACGAGGTGTACACCTACGCCGAAGACCAGCGGCTCAGAAACATCGTTCAGCACTCTTCGACGGGCGTCGCGATCGGCACCGTCACGTTCTCGTCCGATTTCACCACGATGTCGGCGCGCAACGTCACCGGCCGAGTGCAGGGCTTTGGCTGTCCGTCGGTCGCCTTTGAGTTGGACAGCGCAGGGCGCTACGAGCAGCTGAATTGCCGCGGGCGCGATGGCGGTCCGTCGGTGTTCCCGTCGGGCGGAACGCGCTGGGAGTACAGCTACAGCACCCGGCGTCGCGGCGGTGAACGCGAAGTCACGCGCGCCTCCTACGGCGCCGACTCCATGCCGATCACCGGCACCGCGCGTCGCGTGGACTCCTACGATGCGCGCGGCCGATGGACCGGAAACCGCGCCTTCGACGGCGCCAACACGCCCGTCGTCGACCCGGACATGGGAGCCCACGAAAAGCGCCGTTCGTATGCCGAACGCGTCGAAATCGTCGCGTACTACGACCGTGAAAACCTGCCGACGCTCGGCCTGGCAGGCTGGCACGAAGAGCGCACGCGCTACGGCCTCGAAGGGGGCCTCGTCAGCCGGTCGCTGCACGGGGTCAACGGGCAGCTCCAGAACTCATCGCTCGGCATCGCCGAGTGGCGATACCGCACCGACGCGAACCAGCTTGTGAGCCACGAGCAGTGGTTCACGAGCGACGGCGGCCCGGTGGTCGACGCGAACGGCGTGGCCGAGATTCGCTACATCCGCGACGCGCACAACAACGTGATGTCGGAATGTCACTATGGCCGCAGTGGCGTCCCCGTGCTGTCGAACGCGCTGGCCGGTGTGCACTGCCGCCTGCGCCTGTACGACGTGCAAGGCTGGCTCGTCGGCGAGTCGTATTACGGCACCAACCGACTGTCGATGAAGGACAACCTCGTGGAGGTTGAGCGCGTCAGCGTCACCCGCGACGACCGCCGGCGCGTGTACGAGCGCTCGTACTTCGACGCCGCCTGGAACCCCGCCACCTCGTGGTCCGGATACCACGGCGTGCGCTACGGTTACGACACCTGGGGCAACGAGACCTCGTACGAGTACCTGGATAGCACCGGCGCCGTGTTCGACCCCGTGCACGGTGTCGCGCGGGTGACCATGACGCTCGACGACGACGGCCGTGAAACGCAGCGCTGCTTCGAGAACGCGAGCGGTGAGCAGCGAGCACTCTCCAGCGGCTTCGGGCGCGGCGCGGCGTGTTTCCACAAGCACTACGATGAGGCAGGCCGACTCCTCCGGATCAACTACACCGATGTCGACGGCGAGCCCGTGCTCGCGGAGTTCAACCAGCCCCGCGCAGCCGCCGAGATCCGGTTCAATTACAGCGCCGATGGCCGGCTCAGCAGCCAGCAGTTTAGAGACGTGTCCGGCAGCCTGCTCACCTCGCTTGATTGTCGCCAAGCGAACCAGTGTATTGGCACTTCCGGGTGGTCCTGGCACGTGCCGTAAACGGTCTCAGATACGCGCCGTTCGCCCGTCCGCGGAACCGCGCGTCCAGATCGCCTCATGTACGAACTTTGTCCCGCGTGCTACAGACCGGCCGCCCGACGCGCCTGGATTGCGCGCCGGATCCTCCATGTGAATTGTCTATGAGCAACATCGAACGGGTCTCCGAGCAACACGCCGCGGATGCGCGACAAAAAGTCGCGAACGCGAAAACAGTCGTCGTTAAAGTCGGCTCCAACGTCCTGGTCGGAGACGGCCCCAACGTGCTCGACCGCGCGCGATTCTGCTCCCTCGTGGAGTCCATCGCCAACCTCGCCGATGTCGACGAACGCAAGATCATCCTCGTAACGTCCGGCTCCGTCGCCGTAGCCCGTCGCGCCATGTTCGGCCGCGCCATCGCCGAAGAACGCGACTCGCTCGCACGCCTCCAGGCGCTGGCAGCCCTCGGGCAGCCGATCCTGATGCACTACTACACCAGCGAATTTGAGTTCTACGGCAAGCGCGTGGCCCAGGTGCTGCTCGCGCGCGAGGACCTCTCCGACCGGGGGCGTTTCCTCAACTCGCGGCGCACGCTCTTCGCCCTCGGCACGCTCGACCACGTCATCCCGATCATCAACGAGAACGACACCGTCGCCCACGAGGAGCTGCGCTTCGGCGACAACGACAACCTGGCCGCGCTCGTGACCACCGCGGTCGGAGCCGACTTGTTGATCATCCTCTCCGATATCGACGCCGTCTACGACGCCAACCCGAACACCGACCCCAACGCCTCCAAGCTCGACGTCGTGTACGGCGAAGACGCCGAACTCAACGTGGTCGCTGGCCCGAGCGGGTCGAGCTACGGCACCGGTGGCATGAGCTCCAAGGTGCGCGCCGCCCGAATGACCTGCTCTTCGGGCATTCCCATGGTCGTCGCCTCCGGCCGCGAGCCCAAGGTGCTCGAGCGTATCTTGGCGGGCGAAGCCGTCGGCACGTTGATGGTCCCGGCCGACCACGCGCTCTCCGCACGCAAGGCGTGGATCGGATACGGCGTGAAGCCGGAAGGCTCCCTGTGTGTCGACGCGGGCGCCGCCCGTGCGCTGCGGTCGCGTGGCAACAGCCTGCTGCCGCGCGGTGTCATCGCCGTCGAAGGCTCGTTCGGCGTAGGCGACGCGGTCGAGGTTCTCGACCCGGACGGCTCGGCGCTAGGCCGCGGCCTCGTGGCATACTCGTCGCAAGATCTGCAGCGCATCGCCGGCCAGGCGAGTACGGAAATCCTGCGCATCCTTGGGCATCACAACGGTGACGCCGTGGTGCACGTGGACGACTTCGCGTTGGTGGAGGAATAAACCATGGGCTTGTTCTCTCGTTTCACACGGCCGGCCTGGGAGAAGGCGGCGGAGCGCGGTCGAAAGGCCGCCAGCGCGGGGGAGCACGGTGTCGCAGCGCGCCTGCTCAGCGATGCGATGCAGCGGGCGCCGGAGTCGGAGCACGACGGTTTGCGTAAGGACCGCGCCAAGAGCGCGCTGATCGTCTGCGAGCACAACATCGCCGAGGCCAAGACCCGCGAGGCGGCTGGCCACGTGGACAAAGCGACGGAGCACTACGAGCTTGCGCGCGAATTCGCCGACGCTCCTGAGCTGCTGGCGGAGTGTGACGAAGCGCTCGCCCGATTGGCGCAGAAGCAGCGGGCCAAGGAGTCCGCGGCTGCCGAGCCGGCGTTCGCCAACGAGGAGCTCGCGCTCGACGACGACCAGACCTACGGCGTGCTGATCGGCGCGTTCCCGGACGAGATCGCCGACGTCTACGAAGACCGCGACGCGGCGTTCCGTTCGGCGTTCATGGCCATGCACCGCGGTGAGCTGGACGAGGCGCTGGCTGCGTTTCGCGCGTTGGCGACCGACGACGATGCGGTGGCGTGGATCGAGATCGGGCGCTGTTCGCGTGGCGTGGGGGAGGGTGAAGCTGCGCTGGAGGCCTTCCTGAAGGCCGAGGCGCTGGCGCCCGAGTGGAACTACGTGCGGCTGCTCGCCGCCGAGTGCTGCCTGGCGCAGGGCAACCTCGACGTCGCCGAGGACGTGCTCCAGCGCGCGGTCGATTTTGACGACACAGACCCGGCCGTGTTCGCCGCGATCTGCCGCACTTCGATTGCGCGCGAGGATCCCGGCTATGGGCTCGAGGCCGCGGAAGCGGGGCTCGAGATCAACCCCAACGACCGCGCACTTCGCTTGTACCGCGCGCGGCTCAATGAGCTCGCCGGCAATCACCAAGCAGCGCTGCAAGGCTACGAGCAGCGCGTCCAAGAGACGTGGCGATACGACGCTCAGGAGGGCAAGCTCTTCTTGGACTACGACGCCGCGTTCTTCGCCGCGCACCTGTACCGCCGGCTGGGCGAGAATCCCAAGCGGGCTGCGGAGTTGTTCCGCGGGCTGAGCGCCATGTGCGACCCGCGCGAGCGCTGGGTGCATGAGCTTGGGTTGGCCGATGTGCTGCTGCTCGACGGCAAGGACAAAGAGGCCAAGGGCCTGCTGAACGACGTGGAGCGCGTGGTGCCAAAGGAGCAGCTGCTCGCGCGTTGTCGCATCGCGGACCTGCGGGACGACGGCTCGCTGGAGCCGCTGTTGGCGGAGCTCGACGCCACGCAACGGGCGGCCTGGGACCGCAGCCAAGCCGAGCGCGAAGGTCGATGAGGTGGGCCGCCGAGCGGCCCGCGAGCGCCGCCGCTAGCGCGGCGGCGCTCGCTACGCTCGCCGCCGCCGCGCTCGCGCTGAACGGAG
>CBDUJZ010000071.1:0-24752 GCA_965367675.1 uncultured Myxococcales bacterium | reverse complement strand
GGCTGCACGTCGAACGGGGCGTCCGGCTGTACGTCGAACGGGGCGTCCGGCTGTACGTCCGGCTCAACGTCGATGAGGGTGTCGGGCCAGGTGTCGAGGTCGGTGTCTTCATCGACGTCCGGCGTGTCGACGTCCGGCCTATCGGTGTCTGTCCCGACGTCCGGTAGGTAGGCGTCTCCGGGCCAGCCGTCGGGGTCTACGCAGGTGCCTTCGAGGCAATAGCGCGGCGCGAGGCACCCTTCTTCGTCGGTGCAGCCGGTGGGTGCGGTGTAGCGATCTTCGTTGCACCCAGCGATCGCTGCGAGGGTGGCGACGATGGCGAGGTAGCGCACGACGGTGAGGAAGGTGGTTCGCATGGTCTCGGCTGATCAAAAGTGCAGCGTGCCAGCTTCTGGCGCGCGGTGTCGCTCTGTGGGATAATTCACGCGGCTGCGCATCGCCCCAGCGTGTTTGTACGCGGGAGTGACGATTGCGGCAACGGGCGACGTGAGTGGAGTTGCCACGGGAGTACGGGATGTTCAGCGCTGGAGACAAGTTCGATAAGTACACGATCCGCCGACTTCTGGGCGAAGGCGGGATGGCGCTCGTGTATGAGGCGACGAATCCGTTTGGCGTGAGCGTCGTGCTCAAGATGCTGCATCCGAACCTGGTGGGTTCGGAAGAGGTGCGCGAGCGGTTCCATCGCGAGGGGCGTATTCAGTACACGCTGAAGCACCCGCACATTGTCCGGGTGACGGACATTGTGGAGCACGACGGCGTGCCGGCGTTGGTGGTCGATTTCATGCGCGGCGAGGACCTGGAGCAGCGCATGATGCGCGGGGTTCCGCTGTCGGTCGACGAGGTCGTGCAGATCAGCACGTGCTTGCTCGACGGGCTGCAGCTGGCGCACGAGCACGGGTTCTTCCACCGCGATCTGAAGCCGAGCAATATCTTCCTGGAGACCACGGACTCGGGGTTCGAGGCGCGGCTGATGGACTTCGGCATCGCGAAGGTGTCGGAGGCGGCGGAGCTCACGCGGGCGCAGGAATTTTGCGGCACGCCGGCGTATGCCAGCCCGGAGCAGATCGCGTCCACGCGGGACGTGGATCACATGACGGACATTTATTCGTTCGGCGTGGTGATGTGGGCGATGTGCAACGGCCACGACCCGTACGACGATCGCGGCGATGACCCGTACGCGGTGCTCGCGGCGGTTGTGCGCGAGACGCTGCCGCCCCTGTCGTCGGACATCCCGCGGTGGTTGCGCACGGTCGTTGAGACGGCGACGCAGAAGGACGCCGAGCTGCGGTATCCGACTGCAGCGTCATTCCGCGACGCGATTTTGGCGGGCGCGAGCGACGACAGCCCGGTGCTTCCGGAGTCGGTGGTCAACCTGAAGTTTGCGCTTCAGGAGACGGGTCGGATGAGCCACTCGGCGTTCCCGATGTCGGACGATGACGAGTATGCGCCGACGGTCCCGCAGGTGGACCTCAGCACGATTCGCCCGCCTTCGGCCCCGCGGCCCGTGGCGGCAGCTCCGGCGGCGCTCCCGCCTTCCCAGGCCCGCCGCTCGGTCTCCGCGTCGGTCTCGGCGTCATCGGATTCTCCACGTTCGGAGTCCTCGCGTTCGAGCTCCCCGCGTTCGGAGTCACGGCCGTCCCGCAGCGCGACGCCGCCTGTGAGCGCGCCTCCGGTGAGCCCGCCGCGCGCAACACCCGCCCGCGCCGTCTCGCGCTCGCAAGAAGGTTCGACGTCGTCCCCGCGGCCCGCCGCATCGACCACCAGCGATCGCCGTCCCACGCGCTCCGAGGCCGCGCACGCCCGCCGCGTCGCCCGCTCGTTTGACCGCTCCTCCTCGAACCGCGGCCTGTATCTCAAGCTCGGTCTCGGCTTTGTCGCGATGGTCGCGCTCGGGGTGGGCGCTGCCGTCGGCGTCAGTCAGTTCGGTGGACTCAGCCGCACCGCTCCCGAAGGGTTTGTCCGCATCGAGCCCGGCGCGTTCACCATGGGCTCGCCCGAGACGGAGCCCGGCCACGGCACCGACGAGACGGAACACGCGGTGACCATCACCCGGCCGTTTGCGCTCTCGATCACCGAGGTCACGCAGGCCCAGTGGACCGCGCTCATGTTCGGCTCCTCGGGGTCATTCCCAGAGTGCGGCGACGAGTGCCCGATGACCAACGTGTCGTGGCACGACGCCATCCAATACGCCAACCGGCGCTCCATCGAGTCCGGCCTCGCGCCCTGCTACCAAGTGTCCGGAAACGACGTCGCGTGGCCCGAAGGCTTGGACTGCGAGGGCTACCGCCTGCCCACCGAGGCGGAGTGGGAGTTCGCCGCACGGGCCGGCAGCGACGCCGCGTTCGCCAACGGTGACCTGGTGTACGGCGGGCGCTCGACGCTCGACCCGCACCTGGCGCTCATCGGTTGGTACGGCGCAAACAGCGACGCCACCTATCAAGGCGCCTCCGATTGCTCAGGCTGGGGCGAGGGCCGCGATGAGTGCGGCCCCGCGCGCGTGCAGACCCGCCGCGTGAACGCGTGGGGGCTCTACGACATGCACGGCAACGTGTCCGAGTGGGTCTGGGATCGCTACGCCGCCTACGCCGGAGCGGAGACCGACCCGACGGGCGCGGCGACCGGCAGCCAGCGCGTGGTGCGTGGCGGCAGCTGGCGCGACACCAGCGAATCGTGTCGTTCGGCGGCGCGGGAGCGCTCCGGTTCGGTCGGCCGCAATAATATTGGCTTTCGGTTGGCCCGCTCGCTGCGCTAAGACGCCGTCCTCCGATGCGATGTCCGACGCCGGGCTGCGCTCTGCAGCTCGCCGCGCTCGCACGCACGCCCAAACGCTGCCGTGTTCGACTGGTCCCACCCCACAATGCTCGCGCCCATGGAGGGTGTCTCGCACCCCACGTTCCGCGATCTGGTCGCCGCCCGCGGCGGCGTAGGCGTGGTGTGCACCGAGTTCGTCCGCATCACCGGAACGCCCGTGTCGCTGCGCTTCATGGAGCAGCAGGTGCGCAAATCGCCCGGCGTCCCGCTCTCCGTGCAGGTCATGGGCACCCACGTGGAGCACATGGCGGAGGCGGCGGAGATGATCGCCCAGGCCGGCGCAGACATCGTGGACATCAACCTGGGCTGCCCCGCGCCGCGCGTCGTAAAAAAGGGTGCTGGCTCGGCCATGCTCAAGGATCCCGAGCTGCTGTTCGAGGTGCTCAGCTCGATGCGCGAGCGCGTGCCTGGCGTGCTGTCGGCCAAGATCCGCGCCGGCTTTGACGACGCCTCCAACGTGGTGCGCATCGCCCAGACCGTGCAGCGCGCGGGCGCCGACTTTATCGCCGTGCATCCCCGCCGCCGCGCCGACTTTTACGACGGCGTATCGGACTGGCGTATCATCAAGCTGCTCAAGGAATCGCTCGACATCCCGGTGGTTGGCAACGGCGACGTTTGGTACGCCGGAGACGCGTCGCGCATGATGGAAGAGACGGGCTGCGACGCGGTGATGATCGGTCGTCCGGCGCTGCGCAACCCCTGGATCTTCGAACAAATTCAAGCACTTGCGGAGGGACGTTCGGTTCGTCACCCCAGCGGTCGCGACGTGGCGGAGCACCTGCAAGAGGTGGTCACGCACTATGAGATCGCCTACCCGAAGGGGCCGCGTCGGAAGGGCCCGGTGGGCAAGATCAAGGAGCTCGTCACGTACCTGGGCCGCGCCATCGATGACGGCGGCGCCTGGCGTGGCGCGGCGCTTCGGTGTCGCGAGCTCGAGCCGCTGATGGCGTGCACGTGGGAGGCCCTCGAGGGGCTACCGCCCGAGCGCGTCGACATGGATGCGGCCGGGACGCTCGGGTTGGAGCGATCCGGCAGCGCGGTGGCTCACCAGTCGGAGTCCTTGACCGCGTAGAGCCAGCCGTCGCCGGTGCCTACGTAGAGCGTGCCATCGGCGCCGATGGACGGGGTCGCGAACAGGGCGGTGCCGTCTTTGGGCTCGGCGTTGCACGGGCCTTGGACGGGCATGTGCGTGCTGCTGCGGTTGACCGCCGCGTGCAGGCCGATGCTGACGCTCCAGGTCAAGGCGAGCGGCTCGGGGGTGAAGCCGTACAGCATGCCGTCGTGGCGCGCGTAGTAGCCCATCTCGGGGGTGCCGACGATGGAGCCGAACGCGCGGCTGCGGCAGTCGGGGAACGAGACTTGTTCGATGCGCTCGCCGGTCAGCAGGTCCCACGCCACGAGGGCGCCGTTGTTGATGGGCGTCCAGTAGACGCGGCCGTTGTTAACCCAGGGCATGCTGCGCAGGAACGGCGTGTCGTTGGTGGTCGGCTCGGGGTTTTCGAACGCGGGGTCGAGCACGTCGATGACCCACGCGACCTGTCCGTTGTCTTGCCAGCGGGCGACCGCGGCGGGGCGGTAGGACATGGCGTCTTCGGTACCGAACGGCCAGCGTGCGACGGCCTCGATGACCATGTTTTCGGTGAGCATTGGGGGGGCCCAGCGGTGTCGCGCGCGGCGCGTGCCCAGCACGGGCTCGTCTTCCCAAGCGAGGCCCTCGGCGTCGAAGGTGCGGAAGCTGGTGGCGGCGGTGGCGTACACGCGCTCGTCGTCGAGGCTGAGCGTGCCGCGCTCGGAGCCGAAGCAGCCGAGGTCGCCTTGCACGTTGCCGGTGGCGAGGTCGATGGTGGCAAAACCGGCGTCGGTGTTGCGCATGAGGATGGCCTGCCCGTCGCGAATCGCGGGGGAGTGGTACAGCTGGCAGTCGAGCTCGACGGACCAGCGCTCGGCGCCGGTGGCGCGCTCGAATGCGATCAGGTGGTTACCGTCGGTGCCGACCAGCACGACCTCTTCGGCGAGGGTGAGGCCGTTGGCGTCGCGCTCGGTGTGCGCGTGCCAGAGCACGGTGCCGTTGGTGGGGTTGAGCGCGTACACGCCGTCGCGTTCGTCGGCGCCTTGGTGGCGCTCGCCCTGGCTGGCCACGAAGATGGCGTCCTCGGCGACGGCGATGGTGTTCGCGTAGCCTTGAACGCCCACGTTGGCGCTCCACGCGATGGTCGGGTTGCGGATGGGGCGCGCCTCACGCAGGCCGGTGCGCGCGTTGTTGCCGCGGTACTGTCCCCAGTCGCCGGTGACCGGCGCGACGGCGAAGTCGGCAGCGGTGGGCGGCTCGTTGTGCACGATCTCCGGCCGCTCGGGAGCGGCCTCTTCGGCCGAGCCTTCGGCGACGCCTTGGGCGCCGGAGTTGAACCCGGAGCCTTCGTCGGCCGTGGGCAGCACGGGAGCGTCTTGCTCGGTGTCACCGCAGTTGCCGCAGCCGGCGAGCAGCCCAACCAGGGCGAGAGAGCGGAGCGGTAGCAGTCGTTGTGTCTTCATGGTCACCAATCGGAGTCTTGGATGGCGTAAAGGATGCCCTCGCCCGAGCCGACGAACAGCGTGCCGTCTTCGGCGATCGCGGGCGTGGCGTATAGGCCGGTGCCGTCCCAGGGTTCGGCGTGGCAGTAGCTGTCGACCCCGTCGAGGCCGATATAGGCGGTGCTGATCGGCACGCCGGCGTTCGCCTGGAGGCCCATCTGCATGCCCCATCGGATGGCGCCGGTCAGCGGCTCGAATGCGTACAGCGTGCCGTCGTGGCGGGCCAGATATCCGCGCGAGGGCACGCCGACGATCGACGGGAATTGGCGCGCGCGGCAGTCCGGGAGGCTCACGGCGGCGCGGGGCTCACCGGTGGCCAGGTCGAAGCCGATCACGTTCGGGCGCGTGATGAGCGGCGCCCAAACGATGCCGTTCATGATCCACGGCATGCTGGCGTAGTGCCGCAGGTCGTAGCCGGGGAACGGCGTGCCGTGGGTGAACCCGGGGAAGTCCTGCTCGGTCTCCACGTCCCACAGGCGCTCGCCGGTGGCGGCGTCGGTCACGGAGAGCGACACGTCGGCGTCTTCGAACCCGAGCGCGATCGGGGCGAGCGTGATCACGCGGTCGCCAGCGATGGTCGGCGGCGCGTAGGTCCACTCGACCACCCACTCCTCGGAGGTGGGCATGCACGTGGTGGCGCTCCAGAGCTGGTCGTCGGCCGAGTGTGCGCTCAGCGCGCAGGCCTCGGCGGTGCGGTACATGCGGTCGCTATCGGCGGAGAGCGCGCCGCGCATCTCCCACTCGTAATCCATGCGCGCGGGCACCCGATGGCGCTGGCTCCCGGTCGCCGGGTCGATGACCGCTAAGTAGTCGCCCTGATTCACGAAAAGCATCCCGTCGAACAGCACGGGGGCGTGTCGGATCGGGTCGTCGAACAGCACGTCCCAGGCGAGCTCGCCGGTGGCCCGGGACACGGCGATCAGGTGACCGCCGTCGGTGCCGCCGATCACGTGCGTGTCCGTGAGCATGGCGCCGTTTACGTCTTCGATCGTTTGGTAGAACCAGCGCTGTGAGCCGTCGTCGCGGCGGAGTGCGTAGAAGCCGTCTTCGGGGTCTCGCTGGTTGTGGAGGGTGCCCTGCGAGCTCACGAAAACGGTGTCGTCGGTGACCAGCGGGGTGTTCGCGTAGCCCTGGATGCCGACCGCCGCGCTCCACACGATGGTCGGGCGCGTGATTCCGGGCGCGATGCGCGTGCCCGAGCGTCCGTTGTCGCCGCGGTACGTGCGCCACTCGCCTTCGATGGCGTCGCCGCGCAGGGGTGTACCGTCGCCGCGCACGGGCACGCCATTCTCGTTGATGACCACGGATTGCGCCACGAGCGGGCGGGCGGGGTCGTAGCCGAGGTCGTCATTGCGTCCGCCGTTGCTGCCGCCGCACGCGCTCGCGCAGATGGCGATGGCGGCGAGTGCGGGCTGGAGTCGGGCGTGAAGCATTGTGGTCGCGCGGGGCGAGGGGGTATGACGTGCGTGATCAGAGTAGACCTCGCCAATTAGACGAACAGCCCCCGAACGGTCCATGCGTTTTGACGAAATCACCGCGCCCGCCCCAGACGTCGCAGCGCTTGAAGCCACCTATCACACCCTCGTAGAGCGTATCGAGCAGGCCGCCGCGCCGGCCGATGTGACCGCCGCCATCGCTGATTGGGAGAGCACCCGACGGCTCACCGAACAGTACGGCAGTTTGGTCGGGCTGCGCTTCGCCCAGAACGTGAACGACGCCGACGCCAAGGCGGCACAGGATGCGCTTGACGCGATCCGCCCGAAGCTCACGGCCAACGACATCTCGGTCATGAACGCGCTGCTCGCCTCGCCGCACCGGCCGGCGCTCACGGACACGTTCGGCGAAACCGCGTTCCGGCTGTGGGAGTGCGCCGTGACCGCGTTCGACCCCAAGATCGCCGACGACCTGGTGGCCGAGTCCAAGCAGGTGAGCGACGTGATGTCGCTGACGGCGCGGGGCGAGGTCGAGGTCGATGGCGACAAGATGTCGCTGTCCGAGGTCGTCGGCTTGCTCGAGCACGAGGATCGCGACCGGCGTGAGGCCGCGGCGCGCGCCTACTGGGGCTGGTTCAAAGACAACGGCGTGGCCCTCGATGACGCGTTCGATGCGCTCGTGAAGCTGCGTGACAACATGGCGAAAAAGCTCGGCTTTTCGTCGTACGTGGAGCTCGGCTACAAGCTGATGAACCGCGTGGATTACAACCAGCAAGACGTGGAGCGGTTCCGCGCCCAGGTGCGTGATTCGCTGGTCCCGCTGTGCAGCAAGCTCCGCGCGCAGCAGGCCGAGTCGCTCGGCGTGGACCAGGTGATGTACTGGGACGAGGGCGTGTTCTCGCCCGCCGGCGCCGCTGTGCCGCAGGGCGACCTGCCGTGGATGATGGACCGCGCCCGCGAGATGTTCGCGGACCTGCACCCCGACCTGGACCACTTCTTCGGGCTCATGGCCGACGGCGGCTACTTGGACTTGCCGTCGCGGCAGGGCAAATCCGGCGGCGGTTTCTGCACGTCGTTCCCCACGGCGGGTATGCCGTTTGTGTTCGCGAACTTCAACGGCACGTCCGGCGATGTGCGGGTGTTCACCCACGAGGTTGGCCACGCGTTCCAGTGTTGGAAGAGCCGCGACCAGCCGCTCGTCGAGTACCTGTGGCCCACATATGAGGCGTGCGAGATTCACTCGATGAGCCTCGAGTTCCTGACCTACCCGTCGATGGAGCGCTTCTTCGGCGACTCGGCCGACCAGTTCCGCCGCGACCACTTGATGCAGTCGCTGCTGTTCATCCCGTACGGCGTGGCGATCGACCACTTCCAGCACTTGGTCTACGAGCGGCCCGAGGCGACGCCGGCCGAGCGGCACGCGATGTGGCAAGAGATGGAGCGCACGTACCTGCCATGGCGCGCGTATGGCGACGTGCCGCGGGTGGGCGAGGGCGCGTTCTGGCAGCGCCAGATGCACGTGTTCTTCAGCCCGTTCTACTACATCGACTACACGCTGGCGCAGACCTGCGCGCTGCAGTTCTGGGACAAGGCGACCACGGACCGACCGGCGGCGATGGAGGCCTACGTGGCGCTCTGCGCGCTCGGTGGCTCGTCGTCGTTCCAGACGCTCGCTCGTTCGGCGGGGCTGACGTCTCCGTTCGACGATGGGTGCTTGGACGCAGTGGTAGCGCGGGCGGCAGCGGCGCTGGCTTAGGCGTCCGAAATGGCGCGCGCGGGTGTCTAATCGGCACTCACGCGCCTGTCTAAAAGCGCTGTGAGAATCCCCACTTGCGGGCGATTTCGAGCAGCGCCACCGAGTGCAGAACGCTGGCCTCGCGCATGTCGTCCAGGCAGGCGCGGACCACGGACTCGGGGACCTCGCCGTCACCGCCATGTTTGTGCGACGAGTACCAGCGGCGCCAGTCCTGCGGTGGCGTGTGGGGCTGGCGGCGGCGCGTTTGGCCGGCGTTGGCCGCTCCGCCGTCGGCGCCACCGCCGTCGGGGTGACCGCGCTCTCCTTCGCCACGCGCGTCGTAGTATTCGTCGTCTACGCGCTGCTCGCCGTCTACGAACTGGTCGCCGTCACACCAGCGCCCGCAGTCCAAGTTGGGGTCATGCGTGCGTTCGTCCTCCTCCGCTGGATCGTCGTCGGCGTTCGAGCCGCTGGTGAGGATATCGTAGAACAGGCGGTGGATGCGCGCGCCAGCGTCGAGTTCGGAGACCTCGCCGCGGAGGGGATCCACGCGACCGGCGGGTTTGCACGCCCCGGCGCGCGCGGCCTGCGGCGCCGGTGACGCCGGCGGTTGAGCTGGCGGTTGGACGGGCTCGGCGCGCCGCGTTCTATCGGGGGCGGGCTGCTGCGTTTCTGCAGGAGCGGCCTTCCGTTTTGCGGAGTCGATGAGGTCGGCGACGGTGCGGAGTAGGGCGGCAAAGTTGAGCATGATATTCGCGGTTCGAGTGCGGTTGAGGGCCTGGAAACGCGAGGGTTATCGGGGCTCGGTTTAAGATGTTGCGGCCTCGTCTGCGCTCGGCGCGATCACCGCCTGCGTCATCGTGTGGGTCGCAGTGCCTGAACCAGCGTTGTTCGCGGCGGCGGCGCGGAGGTCGGCGACCGTGGAGGAGTCCGGGCCGGGCCGCCAGCCGGGGGGCTTGAAGGCGTAGGCGAGGGCGGTCATCGGGCTCCCGGAGCGCCAGCCGTCGCGGACCATGTCCCGCCATTCGTGCACGTTGGCGGTGAACACGTTGAAGGTGTTGATGTTGCTCACCAGGCCGTACTCCACCGCCTCTTTTTCGGGCTCGAAGGTGCCAAAGATGCGGTCCCAGATGATGAAAACGCCGGCGTAGTTCTTGTCGAGGTAGTTCAGGTTCGAGCCGTGGTGCACGCGGTGGTGCGAGGGCGTGTTGAACACCCACTCCAGCGGTCCGAGTCGCCCGACGAGCTCGGTGTGCGTGAAGAACTGGTACACAAGGTTGAGCGCGAAGCAGATGAACCAGGTGCCGGGCGGGAAGCCGAGCAGCGAGAGCGGCAGAAAGAACGGGATCAGGGTGAACGGCTCGCTCCACGACTGCCGCAGCGCGGTGGAGAAGTTGTAGCGCTCCGAGGAGTGGTGGACCACGTGCGCCGCCCATCCCATGCGGACTTCGTGGTGCGCGCGGTGGCCCCAGTAGAACAGGAAGTCGACGACGATGAAGCCCGCGGCGAGGGTCCACAGGTTGTCGGGCAGCGTCCACAGCCGGAAGTTGTAGAGCCCGACGAGGAGCGCGCCGAGGATGAGGTGCGCCCCCGCGCTGAAGAGCAGGCTGATGATTCCGATCGAGATGCTCGAGACGGCGTCTCGGCGTTCGTACACGTCTCGGCCGGTGCGCGTGGCGACGAGCACTTCGATGACGATGAAGGCGACAAACACCGGCGTGGATGCGCCGACGATCCAGTCGTAAAGGTGCGGGTTCATTGGCCTCGTGGGTCCCCACGACACCGGAACGCCGGTCGAGGGGGTGGTGGATCGCCGCGTCGGACAAAAAAAGTCCGTAAACGTCGACGTCGGGGTGAATATTCCGCTAACGTGCCGTTGTCTCCTACAGTGATGTCATGAAAACGTCGAAGCTCCTCACCCCTGTCGTGCTCGCCCTCTTCGCGCTCTCCGCCTGTTCGGACGACGAACCGCCGGCAGATACCGGGCCGGACCCGTGTTTCACCAGTGCGGAATGCGACCCCGGCTATGTGTGCAACCCCATTCTGGGTGAGTGCGAGCTCGGATCGGTCGACGTGGGCACGCCGGACACCGGCGACACGGGCGACGACGCGACGGAAGACACCAGCGAAGACGTTGTGGAAGACACCGGCGATGACACCGGCGACGACACGGTCGAGGTGGACACCACGGAAGACGTGACGGAGGACGCCGACGGGTCCGGTGACGTGGTCGACGGGGACACGGGCGTGGACGCGGATGTTGCGGACGTGGTCGAGGAGGACCCGGTGCAGTGCATCGGCGGCTCGTGCTGCCGCGTGTCGGAGCGCAACGTGTGTGGCGGCTGTGAGACGCTGACGTTGGACGGTGAAGAGAAGCTCCCCGGCGAGCCCTGCGGCGCCTGCTTCGGCGGCACCGCGACCTGCAACGGCCCGAACGCGCTGCAGTGCGTGGGCGCCGCCGACACCAACGTGTGCGGCACCTGCGAGGTGCTCGACGCGCCTCCCGCGACGTCCTGTGGCGCGTGCGGAAACGGACAGCTTGTATGTAGCGATGACGCGCCGCTCGGCGTGGCGTGCGAAGGGGCGACCAACAACGGTTGTGGCGGCTGCGTGCCGATCGACCATCGCCCCGGAACGCTGTGCCGCGACTCGGAGTCGAACAGCGGCCTGTGGTCGTGCGATGGGTTCGACGCGGTGGATTGCGTGGTCGGCGCGCGCAATTTGTGCGGCGGCGAGTCGGTGCTGCGTTACCGCGGCGACGTGGCCGAGCCGGGCACCCCGTGTGGCCCTGGCCTCAGCGGCGCGCTGGGTTGTGATGGGCTGAACACGCTGGTCTGCTCGGTGACCGAGACGGAGAACGCCTGTGGCGGTGTTGCTCCGCTCGCGGGCGCCCCGAACTCGGCGTGTAGCCTGACGTCGGCGTGTGGCGCGGTCACGGCCAGCTGGGTCTGCTCGGACTCGCCGCTGGCGGCTGCGATCGGCGTAGAGCCGTTCGACGGCGTGGTCTGCATCGCGACGGGCGGTCGCCCGGAGAACGCGTGTGGCGGCTGTACGGACTTGGAGAACGAGGTCGGCGCGCTGTGTAACGACGGCGCCGGCAAGTGGACCTGTGATGGCACCGAGACGCTGTTCTGCCTGGACGCCGCTGAGGCATGCGCGGTGGGAACGCCGAACGGTTGTGGCGGCTGCACGGTGCTCGAAGGTACCCCCGGCGAGCGCTGCGGCTCCTGCAGCTCCGGCCAGTGGACGTGCGACGCGCGCGATACATTGTCGTGCGTGGGCGACCTGGGCGACGGCGCTCTGAACGCGTGCGGCGGCTGCGCCGACCTGGAGTTCAACGGCGTGCCGGCAGAGCCCTCCACCGCGTGCGGTAGCTGCGGCACCGGGACGCTCGTCTGCGACGAAGAAGACTACCTGCTGTGTGAGGGTGACCTGGGCGACTCGGTGACCAACATCTGCGGCGGTTGTGGCACGCTCGACGGCGCCCCCGGCGGCGTGTGTGGCGAGTGCGACAGCGGCACGTTCCGCTGCACGCTGGACGGTAGCGCAGTCGCCTGCGTGGGCGACATCGGCACCGAGGGCCTCAACGCCTGCGGCGGATGCAACGAAATGGAAGGCAGCCCCGGCGAAGTCTGCGGCGAGTGCGACAGTGGCGTCACGGCCTGCTTGTCCGACGCTAGCGGCGTGCAGTGCTTGGGTGACGCCGGCGCCGGCGCGTACAACGCGTGCGGCGGTTGTGGCGACCTGGACGGCACCCTCGGCGCGGCTTGCGGCGAGTGCGGCTCGGGCGTGCTGGCCTGCGGCGGCGACGACACCTTGGTATGCGAAGGCGACCTGGGCGCGGCGAGCCGAAACGCCTGTGGCGGCTGCGGCGATTTGGACGGCGAGCTCGGCGTGTCTTGCGGCACCTGCGGCGACGGCGTGACCGTGTGCGCGAGCGAGAACACCGTGACGTGCGAAGGCGCTGTGCTCGAGACCAACGCGTGCGGTGGCTGTGGAACGCTCGACGGCGACCTCGGCGCGGTGTGCGGCGATTGCGGCGCGGGCCAAGCGGTCTGCAATGGCTCCAACGACCTCCGCTGCGCTGGCGCTGGCGGCAAGAACGAGTGCGGCGGCTGCGGCGTGATCAGCGTGCCGCTCGACGACGCGTGTGGCGCCTGCGACTCCGGTCGCTACATCTGCGTGCCGAGCGGCGCACAGTGCTGGGGCGTGCAAACGAACGCTTGTGGCGGTTGCGGTACGCTGAGCGGCGCGCCGGGAACGACGTGCAGCGCGGGCGGTTCGCCGGGTGTGCTGTCGTGTGTCTCCACCGAGGCGGTCACCTGCACGGCGGGCGCGACCAACGCCTGTGGCGGAACGTCGACTTTGATGCACCTGGGCGTGGCGGCGACGCCGGGCACCGTGTGCGGCCTTCAGCGCGAGTCCGCGCTGCGCTGCGCTGGACCGAATACGCTGGAGTGCCCGGTGCCGGACGGCGCGAACGCGTGCGGCGGCACGGCCCTGCTGGCTGGCGCTCCCGGCGCGACCTGCTCGCGTCGCACCGGCTGCGGTAGCGTCGCGGGCACCTACGCCTGCGCGACCGAAGCGCTGCTGGGCGCCGAAGACGCGTTCGACGGCGTGGTCTGCGTCCCGACCGAAGAGACGTACAACGCCTGTGGCGGCTGCACGTCGCTGCGCGTGACGCCCGGCGAGGTCTGCCCCGAGGGCGGCGTCGCGCAGTGCGACGGCTTGAACGCCATCGTGTGCCTGGAAGACGCCAGCGGCGGCTGCGAAGGCCCGAACAATGAATGTGGAGGTTGCTCCGCGCTCGCGGCGGTCCCCGGCGACGCCTGCGGAACGTGCAACAGCGGCCTCTGGAGCTGCACCGGCGCCGAAGAAGTGAGCTGCATCGGCGACCTGGGCGCCGACGCGTTGAACAGCTGCGGCGGATGCTCGGCGCTGGTCTACAACGCGGTGCCGGCTGACGCTGGCGAACCGTGTGGCTGCGGAACCGAGGTCCTGACGTGCCTGACGGCCGAGCGATTGACCTGCGATCGCTCCGGCGAGACGCTCAACGCTTGTGGTGGTTGCGGTCCGCTGGACGGCGCACCCGGCGACGCGTGCGGCACCTGCGGCACCGGCGAGCTCTCCTGCTTGTCGTCCCGCGAGGGACTGCGCTGTGTCGGCGACAACGGTCCGTCCGCGCTCAACGAGTGCGGCGGCTGTGGCCCGGCGACGGACAACGCTTGCGGCGGATGTGCGGTGCTCGACGGCGAGCCCGGCGAGCCCTGCGGCACCTGCGGCACCGGCACCTACACCTGTGATGGCAGCACTGCGGTGGTCTGCACGGGCGACAACCCGGGCGCGGCCAACGCGTGCGGCGGATGCGGCACCTTGGTGGGCAACGCGGGCGACGCCTGCGGTACCTGCAACACCGGCGAGCTGGCCTGCTCGGCCACCGGCGACACCTACGTGTGCCAAGGCAACCAAGGCTCGAGCGCGCTTAACGAGTGCGGCGGTTGCGACGAGCTCATCGACGAAGTGAACACCCCGTGTGGAACGTGCGAGACGGGTCGCGTCACCTGTGATGGCCAGAACGCCACGCAGTGTATCAACGACGCCGGCGCGGCTGCGCAGAACGCGTGTGGCGGCTGCGTCCGCTTGACGGATGACGTCGGCGCGGTGTGCGGCACGTGCGACAGCGGCACGTTCGCGTGTGACGGCGATGACGCGCTGGTCTGCGCTGGCGACTCCGGCCCGGGTTCGTTGAACGCGTGTGGTGGTTGCTTCGGCTTGCCCGGCGACCCGGGCGAGGCCTGCGGCGTGTGCAACAGCGGCAGCCTGGTCTGTGACGGCACCGAGAACACCGTGTGCGTGGGTGAGGGCTCGGCCAACGCCTGTGGCGGCTGTACCGATCTCGGCGGTGAAGTGGGCGCTGCCTGCGGCGTCTGCGACAGCGGCACGTTCGCGTGTGATGGCACCGAGGCGCTGACCTGCAGCGGTGACGCCGGCGAGTCGGCGCGCAACGACTGCGGTGGTTGCTCGACGCTGCCGGCCGTCGGCTCCGGCTGCGGCGTGTGCCAGAGCGGTACTTACGCTTGCAACGGCGATGAGGCGGTCACCTGTGAGAACGACGGTGGGTCGGGCGCGCTCAACGACTGCGGCGGCTGCGCCGAGTTGGATCACGCGCCGGCCACGGTGTGTGGCGCCTGCGAGACCGAGGTCTGGGCCTGCGACGGTGGAGATACCGTGGTGTGTGACACCACGACCAACCCGTGCCCCACCTGTGACGACAGCCTGCTCAACCAAGACGAGACGGACGTGGACTGCGGTGGTGGTGTGTGTGGCGGATGCGAGTTCGGCGAGGCCTGCTTGATCAACGACGACTGTGCCGCTGGCGGTACATGCGAGGACGGCGCCTGCAACCTCCCGCCGGCTTGCGATGACGGCCGCGTGAACGGAGACGAGACGGACATCGACTGCGGCGGCACCTGCGCCGCCGGGTGCAGCTCGGGCCTCGCCTGCGTTGCCACGGCGGATTGCGCTGGTACCGCGACCTGCGTTGCCAACATCTGCACGCCGCCTCCGCTGACGAACCCGTGGATCGCCTACACGGCGACGGTCGGCGGCCTCCCGCGCATCTTCTTGGTGCGCGCGGCGGGTACGACGCCGAGCGTGCTGTTGGACGTGCCTGGGGACCTGACGCAGACCTACCCGACGTTCTCGCCGGACGGCTCGCGCCTCGCGTACCTGGCCGTGGTCACCGGTTCGACGGAGATCGGCCTTCGCGTGGTCGAGTTGGAGACGCCCGGTGGTAACCCGGTGCTCATCTCGCATGGCCTGAGCAACCTGGCGGGTCTCAGCTGGTCGCCGGACGGCAGCTCGCTCGTCGCCGAAGGCTCGGGTGTGGGTGGCGACAACGACCTGTACATCATCCCGCTGGACGGTTCGGGCGCCTACGCGGCTCCGGAGTCGTTGGGACGCGGCGAGGCTGCTCCTCAGTTCGTCCGCCCGAACGAGGTCTGGTACGTGGCGCAGGTGAGCGGTGAGTACGACGTGTGGTCGCGCACCCTGGATACGCCGGTCACGAGCGACGTGCGCATCACCACGGGCTCGGACATCCTCGGTGGCCCCAGCGTCTCGTGGGACTTCGCCTGGATGACGCACAACGAGCGTCTGACGTCGACCACCAGCCGACTTGTGCGTCGCAACCTGGGCAGCGGCGCGACGCAGTCGCAGGGCACGGGCGAGGCCTCTACCGGTGTCATCGCGCCGGACGGCATGTCGATGGCGTATGTCGACGTGGGCCACAGCGGCTTCGGCGTTAGCGGCCGCCGTGACATCTTCTGGGCCACGGTCGCGACGGGCGGTGTTGTCCGCGCGGTGACCGCTGACAGCGCCAACGAGTCCAGCTTGGCGATCAGCCCGGCGGAGGCTGGCACGCTGTGGCTGGAGCCCTAGCGCACGACCCCACCGGGGCCGCAAGCGCCCCGCCCCCCATAACGCAAAGCGGCGCTGGTCTTCGACCAGCGCCGCTTTACGTTGGGGGGCTACCTCAGCGGAAAACCCAAACGCTGCCCGCGAACAGCGGACCCTCCGGAACTACGCCAAACCGCCGGTCGCCAACGACGCCAAGTCCGGAACAGACTCCGGCACCATCGCCCGCTGCACCAAACGCGTGCGCTCGCCCGCCTCGCGAATCTCCCGCGCATCCCGCGGCGAACACTGAGCCACATCCGCCGGCGCCGGACCATCCCAGTCCAGCAGCGAACGCACCGTGCCGTCCGCGCCCACCGACACGCACCCCAGTCGAATCACCGACCGCGTGCCCACCTCGGCGCCGACCAGCGCCAGCGCGACCTCGTGCGGCTTCAGCGTCCCGCCCTGTGCGATGCGCTGGCTGAACAGCATGACCACCGAGTCCGACGCGATCGCGTCGTCCTCGAGCTCCAGCGCCGTCCCGGGAACCAACTCCACGCCGCGCTCCACCACCGACCACAGGTCGATCGTACGGCGCTTCTTCTTACGCCACACCTCGACGCCGAGCTCGGGCAGCGCCCGCGCCTCTTCGAGGCGCGCCCGCAGCCCTGGCAGCGTCGCGGAGTCCTCCGCCACGACCACCGCCCAATCCATCTGGCCCAGCGCAGAGCTCAGCGACTGCTCGCCCTGGCGCAGCCGACGCACGCCCGTGATCAGCAGCCCCTTCGGGGTCACCGCGTTCAACGCGCCCAGCAGCTCCCACGGCTCCGGCTCCGACGCGTTCAGCGTCACGTCCACGTACTCGTTCATCGAACGCGCACCCAGACCCAACGCCGGCCCGAACGACAGCTGCGGCTTCGGCGAGAAACCCTGGCTGTAGTACGTCTCAAAGCCTGCCCGCGTGAACACGCGCGGGAACACGCGGACCATGTCCAGGTGCCCCTGCAGGCTCACCGGACCCACCTTGGTGTACTGAATCCGATAGCGGACCTTCTCACCCTGGTTGAACTCGTGCGGCGCCAGACCCTGCTTGTGCCGCTCCGTCGCCGTCTGCGTACGCGTCGGACCACCCGTCGAAGGCGCCGGCCGCTCGTGCGCACCGAGCCGCGTCAGGAAGTCCAAACGCTCCTCCTTCATCTGCGTCAGGTCGCACGCGATACCGCAGTCATAACAGACCAAGCGACGCTCATCTTCGACCGCGTCCACCACGTTGGTGTGGTGCACCTTGGCGCGGAACGGCTTGCCGCACGGCGGGCTCAGGCGGCTCTTCAGCGACTTCTGGTACTCCTTGACCAGGAAGCCGTCCTCAAGGCCCACGTCGATGTGATCCCACGCCAAACGCGCGTCGATCGGGATGGTGCCCAGGATCGCCAGCCGGTCACGCCCGGTCGTGGCTTCCCACTCGGCGAGCGCCTCTTGCCACGCGTCCCACTTGAGCTGCTCATCCCAGCTATCGAACCGCGCGCCGAGCTCCCACGCACGCATGATCAGCTCGCCGGTCACGATGTCGCCGCGGGTGATGATGCCCTCCAAGTGCGACACGCGCATCTGGTGCCGACGGAACGTCAGGCCCCACTCCTTGGTCAGGTTCCACAGGATGCTCTGCTTGCGCTTGATCTCCTCCATCGAGTCCATCGCCGCCCATTGGAACGGCGTGTGCGGCTTCGGCACGTGGCTCGAAACGCTCACCGTCACCGCCACGTTCTTCTGGTACTCGCGGCCGATCATACGCGCCTGGCGACCCATCTCAGCGATGCCCACCACGTCCTCGTCGGTCTCCGTCGGCAGCCCCAAAATGAAGTACAGCTTCATGCGCTTCCAGCCGCGCGAGAAGATGCGGTGGCACGTCTCGTAGATGTCGTCCTCGGTCACGTTCTTGTTGATCACGTCGCGCATGCGCTGCGTGCCCGCCTCGGGCGCAAACGTGAGCCCCGTCGCCTTGACCGTCGCGATCTCGTCGAGCGTATCCTCGCTCAGGCCGTACGCGCGCAGGCTCGAGATGCCGAGCGACACCTTCCGCTCGCGCAGCTTGCCCATCAGCGTCTTGATCAGCGGCGAGATGCACGAGTAGTCCGCCGTCGAAAGCGACGTGATGCTCGCCTCGTCGTAACCGTTCTTCTCCAGCGACGAGAGCACCGTCTCTACGATCTCCTCTGGGTCGCGCTCGCGCACCGGACGGTAGATCATGCCCGCTTGGCAGAACCGACAGCCCTCCGTGCACCCGCGCGCGACCTCCACGCTCATCCGGTCGAAGATCGCCTCGGCCACCGCCACCGGCGAGTCGTCCGGGAAACGGAACTTGGAGATGTCGTCCAAGAACGCACGCTCCACCACCGCCGGCACGCCCGGGAACTCCGGCTTCGGACCCGTCACCACCATCATGTTCGACAGCGTATCGAGCTCGCGCTCGTACAGGTCCGGGCAGTACACGCCGCCCTCCTTGGCCAACTCCGCCAGGATCTCGAGCCGCGTCAGCTCGCCCGCGTTCTTGAGCTCCATGTAGTGGCGCAGCAAGCGCGGCAGCCGCTCCTCGGCGTCGCCGATCAGGAACACGTCCACGAATGACGCCATCGGCTCCGGGTGCGTCACCGACGGGCCGCCCGCGATCACCAGCGGGTGCTCCAGCGTGCGGTCCGCGTTGCGCAGCGGCACACCGCCAAAATCCATCATCGAGAACACGTTCGTGAACGTCATCTCGTATTGCATCGAGAACCCGACCACGTCGAACTCAGACAGCGGGCGGTGCGACTCCAGGCTCAGCAGCGGCAGCTCGCGCTCCTCAAGCTCCGCCGCCATATCGACCCAAGGCGCGAAGCACCGCTCCATGAGCAGGTCCGGCGTCTTGTTCACGATAGAGTACAGAATCTTGGTGCCCAGGTGGCTCATCCCGATGTCGTAAACATCCGGAAAACAGAGACAAAACCGGCACGCGGCGGCGTCCCAGTCCTTGATCACCGAGTTGTACTCGCCGCCCATGTAGCGCGCCGGCTTGTCCACCGCGTGCACGAACCCCGCGTAGGGGTGCGGCTTCGCGGCGGGTGCGGGGGACGTTGGGGGAGTGGTGGTCGTGTCTTCAGTGGCCATGCGCAACCTCGTATCCGGGGGTCCGTTCGGGCGCCTCAAGACGCCCCGAAACCGGGAACCTTGCGGTAGTGTTCAACCCGCCCGCGATCAAGTGAAATCGCGGCGTAACCCCCGATTCTACTAGGCGAATCGCACTTCGCCGGACCGGACCTCGCGCACCACCCCGGACCCCGTTCGCACACGCAACGCCCCGGAGTCCGCGATGCCCTCCGCGACCCCCTCAAAGTCGTCGCCGATCACGCGCCGACCCAGCGTCGCGTCCATCGTGCGCCACTCCGCCATCACCCCAGCGCTCTCGCCCATCGCCAACCGCTCGGCGATGTCCACGACCGCGATGCGCACCTCGGCGGCCAACGCGGCCAAATCCAGCGGCCCGCCCAACAGCGTGCGCACCGACGTACTCGTCTCCCGCAGCTCCGGGGCCAGCGCGTCCACCGTGCAGTTCACGTTCACGCCGATGCCGATGACCGCCGCCACAAAGTGACTGCCCTCCAGCACAGCGTCGCACAGGATTCCGCCGAGCTTCAGGCGGTCCACGATCAGGTCGTTGGGCCACTTGAGCTGCACCGCGGCGCCGTGATTGCGCAGCACCTGCGCCGTCGCCACGCCGGCCGCCATCGGCAGATACAGCATGGACGGCGCGTACTTGGGGCCCACCACGGCCACGCTCAGCGCCAGGTTTTCACCCGGCGGGCTCTGCCAACTCCGTCCGCGACGGCCGCGGCCGGCGGTCTGCCGGTCCACGTACAGCGCCGTGCCGTGGGCGCAGCCTTCGCGGGCCCACTGGGCGACCACGTCGTTGGTCGACGCCGCCTCCTCACGGTGCTGCAGTAGCGGCGGGAACGTCACGCGCTAGTGGGCGGTGACGAGCTTCATCGAGATGTCGACGTTGGGCGCCGAGTGCGTGATCGCGCCCGACGAGATCACATCGAGGCCGATGTCGCGAAGCTCGGGGAGCCGCGTCTCGGTGATGTTGCCGGAGGCCTCGACCACGGCGCGGCCGGCCACGATGCTGCAAGCCTCGCGCATGAGCTCGGTCTCCATGTTGTCGAGCAACACGGCGTCTGCGCCAGCGTCGAGCGCCTCTGCGAGCTCCTCAAGGTTGCTCACCTCGACCTCGATCCGCGTCAGGAACGGCGCGTGGTTGCGCACGGCCGTGACCGCGGCAGCGATCGAGCCGGCGGCGGCGATGTGGTTGTCCTTGATCATCGCGCCGGAGCCCAAGTTGTAGCGGTGGTTCTTACCGCCGCCGCAACGCACCGCGTATTTCTCCAGCTCGCGAAAGCCGGGCGTGGTCTTGCGGGTGTCGACCATGGCCGGGCCGTCGGGCCCGAGCAGCGACACGTAACGCTTGGTGAGCGTGGCGATGCCGCTCAGGTGACGCAGGAAGTTGAGCATCACCCGTTCGGCGCGCAGCAATGAGCGCACGCGTCCACGGACGAGACCAAACTCGCCGACCGAGATCGCGTCGCCGTCCTTAACGGACCACTCCAGGGTGGCCTCTTCGTCGACGCACCGAAGCACCTCGGCGACTACGGATATCCCGGCTACAACCAGAGGTTCTTTAGCCACGAATACCGCACTGCCGACAGCGTCGAGCGGAAAGATCGGGTCGCTGGTGACGTCGCCAAAGGCGAGATCTTCCAGCAGCGCGAGCCGGATAAGCTCACGGGTGATTTCGGCGAACGGGAACGGCGCTGACATAGAGATCCTGCGAAGAGGTTTGCGTCTCCATAACGCGCTCCACGGGCGAGCGCGAGCGGGGCGACGGGCACACGTTCTGTGCCCGGGGCCGCGACTTTGCTCGTGCTACGCGGATCCGGCTAGCGGATTCCGCGGCGCAGTGCCCGCTCCTTGCGGATCTCCTTGCGTCGCCGTCGCTCTGCGTCACGTCGCTTGCGCTTGTCCTTCACGCTCGGCTTCTCATAGAAGCGTCGGTTCTTGACCTCCTTGAGGATACCTTCACGGGCCATCAAGCGCTTCAACTGAGAGATCGCTCGCTGCACGTTGTCGCGCTCAACGCGCACTTCGATCGGTCCGAGTTCCGCTTCCTCGCGTTTCGTACTCACTTCCTGTCCTGATTGGGGCTGGGGGGTCCTGATATTGTGTCAGGACAAGGGGAAAGTGCAAGCATGGCGTGCATTTGCCTGCTTCATTTCCCGTATTTTGCCATGGAATGGCCCCACCGTGGGGCCGGTTGGCGCATCGTAACCACGAGAACCGACGGCCGCTAGGGCGCCGTCAGCGCGGCGTTAACGCGCCCCTAGGCTCGCGCTACGGAACCGTGGCGCCCGGCTGCGCCGCCGCCGGGACGATGATCGTCACCGACTGCGTATCCAGCGTCGTGATGCCGTCGCCCACCACGTCGATGTAAGCGAAGAACGCCTGCGGCTCGTCCGTCGCCCGCACGCACACGTCGTTGTGGGCCGTCACGTCGAAGAACAGCGCCGTGCCGGGCGTCACGTTCGCGAACGCGTCCATGATCCCGTCCACCGGCGCCACGTCGACCACTTCAGGCGTCGTCGAGCATGTGCCCGAGCTCTCAAAGCGCGCCGGGACGATGCTCCGAATGAAGCACGTCGTGTCGACGCCCGTGCGAATGAACACGTCCTCGTCGCGACGCAGCCGCGTGGTCACCTCGAACGCCGTCGTGTTCACCAGGGCGACGATGCCGGTCACGATCGACTCGCTCAGGTTGGAGCCGTTGCCGGGCACCGTGAACACCAGCGGACACATGCCGTCCTCGGAGCCCACGCCCGCGCCGCCCGAGCCGGTGCAGCACTGACTGCTGCCGCACCCGCTCGGCCGCGCGCCGTCCCACGCGCACACCGGGACCATCGCGCCGGTGGCCCGTGCGACGCTCTGCAGCTGACTGCGCGGCGACGACGACGAAACGATGCCGATCATGCGGGCGTCGATCGCGTTGAGCGAGTTGATCGCGCCTGATTGGTTCGATGCGCAGCTGCCGCAGTCGCTGTCCTCGGCGGACTCGTCGGTCACGTGCACCACCACCGGGAACGCGTCGTCACGGAAGCCCACGCCGCCGATCGTGCCGTCGGCCACGCCGGGCACGCGGTTCGCCGAAGGGTTGAACGCCGCGATGTCCAAGCAGCCGCCGCGGGCCGCGCCGTCGCCGATGAAACGCAGCGCCGAGTAGCCCGGCTCTTCGCCGCCCGAGGTGTTCGTGAGTGTCGCCATGGCCGCCTGCACCGTCGACACGCTCGTGGTGATGCGCTGGCGCAGTCGGAACGCGTAGCCGCGGCAGTCGCGGTAGTCGCTAAAGCCGAAGCCGATGTCCTCGATCTCCGCGCTGAGCGCTGGGACCATGAAGGAGCGCATGCCGTTGCGCAGGTTGTCGATCTCGTCGTCCATCGAGCCGCTGGAGTCGATGTTGAAGTGCACGTCCGCCCGCGCGATGTCGCTCGAGAACTCCAGCGGGGCCTCTTCGCCGGGGTGGTCCTCCGGCAGGATGAAGAAGAAGTCCGTGTACGTGCGGAACGTGGCCGCGTTGGTGAACGTGCACGGGTCCGAGCCCACGAGCACCTCGGCCAGGTCGGGGTACGTGTCGTTGTCGGAGTCGTCGTTGCGGCGGTCCGAGCTGGTCGGGCAGCCGGTCTCGGTCGCGTCCCGAAGGCCGTCGTTATCCGAGTCCAGGTCCACGTAATCGGGGAGGCCGTCGTTGTCGGTGTCGATCGGGTACGAGGACAGCGACTCGTCGCCGGCCTCTTCGCGGTCCGGGATGCCGTCGTTGTCGGAGTCCAGGTCCACGCGGTTCGGGAAGCGGTCGCCGTCGGAGTCGGAGAACAGCTCGTGCGCGTCCAAGATGCCGTCGTTGTCGGAGTCCAGGTCCAGGAAGTCCTGGATGCCGTCCGAGTCGCTGTCGGTCGCCGTCTCGGTGTAGTCGCCCACGAAGTCGCCGTCGGAGTCGGTGTCCTGCGAGTTCGGGATGCCGTCGAAGTCGTTGTCGAACGCGCCCTCGACGGCGTCGGGGATCTCGTCGCCGTCGGAGTCGGTGTCGCGGAAGTCCGGGACGCCGTCGTCGTCGGTGTCGACGGCCTCGGTCACCAGGTCCTCGTCGCCGGCCTCGTTGAAGTCCAAGATGCCGTCGTTGTCGGAGTCCACGTCGCGGGAATCGGGCGTGCCGTCGCCGTCCGTATCCACGCGGCCGTTGCCCTCGTCGAAGTCCGAGATGTTGTCGTTGTCTTCGTCGCTCAGCAGCGAGATCTCGCGCTGGCACTCGGGGCTGCAGCCGTCGCCGCGGTCGATGTTGCCGTCGTCGCACTGCTCGCCGATGTCCACGATGCCGTTGCCACAGCCTTCTTCGCGCCGGCAGATGGGGTCGCAGCCGTCGCCCGCGTCAAAGTTGCCGTCGTCGCAGCTCTCGCCGGGGTCGACCACGTTGTTGCCGCACACCTCGGTGGACAGGCAGTTGGCGGAGCACCCGTCGTTCGGGAAGTTGTTGTTGTCGTCGCAGGCCTCGCCCTCTTCGAGGATGCCGTTGCCGCAGATCACGCGGGAGACGTCGTCGGTCCCGTCGCGGTCGCGCACGTCATCATCGACGTCCTCGTCGGCGTCCTCGTCCACGTCCTCATCTGTGTCCAAGGGGATCACGTCGTCGATGGCGTCTCGCCCGTTGAACAACGTGCCTGCGTCGCCGGTGTCAGAGCCACCGCTACCGGGGCCGGGCACGCCGCAGGCGGCGACGACGAACAGAACGATGGGGAGGAGTTGGCGTTGCATGATGCGCGGTGTGACAGGGGGGCCGTAGGAAGCTAGCGATTTTCCGGGTCTGCAGGAAGGATATGTAGCGCGGAGACGGTCGCCCACAGGATCGGCCGCCGATTGGCCCGCCGTATTGCCCATCCCGCCCCGCTCGGAGTCGTCGTGACCTTCTTGGTACCCAGCATCACCACCGACCGCCTGCTGCTCCGGAAGCCGAAGCCGTCCGACGCCGGCGCGATCTTCACCAACTACGCCGCCGACGCGACGGTCACCGAGTTCCTGCAGTGGAGCCCGCACAAGAGCGTCGCCGACACCCACGCCTTCCTGGCCGACACGCTGACGGCGTGGCACCGCGGCACCATGGCGTCGTGGGTGATCCTCGAGCACGGCGCGCCCGACGTGTGGGGCATGATCACCGCCATCCGCACCGACGCCCGCATCGAGGCCGGCTACGTGCTCGCCCAGCCCAAGTGGGGCCTCGGCTACATGACCGAAGCCCTGCGCGCCGTCATCACCACGTGCCTCGCTGACCCCGAGATCTGGCGCGTCGGCGCCACCTGCGCCCTCGAAAACCACGCCTCCGCCCGGGTCATGGAGAAGGCGGGCATGCAGCGCGAAGGCATCCTCCGTCGGTGGGTCGGCCGCGTCGGAGGCGACCCCGAAGACTGCTACTCCTACGCCACCGTCCGCGAAGCCTAACGGCGCGCCAGCGGAGAAGCCCCCGGGCGTCGCCACCCTCGGAGAGGCCCCCGGGCGTCGCCACCCTCGGAACCCTCCACCCAAAATCATCCCGAGCCTGTCGAGGGACAGGTTTCAACCCACCCAGACCGCCGAATCCGCTCCCCTACGTGTCGACACCAACATCGAGACTAGGCGCATCCGGGTCCACGTCCTCCGCATCCGGGTCCACGTCCTCCGCATCCGGATCCACGTCCTCC
>CBDUJZ010000070.1:0-24963 GCA_965367675.1 uncultured Myxococcales bacterium | reverse complement strand
CGCGCCGGTGTTGCGTGTGGCGCGTTTTCATTTCGCGCGCCGTCGGGTAGACCCGACCCATGCACGTACTTCGCCTCGCGGCCTTCGCCACCGCGCTCATTCTTTGCCTGCCCGCAGCGCACGCCGAGCTGATCCGGGTGCCCATGGGCTCCAGCCAGATGGCCAGCTTTCCGGCCAGCTTCGAGGCCTTGCGGCAGCGTATGGAGGCCGTCGGCTACGACATTACGTACAACTACCCGCCGACCTTCGACCCGTACTTTAGCGCCAACGGCGGCGCGCACTACGGGAACATCAGCGGCAACGCGCCGAGCACCGGCGAGGTCAGCATCAGTTGGGTCGAGTTCGCCGACGTCAGCGCCGCCGCCGCGTACCAAGCCGAACTCGCCATCAGCGTCGGCGTGGGAGGCACCGCCTTCCGGTCCTCTGGACGCGTCGTCATCATCGCCAACGTCTACACCTATCCCGCGCAACCGAACCAAGCGGCGGAGCTCCTCGCCCTGATCCTGGGCCGCTAGTGGATGGGCTCGAGCCAATCGTACGCATCGGAAGCGACCGGGCGCGCGCCGACTTCTACGTAAAGGCCAAGAACGTCTCCGGCCTCCACGCAGCGCTCAAGCTCGGCCCCGACGGCGCGCTCTCGATCATCGACCTCGAGAGCACAAACGGCGTGTTCGTCCACGGCGAGCTCATCCCCGTTAACACGCCCGTCGAAGTGCGGCTCGGCGACCGCATCTCGCTCGGCCGACTCACCCACTTCGAACTCGAGGATTGGCACGTCGAGCCACTCTACACGGGCAAACGCAGCCCGCGACCGCTGCTCGGAAAGCCCAGCCGTGCGGGCACCCGGACCCTCAACGTGCACGGGAACAATCCGGTCGGAGCTGACATCGGCCACGACCTGCTCGGCAACCACGAGCGCGCGTTGCTTGATACCACGGAGTTGCCCGCCACCTCGGCGATCATCCCGCGCCGCGTCGCCAAGCCAGACGAAGTACCGCTGCTCAAACCGTCGAGCGTCAGCATCTCGATCGGGTATGCCGCCAGCAACGATGTGGTCATCGCCAACGCCGTGGTGTCCGGCCGCCACGCGCGCATCTACGCCCAGGACGGCTGCTACATTCTCGAGGACCAGACCTCGACCAACGGCACCTTCGTCGGCGGCGTCCGAGTCGAGCGCGCGCTGCTCGAAGAGGGCACCGCGTTCACCCTCGGCTCGCACCGCTTGGTGTTCGACGCCGCGCTCCGAGCGACCGTCGACGCCCGCGCCGCCAGCGACATCAAGCCGCGGCCGACGCTCCAGATCGCCCCCGGCCGCGTCATCGAAGTCGGTCGCGCAAGCGCCTGCGACATTGTGCTCGACGCCCCCACCGTCGACGAGCGCCACGCCCGGCTCACCGTGCTGCCGACCGGCGATGGCTACGTGGTCGAGGACCTCGACTCCGCCGCCGGCGTGTTCCTCAACAGCCGCACCAATCGCGTGCGCGGCCGCGCCACGGTGTTCGCGAAGGACATCCTCTACCTGGGCAGCTACCGCCTGCCGGTCGCGCGAATCCCAGACCTCGTCAAAGAGCGCGCGCACGAGGCCGCCAATCAGCGCGTGTTCGTGGTCGGCCGCGACGCCTCCGCCGCCGACATCGCCCTCGACTCGCCCGTCGTGTCCGCGCGCCACGCCCGCATCGAGGTGCTCGACGACGGCACCTTCCGCGTCCGCGACCTGGGCAGCTCCAACGGCACCTTCCTCAACGGTGCGCTGCTCAAAGGCGACGCCGTCGCCACCACCGCCGACCGCCTATCGCTCGGCTCCTACGAGGTCCGGCTCGACCCCGTCGTCGGCATCGTCCGCAAGGCCTACGAAGGCGACATCATGCTCCAGGCGGAGCGGGTCACCGTCGAGGTCCCGGACCCCTCCAAGCCGGGCGGCACCAAGCGCATCCTCAACGACGTCAGCTTCACCGTTTACCCCACCGAGTTCGTCGGGCTCATGGGCCCGTCCGGTGCCGGCAAGACCACCCTCATGATGGCCCTCGCCGGCATCATGCCGCCCACGCGTGGCCGCAGCCTGATCAACGGCCTCGACGTCTACGAGAGCTACAACGCCTTCCGCGGAAACATCGGCTACGTGCCGCAAGACGACATCGTCTACCCCCAGCTCACCGTCTACGAGTCGCTCTACTACACCGCCCGACTGCGCCTCCCGCCCGACACGACCAAGGCGGAGATCGACGGAAAGATCACCAGCATTCTCGACCAGTTAGAGATCGCTCACACCGCCGATACCCGCATCGGAGACGCGCTCGATAAGGGCATCTCAGGCGGCGAGCGCAAGCGCGTGAACCTGGCGCAGGAGCTCATCACCGAGCCCGCGCTGCTGTTCCTCGATGAGCCCACCTCCGGCCTCGCGTCCGAGGACACGATCAACGTCATGAGACTGCTCCGCGGGCTCGGAGACACCGGCAAGACCATCCTGCTGACCATCCACCAGCCGTCGCTCGAAGCGTACCGGCTCATGGACACGGTCATCTATATGTACCGCGGAAACCTAGTCTATTACGGCCCCGCGTACCCCGACTCTATCCTGCACTTTAACGGCGACGTGCCGCCCGGGCCCGAGCGCGAGACGCTGCTCGCCGACCCCGGCAACGCCATGAAGCCGCTGGCCGCCGAGCAGCGCGCCGCCCTCAGCGCCGACTCGTCCGCCGCCGTCGACGCCCAACTCGGCGATATCGTCCGCCATCGCCGCCAGACCTACGAGCGCTCGCTGTACCACCGGCAGTACGTATACGACCGCATCGGCGAGGCCCGAAGCGACGTCGAAGTGGCCCGCGGCGGCAGTCAAAAGGCCGTCCGGCGTGGCTGGATTCGTCAGCTCGGCGTGCTCGCGCAGCGCACCCTTCGCATCAAGCAGCGCGACCGCGCGAACACGCTCATTCTGCTCGCGCAGGCCCCCGTCATCGCCGGCATCCTCGCGCTTGTCTTCGCCGCCGGCGACGGCGTGTACTTCGACTCCATCCAGCGCGGGCCCGCGGCGCTGTTCCTGATGGTCGCCTCCGCGATCTGGTTCGGCTGCTCCAACGCCGCGCGCGACATCGTGAGCGAGCAGGCCATCTACCGCCGCGAGCGCATGGTCAACCTCATGATCCGCGCCTACACGCTGTCCAAGGTGGCCGTGCTCGGGCTGGTGTGCGCCGTGCAATGCGTGCTCCTCCTCGCCATCGCCTACGTGCCGCTCGGCCTCGAAGGCAACCCGCTCGTGATGGCCGCGGAGCTCTGGCTCACCTCCATGGTCGGGCTCGGCATGGGCCTCACGCTCTCGGCGCTCGTCCGCTCGCAGCAGGCGGCCATGGCCCTCGTGCCCATCATCCTGATCCCGCAGATTATCCTCGGCGGCGTCATCATGCCCATCCACGAGATGAGCCCGGTCACGCGCGTGCTCGCCGACCTGACCGCCGCTCGCTGGGGCTACGAAGCGCTCATGCACGCGGAGTTCGGCGACGACACCACCTCGCGCGTGCAGCAAGAGTGCGCCATCGAGACCTGCGTATGGGGAACCGGCGCCACCGGCTTCTCATACACCTATTATTCCGGCGACCCAGATGGGGCCACCGAAGCGCAAGAGCAGGGCGGCGTCGCAGCGCTGCTCGGCGGCCAAGCGCCGTACCTCGCGCCGGTGAACAACCCCCTGTGCGAGGCCTTCTGTTTGGCCGTCCGCGAGGGCAACGAGATCACCCCCATCGACCGCAGCTTCGGTCCGGATGGCGCCGAGCCTGTGCGCGCGCAAGCGGTGCAGGACATCGCGTTCGACGGCCACGCGCCCGACCTGGTGACGGTGCCCGCGCAGTCGTTCCGCACCAGCGCCATGACCGCCGTCGGCGTGCTGTTCGGCTACTTCGGCTTCTTCGTCTTGCTGGTCATCGCGCTGCTCCGCTTCCGGGACGTCGAGGTCGACTGACCGCGTGCGGTACGCCCCGCGCAAGCGCCCGAGCAGCTACTGCGGCCAGACGTCCTCGACCACCGGCTTGTCGCCATCCTGTGGCGGCGGCTCCGGGTCCGGCATCAGCCCCTCCGGGCCGAGCAGCTCGTCCGGAATCTCGGCCAGATCGCACGAGCGGAAGCGGCGGCGGGCCTGCACGTACAGGTGCGTCATGCGAATCTGGTACGGCCGCAGCGAGTCGATCTCGTACTCGAGCATGCCGTCGCGCGGCGCGTTGCCGATCTGCCGGAGCCCCAAGTGCCCCTGCGTGATGGCCGTCTGGGCCTCGGCGCAGAACTCAGGGTCGCCCTCCTGCTGGGCCACCACGGCGCGCAACAGGTGGATGGTCATCTGCGCTTGGATGGAGCTCATGAAGGCCAGCCGGGACTCGAAGTCGTCCTGGGCGTTGCGCTCCAGCATGCGCCGGCAAGCGTCGGCGCGGCTGTCCAGATCGGCCAGCGCGGCGTGCAGGTCGACCTCGTGCGCGTCGAAGTACACGTAGGCGTTCGACAGCTCGATGCACTGTGCGGGGGTGTCGGCGGCGGGGGCCGCAGCGCCGGATCCGGCTTCCTCAGCCACGGGGTCTTCGCGGTCGGTTTCGGGTGGCACAGCCGGCGCGATGACCTCTGCAGGTGCCGTTTGCGCTGTCGCCGCGGCGTTGGCGGCGGCGATCACCTGCGCGTCGTCTTTGTCTTCGTCGCGCGCGCCGAGGATGACCATGGCGAGCAAGCCGAGCGCGAGCGCCACGATGGCGACCCACATGAGCGTAGCCACCGAGTTGCTGGTCTTGCGGGTGCGCGGCGGCGCGTCGATGCGGCCGGGATGCGTGGACCGCGACAGCCCCTTGCGGCCGGGGGCCGAGCGCCGCGTGGTGCGCGACGTACCGTTGGGCGCGCCCGTCCCATGGCGGATGATCGGGACATCGGTGGTGCCGGCGAAACCGAGCGCGTCGCCTTGCGCGGTCTCGTCGAAGCCGGCTGCGAGCAGCTTGGAGGACACGTTCGGGCCGTCCAGATCGCACACGCGCCGCAGCTCTGCCGAGAACTCCGCGCAGCTGTCGAAGCGGTGGTCGCGGTTGACGGCCATGGCGCGCATCACGAGCGCCGCCACCTCACGCGGGACGTTCTCGTTCAGGCGCGAAGGGTCGGGCCGCGGCGCCTGCAGGTGCTTGCGCATCACCGCGAACATCGTGTCCTCGGAGAACGGCAACGCGCCGGTCAGCATCTCGTAGAACGTGCAGCCGAGCGAGTAGATATCGCAGCGGTGATCCACCGACTTGGCGTCGGTCAGTTGCTCCGGCGACGCGTAGTACACGGTGCCCATGGCGGTGCCGGTCTCGGTCCGCGCGTTGTCCGACAGCACCTTGGCGATGCCAAAGTCGGTGAGCTTCGGGATGTCGCGGTTCGGGCCGGCGAGCAGCACGTTGGCGGGCTTGATGTCGCGGTGCACCACGCCGTTCGCGTGGGCGTACTCGACGGCCTCTAGCATCGCGACCATCAATCGCGCAGACTCCTGCACGGGCATCACCGAGCCACGCCGAGACAGGTGCTTGTCTAGACTGCCCCCCTCGACATACTCCATAATGATCGCGCACAGCGGCGGCTCATCGAGGACGTCGGTGACCTTTACAATATTGGGATGACTGAGATTGGCCTGAATGATCGCTTCTTCGATGAAGCGCTGACGCATGTCCGGATCGCGAACGAGCTTTCCGAACAGCGTCTTGACCGCGACCCGGTGACCCAGGTTCTCGTGCTCGGCCACATACACAGCACCCGCGCCGCCATCGCCAATGAAATTGAGGATGCGGTACGTATCGCGAATCAACGTGCCGGGAGCCAGATCTTGCGTCATGGCCGCGGGCCGCGAGGCCAGGGAGTTCGGGGCATTAGGGCGTCGCTCGTCGGTTCCGCGGGTCGTCGAATGCTACCGGCCGACTCGGGACACGAGACGGCGCGCAGGGGGAGACGTGAGCTTATCGGGCTGAGCGCGAAGTTGAAAGTGCTCCGGGCCTATGCTACGCGGACTGCACAACCGAAGCGCGTTCGGTTGACTGTCCGACCCGAGAGTCGATGACGTTGAAGCTCACGTTCGCGCCCCTCTCCGACGTCGGCCGAGAGCGGTCAGAAAACCAGGACGCCTACGGCTGTCAACGGCTCGAAGGACTGGAGTTCTTCATCGTCTGCGACGGTATGGGCGGCCATAGGGGCGGCTCCACAGCCTCGCGGCTCGCCGTCGCGACGCTTGAGAAGCGCCTCGAACAGCTGGACGACGTGCCCGCCGTCGAGCGCATGACCACCGCGCTGACCGACGCCAACAACGTCATCTACCGGCAGGCCCAGGCCGACCGAGAGCTCCGCGGAATGGGCACCACCGCCGTCGTGCTCGCCATCGACCACGCACACCAAACCGCGCACTACGCGCACGTGGGCGACAGCCGAATCTACATCGTCCGGGGCGACGATATTCGGCAACTGACACGCGACCATACCTTCGTTCAGCGCCTGATCGACGACGGAATCCTCACCGAGGAAGCCGCCGAAGGGCACCCCCAGAGCAACGTCATCATTCGCTCCCTCGGCGGCCAAGAGCACGTCGAGGTCGAGCCTGGCGACACCCCGCTCAAGCTGGAAGCCGGCGACACCTTTGTCCTCTGCTCCGACGGCCTCCACGGCCTCGTCAAAGAGCCTGAGATCGCGGCGCTCGTTGTCGAAAAGCCCCTCGATGTGGCCGCGCGAGAGCTCATCGCGCTCGCCAACGAACGCGGCGGACACGACAATATCACCGTAGAACTCGTACGCATCGGCGACCGCGAAACCGGCTCGCCCGACACCTGGAACGTGCTCCGGCCCACCCCCGCGCCCGGCACGCGGCTCGCGAAGAAGGCGGCCGAGCGCGCCGAGCTTCCAGACACCGAGTCCATGCCCGCGCAAATGCCGCGCCCCGCCGAGACCGCGCCGGCCGTGGCCGCGCCGCCCGAAGCTGCCAACGCGGCAAGCACCGGCATCACGGACTACAGCGCGCCGGAAGGGCTCTCCAGCGGCGCCGGCACAGCCGTCCTCATCGCTGTCGTCGCCGCCATCGTTCTGTGCGCCATCATGCTCTGGATGGTGCTGAACTCGTCGCCGTCAGCGACCACCCGCTATGCGCCCGAGGGCTCGTTGCCGGCCGAAACCGAAGCCGCGCCCTAGCCACTCGGCCGAAGCCGCCGTCGCGCTCTAGCGACCCGGCGTCAGCAGCGCGTCCACCGCTCGCGCGAACGCGATGTCGAGCGCCGTCACCCCACCGGCGTCGTGCGTCGTCACGCGGAGCCCCACCTCGTTGTACACGTTCGTCAGGTTTGGGTGGTGGTCCAACATCCGCGCCACGTCCGCCGTCGCGTTGATGAACGCCATCGCGGCGTCGAAGTCCGCGAACTTGAGGTCGCGGGCGATGAACTCACCTTGCTGCTGCCATTCCGGCAATCCTGAGAGCGCTGCCTTGAGATCGGAAGCGGAGAGGAGCGTGCGGTCCATTTGAGGCTCGTTGATGGCGTGGTGCGTGACGATGCCGCAGCAGACCTGGGGTAGGTGCTGTGGTCACTGGGCCCTTCATCTCGCACACTTCCGCGGCGCCGCCGAGGATCTTCTGAACGGGGCATACGGGAGAAATTCCCGGTGCGGAGCGCATTTTTTCCGGCCGGACGTGGCATGGCGGGTCGAAAGTGCGCTCAACTCCCTCCATCTAGGGGGTTGTACCGGGGTGGAGACACGAGTGAGATCAGACCTCACCTTTGGGCTTGTGTGGGTCTGTGTGTGCGTTTGTTGATTTACGGTCACTTACGTAACGCAACGTGTGGGTACACGTGGGTGCAATACCGCACATTCTGCGACACGTGCGGTGCCGTAGTTTGTTTCATGAGACAATCTACATCCGCGCACAGTGTGGGGTTAACATGCTGAATTTATTGGGAAAATCTCCTGATTGGCCTTTGATTGTTTGTCTCATGGTGAGTAGGATTGTCTCATCAGTCGGTTCCCGCCCACCACGGATGACCGACAACCTGGCCGCTTCGGGGCAACGGCAAATTGACTCCCAAGCGAAACCGAACTTCCGGCGCACTATGAACGGCATCCTTTTTCATCTGAATCCACGAGCACACAGCCGCGCGGCAACGCAGCTGATGCTCGCTTTTCTGTTTGCGATGGCCGCGGCCTGCGCTGACCCGCCGAGCAGTGGCTCGGACGCGTCGGACAGCGACGTCGCGGACGCGGGAGACACGACGGATGTGATGGACGACGCCGGCAGCGACGTCGCCGGAGACGTTGGCACCGAGGATACGACGGCGGACACCGCCGACACGACCGCGGATACGAGCTTGGATGCCTCGGATACCTCGGACGCGTCGGATGCCGCCGACACCGCAGACGGCTCGGAAACTGGGTGCGACCCGGCGTTCGAGGGCACGGCGTGTGGGCGCCGAGGCTGCGGAACGTACGTGTGCGAGGCCGGCCTGCTCACGTGCACCCTCGACACCTCGAACGTGTGCGGCGGCTGCGGCTCGCTGTCCGCGCCGCTCGGCGACCCTTGCGATGGCGACTTCGGTGCGCAGGGCGAGTGGGCCTGTGACATGGACTTCGGCGACGCGACCTGCCAGCCCAACGGCAACCTGTGCGGCGGCGAGGGCGAGCTCGACGAGATCCCCGGCACCGCCTGCGGCGAGTGCGGCACGGGCGTCTGGTTCTGCTCCGACGACGGCGAGGCGGTGACCTGCGAAGGCGACACCGGCTTGAACGCTTGCGGCGGCTGCGAAGAAGTCCCCGGCTTGCCCGGCGACAGCTGCGGCGCTTGCGGCGACGGCCTCTTGGCCTGCATCGGCACCGACATGGATTGTGTGTCGGCCACGCCCGGCAACGCCTGCGGCGGCTGCGGTGAGCTCGTCGGCGACCTCGGCGTCGCCTGCGACGTGGGCTGCGGCGCCGGCTTCACCGAGTGCAGCGAGGACGGCGAGGCCATCGTGTGCGGCGGCGGAAACTCCAACGTGTGCGGCGGCTGCGGCCCCCTCACCGAGGGCGGCGAGGTTGGCACGGCGTGCTCCGAGTGCGGCGTGTGGGAATGCGACGGCGAAGACGGCAGCGTTTGCTCCAACCCTCGCTCGTTCAACTCGTGCGGCGGCTGCGCCATCCTCGAAGGCGCGCCCGGCACCGAGTGCGGCTGCGGCGGCGCCTGGGCCTGTGATGGCACGGACGGCGTCGTCTGCGTTGGCGGCAGTGACACCAACGCCTGCGGCGGCTGCGAAGACCTCAGCGGGTTCCGCGACGTCGGCTCCGCCTGCGAGGGCGGCTGCGGAACCAACCAGTGTGTCGGCCCCAACGAGATCGCCTGCACCGACCCCGGCACCAACGCCTGCGGCGGCTGCGGTGACGAGCCCATCGGTTTCGACCAGAACGAAGAGTGCGGCTGCGGCGGCGTCTGGATGTGCAGCGGCGCCGTGCCCATGTGCAACGAGTCCGGCCCCGGCACCATCAACGCCTGCGGCGGCTGCGGCCCGCTCGACGGCCCGAGCCCCGGCACCGAGTGCGGCCTGTGCGGCGTGTTCGCCTGCGACGGCGACGGCGCCACCACCTGCATCGACCAGCCGGTCAACGCCTGCGGCGGTTGCGAGGACTACGGCGACGCCGAGCCGGGCGACAGCTGCGGCGAGTGCCAGGTGCTCGCCTGCACCGGCGACGGCGGCATGGCCTGCGTAGACGACGGCGCCAACGCGTGCGGCGGCTGCGAAGAGCTGGACGCCCAACCCGGCTTCCCCTGCGGCTCCTGCGGAACGTTCGTCTGCGACGGCACCAACGGCGTGGTCTGCGAAGACCCCGGCGCCAACGAGTGCGGCGGCTGCGGCGACATCGTCGTCGCCCTCGGCTCCGAGTGTGGCTCCTGCGACGGCAACGTCTGGGGCTGCGGCGGCGATGGACGCGTGGCCTGCTTGGGCACCCCGACCAACGCTTGCGGCGGCTGTGGCGACCTGCCCGGTGGCGCCGAGCCCGGCGACGACTGCGAGTCCTGCGGCGAGCTCATCTGCAACGGCCCGGACGCGCTGTCCTGCAACCCCGGCACGGTCTACGCCTGCGGCGCTTGCGAGCCCCCGGAGCTCTTCCCCGACCTGAACGAGGGCGATGCCTGTAGCGTCTGCGGAGACGAAGGCACCCTTTCCTGTGACGGTGAAGCCGGTCGTTGTACAACCGAGTCGTCATTCAACTCCTGTAACGGCTGCGGTGTGCTCGAGGGCGAACCCGGCACCGCATGCGGTATCTGCGGCGTCTTCAGCTGCAGCTCCGCCGAGAACGTCGCCTGCCTCGACCCGTGTCTGTAATGTCACGTAACGCCAACAACCGTATTTCCTTTGTCGCTAGGCCGACCACCGCATTGCTCAACGCCATGCAAACACGCCTGCACACCCTGCTAGCCCTGCGTCTCGGCACTCCCGCCGGCACGAACGCTCCGGAGCTCGTCATGAACGCGCCTTCCTACTCCCCCACACGCGCACTCGTGATGACGAGCGCGCTCGCTTGCATCACGCTTCTCTCGGGGTGTGCGGAAGACGCTACGGCACCCGAAGCGGAAGGGCCTCGTTTTGCCCAGACGACGCAAGAACTCCAGTACTACAGCCCCACGCAAAACAGCGCCGAGGGCTTCCGTGCCGAGTACTTCGACGACATGAACTTCAGCGTCCCGATCCTGCGCCGCGTCGACCCCACCGTCGACTTCGCGTGGGGCAACGGCTCGCCGGACCCGTCGATCAACAACGACACGTTCTCCGCGCGCTGGTCGGGCTACCTGACGCCAGAGCAATCGGGCTCATACCGGTTCTTCATCACCTCCGATGACGGCAGCCGCCTGTTCCTCGACGGCGCGGAGATCGCGGACAACTGGGGCGATCACGGCTCAGTGACCGTCGGCAGCTCCGCGCAAACGCTTGTCGCCGGAGAGCGCTACCCGCTGCTGCTCGAGTTCTACGAGAACGGCGGCGGCGCGAACATGAGCCTGCACGTCGAGATCAACGGTGGCGCGCGCGTCGTCGTGCCGGCGTCCTGGATGAGCTTCGCCGCCGACGGCACCGGCCTGCACACCCGCTGGTGGAACAGCGCCGCCGACATGGACGCCATGCTCGCGCCGGTCACCACCTCCGTGAAGCAGACCTCGGTGTTCTCGGACCACCCCAGTGCTTCGCTTCCGTCGCCGGCCTTCGCCGCCGAGCCGACCGACGCGCCCGCCGGTGTCGCCGCCCAAGGCTGGGCCGCGCGCATGTCTGGATACGTTGAGCCGCCCGAGAGCGGCACCTACCAAATGATCGTCGAGTGTGCTGGCCCGTACCGCCTCACCGTCGGTGGCCAGGACGGCTCGTCCGCAGCGGTGCTCGACTACTGGGATCCCGGCTCGGACTACGGCACGCCCGACGCCGTCGGCGTGAACCTGTCCGCGGGCGACCGCGTGCCGGTCGTGTTCGACTACACCGACCTCCCGGGTGACGCGTTCTGCCGCCTCGGCTGGCGCCGCCCGCCCGTCAACGGCACCGCGCAGAACATTGAGTACATCGCGAGCCAAAACCTGCACCCCATCCCGCTCAGCAACGGTGGCGGCCTGCTCGCGTCGTACTTCGACAACCGCGACTTCACCAACCTGATCGACGTGCATGTCGACCCGACCATCGCCTTCGACTGGGGCAACAGCGCGCCTGAGATCGGCGGCGGCCAGGTCATGGGCTCCGACAACTTCTCCATCGAGTGGACCGGCGAGATCGAGGCCACCTTCAGCGAGACCTACAACTTCCGCATGCGGCACGACGACGGCGTTCGCCTCTGGATCGACGGTGTCCTCGTCATCAACACCGAGTTCAACGAGCGCGACAATCCGGGCGAGTCCAACGTGTTCGAGTCCAGCGGCACCGCGACGCTGCAGGCCGGCGAGCGCGTCCCGATCATGATCGAGTACTACGAGGCCGATGGCCCGGCGAACATCTCGCTCATGTGGGAGAGCGCCTCGCAGTTCCAGCAGGTGGTGCCCGCGACGCAGCTGCACCAACCGCCGTACGACCCCTACGCGGGCTCCGGCGTCGAAGGGCACTACTACGACGACGAGTACCTCTCGGATTTCTTCGCGCAGCGCCTCGACCCGGTCATCAACTTCAACTGGGGCTCCGCCTCGCCGATGCCCGGCACCGACCTGGGCTCCAACACCTTCTCGGTTCGCTGGCTCGGCCAAGTCCGTCCTCGCTACAACGAGACGTACACGTTCCACGTGGCCGCCGATAACTCGGCCCGCCTGTGGATCAACAACCAGCTGCTCGTCGACGACCGCTCCGGTTTCTCGATGGGCTCAACCGCCCGCACCGGCACCATCAACCTGATCGCCGGCAAGCGCTACGACCTGCGCATGGAGCTCGTCGAGGGCAACGGCAGCGCCGGCGCGGAGCTCAGCTGGTCCAGCCCGAGCCAGTCCTTCGAGATCGTCCCGCGCGAGCGTCTGTTCCCCCCGCCGGCCCTCGGCACGGGTACCGGCATGCTGGGCGAGTACTTCGGCGACCCCGACCTGACCGAGCGTGAGCTCCGCATGGTGCGCGTCGATTCGCAGCTCAACCTGAATTACGCCGGCAGCCCGCCGAGCGAGTCCCTCCCGGCGGCCGACCACAGCGTGCGTTGGCGCGGCCAGTTCGAGGTCGTGTACCCCGAGACCTACGTGTTCAGCATCGTCACCGACGGCGGCGTGCGCGTGAAGTTCGGAGACGTTACGGTCATCAACACCTGGACCGACCCGGGCACCACGCCGGTGGAATACACCTTCGACGTGCCGCTCGAAGTGGGCCTCTTGTACGACCTTGAGATCGAGTACACGCAGGCCGACTCGTCGGGCACCATGGAGCTGTACTGGGAGAGCGAGAGCCAGGTGCGTCAGCTGATGCCCATGCGCCAGATGTACCCCGCGCAGCCCAACTCCAGCGTTGAGTTCGGCGAGTGTGAGTCCGTCATCGAGGTCACCGACTTCAGCGACCCGAACCTGCCGGAAGACCTCACCATCAACGACGGCCTGACGCTGCAGGGCACCACCATCCGCACCCCGGACGTGTGGGTCGCCAACACCGACGCCGACACCGTGTCGCGCATCAACACGGCCACCCGCGCCGTGGTGAACACCTACGACGTGGGCGCCGACCCGAGCCGCACCGCGGTCGACCTCGACTACAACGTGTGGGTCGCCAACCGCGCCTTCGGGGAGATCGGAACGGTCAACCGCATCCTGCACGACTGCGAAGACCCGAACCCGAACAACTGCGTCGACTTGGAGTTCACGTTCCCCGACAACTCCGTGCCGCGTGGCTTGGCCATCGACGCGCAGAACAACGTGTGGGTCGGTACGTACAACAACCGGAAGCTCTACCGCCTGTCGCGCAACGACGAGGCCGCCGACGATGGCCTGCGCTCCGCATGGACCGTCGACGAGTTCAGCGCGCCGCTGCGCCCCTATGGCCTCGCCATCGACGCCGTCGGTCGCATCTGGATCGCCGAGCTGAACCGCGGCATCGCCTGCTTCGACACCGTGAACCTCGAGCCCTGCGGCGTGTTCCGCGGCGACCAAGCGGACTCGGTGATTCGCGGCGAAGGCGCTACCACCTGCACCTCGCCCTACGGCATCGCAGTCGACGGCCAGATGAACGTCTGGTTCGGCAACTGGTCCTGTGGCGGCCTGGGACGCATCGACCGCGCCTCCTACGAGGCGTCCGTGCTCGACAACACCGACGCGCTCACCGGCGAGGTCGTCTGGGACAACGTGCAAGCGCGCCTCGATATTTACCACCACCCCACCGACAGCGCGAGCACGCGCGGCGTGGCCGTGGACGCCGCCGGCACCGTGTGGGTCGCCTCGTCGAACTCGCACCGCTTGCTGCCGTTCCACCCGAGCGAGAGCCCGGGCGTGGACAACGGCGGCACCTGGGACGACACGCTCGTGGCGGGTAACCAACCCATCGGCGTCGGCATCGACGACAACGGCTACATCCTCGCGGTCGCGCGCTACGGCTCCGGAAGCGTGGGCCGCGTGTGGGCGCACCACCCGGAATACGACCCGACCGACCCGGAAGACGAGCGCCTCCCGTGGAACGTGGGTACCGGCGCGGGCTCGTACAGCTACTCCGACATCACCGGCTTCCAGCTGCGTAACTTCACCGCCCCCAGCGGCGTGTGGAACCGCGTGTTCGACTGCCAAGAGACCGACGGCCCTGGCTGCGTGTTCGACTACATGACGTGGGACGCGCTCGTGCCCTCCGGCACCGGCCTCGTGGTCCGCGTCCGCACCGGCGACGCTGACCCGCTCACCGACGAGCCCATCTGGGGCGCCTGGTCGCCGCGCTTCGCGACCTCGCCGTCGCCGCTCGGCAGCGGTGGATACGTCGGCCGCTTCGTCGAGATCGAAGTCACCCTGACCTCGTCGCCCCGCGGCGAAGCACCCACCCTGCAAGCCGTACAGCTCTGGCGCTGCCCGCAGATCTACCCGCCGATCAACTTCGACATCGACGACCGTACGATCGTGAGTCAGGCCGACCAGAACTACAGCGTGTCGTGGCAAATGACCGACGACAGCTGGCCGGAGAACCGCTGGGAGTTCATCGACGAGGAGGGCAACATTCGCTGCCTGCTCGACAGCGAGACCTCCGTCACGCGCGGCCAGCACTACGCCGGCGACGACGAGAACTTCCCGGCCTGCGTAGAGACGCATCACCTGTCCAACGTGCCGGTCACGCGCTCCGTGCGCACCGCGTACTACGACGAGGACGACGGCGAATGGCGCCGCTCGCGAGCCACCGCGCCGATCACCTACTACACGTTGGTGAACGACCCGACGGCCGCCAACGGCGACCTGCGCATCCTCGGCCGCACCGGCAACGCGATTCACCTGAACTGGTGCCGCCCGCAGAACAACCCGAGCGCCGGCATCACCGGTGCCCGCGTGGTCCGCTACACCGGTTTGCCCGGCCTGCCGGACGCTGGCTCCGCGGTCGTGATCTCGGACTTCTCCGACGACGCCGCCGCGTCGGGAACCCAGCGTGGATACGCATCCAACAGCGCGCCGTGTGGAACCAAGGTCGACAACGGCCTCGATGCCGGCGCCACCTACTACTACACGCTGCAGTACCGGAACGGTGACGGACAGCTCAGCGAGACCCTCGTGGTCGCCGCGGAGACGTTCGGAGCGCTGTGCTGCGAAGACCTCCCGCAAGGATGTGTCGGCGTGTGTGAGTACGCGGTCACCGGTGCCGCCGGTTGCGAGTACCCGCCGTCCTTCGAGGACCCGGAGACGAGCTGCGACGGCCTGGACAACAACTGCGACGGCACCATCGACGAAGGCCTGGTCAACGCGTGTGGCTTCTGTGGCCCCACGCCGGTCGAGCGCTGTGACGGCATCGACAACGACTGCAACGGCGCCATCGACGACAACCCGACCGTGGGCCCGACGTACTACCGTGACGCCGACCTCGACGGCTACGGCACCGCCGACACCCAGCGGGTGCTCTGCGCGCCCATCCCGGGCTGGGTCGCCATCGACGGCGACTGTGACGACAACAACCCGGCGGTGAACCCGGGCGCCGAGGAGATCTGCGACGGCATCGACAACGACTGCGACGGAGTGCTCGACGAGGACGGCGCACGCCGCACGTACTACCGCGACTCCGACTCGGACGGCTTCGGCAACCCGAACGCGGAGACCGAGTCCTGCCTGCAACCCCCCGGATTCGTCGCGGACGGCACCGACTGCGACGACACGCGGGACGTGGTCTACCCGGGCGCTGCCGAGATCTGTGATGGCCTCGACAACGACTGCAACGGCACCGTGGACGATGGCTTCGGCGACGTGGACGTGAACGTGCTCTCTGTGCAGACCACCGCGGCGACCGGCCTCGAGGCCTGTGAGAACGGCTACGAAGCGGGCGGCGGCCTGGCCTGCGAAGGCTCGGTGGCGGTGCAGTTCGAAGTCGTGAACACCGGCGCCTCGACCGTGCCGACCAACGTCAACGTGGCGTTCCGGTTGGACGACCGCTCCGGCTCGCTCATCCACAACGAGGCCCTGACTCAGAACGTGCCGACCGACCAGACCGTGACCCTCACGTACTGCTTCGCCATGCCGTACGCCGGCGAGCAGGACCTGTGGCTCGGCTTGCCGAACCTCGAGGATGAGGTCGCCGTCTGTGTGCCGCCTGAGTCTCGTGTCGAGGACCACACGTTCACCAGCGGCGTCGAGATCTGCGACGGCCTGGACAACGACTGCGACGGACTCACGGACAACCGCGCATGTGGCGTGACCCAGCTCTGCTTGGTCGGCGGCCCGGCGAGCAACCGCACCTACACGTGTGCGGCTGCCATGACGATTGAAGAGGATTGCGACTCCGCGGACTGTGTCCTGCGGTGTGAAGACGACTCGGCGTGCGGTGCCGGTGGCGAATGCCACGATGGTACTTGCGTTGATACCCGCTGGCAGGCGCAGGCTCCGGCCGAAGAGCCTGAGACCCCCAGCACTCCGTCTTCTGAAGTCGCTCAGGATTCACCTGGTTCGCCGGAACCGGGTGGAGAAGGGTGCTCGACCGCGTCGCCGCGGCCGGGGACCTCGGCCGGGTGGGCCGGAACTCTGTTTGCTCTCCTCATGGTGCGTCGGCGTCGTTGCCGGGATGCCGTGCGCGCCGGAGAGTAAGCCCACGCCTTCGGGCGTGCGCGTCGGGCGTCCCCGTATCCGGGGGCGCCCGATTGCGTTTTTGGCGGGCCGGAATCGAAGACACCCGAACCAGGGGCCACTGCGACTCGAACCAGACGGCGGACCCGGCAGGCGCAACGCCACGGCGCGGCAGCCGACAACGGGCCATGTCTCGTCCGTCCCCGCCGCCTTGGAGCCGCCATGTCGACCCGCCGACCTCAGATTCTCGCGCGTACAACGCCCCACTCGCTCACCCCCCAGGACGGCGCCAAAGCGGCCGCGGAAGGCTGCCGTTGCGCCGGCCAGATGCTCGGTGGTCTCGCGCTCGCGCTGGTCTTAGGCGCCGCGTTCGGGGCCCCACGTGAAGACGTACAGCTCGCTCTCATCGGCGCTGGGCTCGCGCTGGCGTTGGTCTCGATGGGCCTCAACGTCCGCGCCGCTGCACCTCGGGTGGTCTACCGCCGTCGTCGCTCGCGTCTCGACTCCCGGACCGGTGCCGCGGGCGCTTGGGCGAGCGCCTGCTGGACGACTCGCCAGTGCTCCCGGATCTCGCTGTCGCTCGACCGACCCTCGGTCGCCGCCCAGCGCAGCGCCATCGCGAGCGTCTCCGATGCTTCGCGCAAGCTCCCGCGGCGAAACTGTATCCAGCCGAGCGTATCGATCGCGCCGGACGTGGGCCCGTCGATCGCCAGCGCGCGTCGTACCATGCGCTCGGCTTCGTCCAACCGAACTCCGCGGTCACTCAAGCCATAGGCCAGATTGTTGAGCGCGTGCGCGTCCTCGGGGTACGCGCGCAGGTGCGTCTCGTACACGTACTCGGCGGCCTCGTGGTCCCCGGCTGCGCTGTACAAGCTCGCGATCGTCACCGTGAGACCGGCCGACACCGGATCGGCCAGCACGGTGGGCCGGTGGGCCGCCAGGAAGGCGAGTCCGGCCTCGGCGTCACCCTGAGCGTACGCTTGAATCGCGCTCGCGATACCGCCCAGCCGGCCTGCGCTCACCGGCACGCGGAGCAGCGCCAAGGCCACCCGCTCCGCCGCCTCGTGCGCACCGGCTTCGGCGAGGGAGCGAATCAAGAGCGGCCCCCACCCGGTGCGAACGTTCGCGGTGATCTGTAGCCACTCCTGCACGTCGGTGAGCGCGCCATCGGCGTCCCCGAGCTGTGCGCGGGCCATCGCTCGGACAGCGCGCGCGTCCGGGCTGGCGGTCCCCTGCTGCAGCGTGTGGGCGGCCAGGTGCGCGGCGAGCGTAGGGCGTCCACGCTCCAGCGCGATGGCGGCCCCGGTCAGTATGTCCTGCTCGCGCACGCCCACCAGCGGGATCGCTGAGCCGGCTCCCAGAGCACCGATCCCGGCGCCGTCGGTCGTGGGCGCGGGCGGCGTGAGCTCGTCCGCCAGCGCAGCGAGGAAGTCCACCCGCGCCGACGTCTCGCCACACGCGCTGTGTAGGCCATCCATGATGCGCCGCGCTTGGTCGTCGTCGCTATCGAGCAGCGCCTCCAGCAGCGTGATCCAGAGGTCGGCGTTGGAGCACGTATCGATCGCGGTGGGCAGGGGCGCCGAGGCCGTCCCCGTGCGCTCCATCACCTCTTCGAGCGCTTGCGCCAGCGCGGGATCCAGCGTCGCGTCGATGCTGCCCTGCAGTCGGCGCGCGTTGGTCGCCGGCGCCGTCGTCATCGGCAGGTCGCGTCGGATCAACGCGGTGGCTTCGTCGACTCGGCCGGCGCGGTACAGCCGCTCGAACATCTCGAGGAACGTCTGGTCGTCCGCGTAGCGCGGTGAATCGGCGAGTGTCAACGCCAACTCCAGGTCCAAACGCTGCTCGGCGACCCGCGCCAGATCGAGCTGAGCGTTTGGTTGCCGCACCCACGCCCTCACCGCGTCGAGCTGGACCAGCGTCTGATCGTCTCGCGCCAGCGCCGCGCGCATCAACGTGTCCGCCCAGCTCCGCCCCTCGGGGGCGGGAAGAATCTCGGGCACGTCGTCGCAGACCGATAGCTGGGCGTGGTGCATGCGCCACGCCGTCTCACACGCCCAGCGCCGCGCCTCAGAGCGTTGACCCACGCGGTCGGTGAACGCAGTGAGCGCTGCCTCCGCAAGGGCCTCCGCGCCGGCCGTGTCGAAACTCTCGGCGGCGATCAGTAAGAACCGCGCGTCGTCGTGCTCCTCCGCCAGCGCCTCGGCGAGCTCTCCGACCTCGACACCGAAGCCGGCGCCGGCCACGTGCTGGGACGTCTGTCGCAGACGGTCGAGCAGCGCGTCGGTCGGGACCAGTCGGACGCGCGCCAGACCTTCGGCGAATGTGTGCAGTGCGTGCAACGCAGCGAGCCCTTCGCCGCGCGTGGCCTCCAGGTCGACGCGGTCGAGGTGGTTCCACACCGCCCACGGCGGGCTCGCGCGGTCGAGCAGCGGCGCCACGCGCTCCGGTGTCACGCCAGCCTGCAGCAGCCCTTGCCGGAGCAACACCCCCGGAATCCAGCTGTCTTCGAGGTTGCTCTCCATGTAGCCGTACGGCGAGTCGACCAGCGCTGCGCTGGGGTCGGCGCCTTGCACGGCGAGTAGAGCGGCGAGCCATACGCGATCGTCGCCGGTCAGCTCGGCCGCATACGGCAGCACCCACTGCACCGCTTCGTCCACGCGGCCCGCGTCGGCGAGCTGACGGGCGAAGATCAGGTCTACAGTCGCCGCCGAACGGGTTCGGCCGATCGCCGCGTGGGCCATCTGCGCGGCCTCGACCAGCGGCAGCCGCTCCAGCAACAACGTATGCCATCGCTCATACAGCGCGTCGCTGTCCCGCGTGGGGATCGCCGTCGCGCTGCGCTGCCAGCGGACCAGCGCCAGGTGCTCGTACCCATTCTCCAGCAGCGTGCGCACCACGTCCGCGGTCGGAAGTCCGGGGCGGTCCAGGCGCCGCAACGCCCGCGTGTCTTGGCCGTCTTGCAGCTCCGCCGCCGCGAGCGCCACTTGCACCCTTGCGGCACCTCCCGCGCCGGACAGCAGCGCCAAAGCAAGGTCCCTGCGTCCGCCCTCAGCGAGCGCCTCGGCCCCGAGCAGCGCGGTGTCTGCCGCGGCGTCCTCACTCGCCAGCATACGCGCGTCGCGGACCGCTCGTTCGAATGCGGCCAGCCCCGCCTCGGCGTCTCCCTGGGCGCACGCGACGACACCGAGCTGAGCACGCGCGGCCCAGTCGTCCGAGGCCAGCGCGAGCGCGCGGTCCCACGCCTGTCGCGCGAGCGTCCAGCGCTCAAGCCCTTGCAGTGCCGATGCCGCGATTCGCCAACTCGAGGCGTCGGCGCCCACGACCCCAACGATACGGCTGATCACGTCGAACTGCACGTCCCCGCCCGCGGCGCGAATCGCCGCCAGCAACGTCTGCGGTAGGATGGAGGAGGGCGTGAACGTGCGCAGCGTGGCAGCCTCTTCGGCGGTCTCGATGGCGAGCGCCCAGAACCCGGTGTCGAAGAACATCGTGCTCGCCGCCGCGAGCAAATCCCCCGCCGCCTCCTCGCGATTCGTAAGTTCAGCGTACCGCGCCGGAGGTTGCGCGTAAGGCTCCGCGAGCGTGCGGGCCGGCAACACCATTTGTTCGTGAATGATACGACGCGCGGTCGCTCGATCGCCGCTCTGCGCCGCCAAATTGACCACGCCACGCACGCGCGAGAGATGTTGCGAAACAGAAGTCTCTGCGTCATTCACCGCGTCTTCGAGAATCGTAACTGCGTCGCTTGTGAAACCCTGCATGTAGAGGCGTTCCGCAACAAGAGACGGATGCTCCATGTTTGCTTCTAACGCGTTGATCTGACGGCGGATGTCGTCGATGGGGCCGCCCGATTCGATACGATCTAACAGCAGCGAGTTTTGACGGCTCACCGTCGTGTCGTGGCCGCCTTCCAACAAGAACAACGCGCGCTGGACCGCAAGCCTGTGCAGGCCGGCGGAGCTCAATGTTGTTGCGTTTAGGTCGCCCAGCGAACCGCCCGAAGACAAGAACGTGTCGTATGCGCGCTCGGCATATCCGCGTTGCAAAATCGCGCGCTCAGAGTTGCCGCGAGCGCCCACCGCGTAGGCGTCCGCGAGGGCAAGCATTCCCCGCCGACCGCCCACGTCGCCGATGGCACGCAACACCCGCACGAGCACCGTGTTTGCGTGCGACGTGTTTAGAAAGTCGACCACCTCGGTGATTCGCGTCGGGTCGGTGAGCACGGCGTCGGTGAAGGCCACCGCCGCGGTCGCGGTGTCATCGAGCCCCATCGCCGCGCGACCCATGCGAATGTACACGTCCGCTGTTTGCACGCCTGACGCGACGGCCTCTCGCGTGAGCGCCAGCACTTCGGCCCGCGGCATGGCGCCCAGGATCACGGCGCTGCGCGTGAGTCGTTCCCACGCCGCTTCCGGTGGACTCAGCACCAGAAACGCCCGCACATTCGCCAGCGTAGACGTGCCGTCGCCGACACTGGCAAACAGCTCGGCTGCTCGGAACCGGCACCAGGCCGCCGCGCTCATGCCGAAGAGCCCCTCGACCGGAGCCACCGCGTCGACCTCGGTCGCGCTCGCAGCGTACCAGAGCGCGGGGATCATCGGGTCGGCGATGGCGGTGCGGGTCTCGAGCCACCGGCCGATCCCAACGCGCGCGGTCGTCTCGTCGTCGCTGGCGTTCACGTACCGTTCCAGCGTCGCCAGCGCGCGCGGATCGTCACCGCGTGTGAACAGCGCGCTGGCGTATTGGGTCGCCACGTCACGGTCGGCGGGGTTCGTTCGCAGCCGGGCCACCAGTACGGCGTCGGCGATCTCGTCGAGCGACGGCCGTCCGTCGTCGGCCGGATTCTCGGCGGTGTCCTCACTGGTGGCGCTGGCCACAAGGGCGTGCTCCCGCAGAATGTCGCTGAGCTGCAGCACCGATACCTCCGATTGCGCCGCCGGCTCGCTCAGGAACGGCGCGACCACCCGCTGAACCGCCGAGTCCATCGCCGCGCGAGCTTCGGGAGTCGGCTCGCCGGGTGTGGCCTGCGCGGCGCGCGCGCTGGCGGCGCTCAGGTACGCGGCGAACAAGTCCAGCGCTTCTGGTTGGCGCATCACCGCCTCGAACAACAGCGGCTCGGCCAATCCCGGTTGGTTCGCATCCGCCAGCGCCATCCCCCCGGCGCCCGCCAGCTCCTGGACCGCACATCCCGCGTTGACCCGCGCCATCAGTCGCTCCGCTGCTTCGACGGCATGCCCGTCCGCGAGCGCAGCGCGGGCCTGGATCAACACGGCTACTCCAACCCACTGCGCGTCGTCCTCTGAACCGCACGGTGCGTCCGCCCGCGCCGCAACCGATCCGGTCACCCATGTGCCGTCGCCCGCCCGCGCGGACACGTCGTAGCCGGCGCTCCACGTGGCCGGCTCGGACGCCAAACGCGCCGATGAACTCAGCAGCACCCGCGCCCGGGCCACGTCGTCGATCGCGTACGCGGACTCGGCGGCGTTGCGGAACCAAGTCTCTGCCCGCCCGCCATCAGACAGTATCGCGTGCTCCCACGCGCGGATCGCCGCCTCATGCGCATCGCGCGAGGAGAACTCGAACGCCAGCGCGGCGATGGTCTGCGCGTCACCGCCGGCGAGCTCATCCAACGCGCTGAGCGCACCCGGTTGGTCACGTGTCAGCGCCAGCACCACGGCGTGCTTTCGCACAACGAACGACCGGCCGAGCACGTCCTCGAACATCGCGAGCTCGCTGCGCAGCTGGTGCGCATTGCCGCGCGACGCCAGCCCATACAGTCGCACGTCCACGGCCCGCTCCGCCGCCTCTGCCACCTCCGTCGTCCAGCGCGCTTCGGCCTTGAGCGCCGAGAACAGCACCAGCGCGGCCTCTGCGCTGCGCGACAGCACGGGCGCCGTCGCCGAGATGGCCCAGTCCACGTCCGGCGCGCTCAGCTCGGCGCCCGCCTCGTACGCGTCCACCCAAATGCGCGCCCAAGCGCGGGTGTTCGACCGGGCTTGTTCGAGCGCGAGTCGCCGCGCCCAATCCGGCGCCGCCGCGGTCTCATCGGCCCCGCCATCGGCGCTGGCGCTCGACCCCTCCAGCGCCTCCAGCGTCTGCGACGCTGCGTCGACGTCCCCGCTGGCGAGTTGCACGTCGAAGAGCAGGCCTTCCGCGCCGGGTTTGTCCGCTGCAGCGGCCCGATCGGCGAGCCGCTCCGCCACCGCCATGTCGCCGCTCTCCAACGCCGAGCGTCCACGTTGCACGCTGCCGAGACAGCCTGCGCCGCCGGCCGAGAGCGCACACAGCAGCAGCAGCGAACGTTGCAGTTGGCGCTTATCCATTGCCGCCGAGTTCGCACTCCGCCTTGCGCTTCAAAATCTCCGCCGCGGTCTCTTCAACCGCCAGGTGGGTCACGTCGATAATCGGCCACTCCGTCCGCTCGCGGTACAAGCGCAGTGCCCAACGAACCTCCGCGAAAACGTGCGGCTCGTCCGCGTATTCGCCGCCCTCGGACACGCCGAGCTGGGCCATGCGACTCTGCCGGATCCCCATCAGGGTCTCCGGGTCGATGGTGAGCGCAAACACGCGCCCGCGCGGCAGCTTGAACAGCTCCTCCGGAGGCTCGATCCCGTGCACCATCGGCAGGTTGGCCACCTTGTACCCCTGGCCCGCCAGAAACGTCGACACCGGCGTCTTGGACGTGCGGCTGACGCCGACCAGCACGATGTCCGCCTGCGCAAACAACCGCGTGTGTTTGCCGTCGTCCGCCTTCACCGAGAACTCCATCGCGTCGATACGACGGAAGTATGCGTCGTCCAGCACATACGGCCGTCCGGGCGCCTCGCGCGGCTCCGAACCCAGGAAGCTCGACATCGCATCGAGCAGCCCGCCGATGAGATCCACCGACTGCACCTGCAGCTGCTCGCACAGGTTGGTCACCACCCGTCGCAGGTCGTGATTTACCAGCGTGTGAACGAGCAGGCAGCCGTTGGTCGCCGCCAAGCGCACCGCCTTCTCCGCGTCGTCGGTGTTGCGTACGTTCGGCCACATACGCAGCTGCACGCCTTCGTCGACGAACTGCACCAAGGCCGCGCGGACCACCGACTCCGCAGTGTTTCCAGTCGAATCGCTGACAACAACAACAACGCGGGGTTCGGGCATCGGATCGTCCTGAGGCGGGGGCTGTGGCGAAGGGCGCGCACGTACGTCAGCATAGCGTAAAGCGCCGCCGCGGTCTTCCCAACCACCTTGCGCTGCGCCCACGCCGTACTACCTCCACCTAGCCTGGGGCTCGCGCGCTCGGTCCACGTGACCGGCGCCTGCGTAGCTCCACCTCACAGCCAACCCTGACCGGGGCGTGCTTGCACAGCGCGCCGCGGCGTCGAGATTCGCCCAGCTCAGGCCCGTCACCCAAATCCGCATGCTCGCCCGACTCTTCCTACTCTTCACCATCACGACCACCGTCGAGCTCTTTCTGCTGCTCGAGATGAGCCAGCGGATGGGCGTGCGCGCGACACTGCTGTTGATCCTCATCACCGGCATCACTGGGGCGTGGTTGTCCAAGCGCGAAGGCTTGCGAACGCTCGCCCGCGTGCGCTCCGAGCTGGCGCAGGGGAAGGTGCCGGGCGACGCCCTCGTGGACGGGCTGTGCATCCTCATCGCCGGCGCGTTCCTGCTGACGCCGGGATTGCTCACAGACGCCAGCGGATTCCTGCTGCTCATGCCGTGGTTCAGACGCCCGATCAAAGCGGCGCTGCGTTCGCGCTTTGAGGCGGTCAAACAAGAGGGAATGGCGGCTGGTCGCGTGCACTTCATCAATATGGCCACCGGCGGTGGCGGATCGTCGACGAGCGCCGGCTTCGCCTCGGCCAGCTTCGGCGGAGCACCCCGCGGCTCGCGCGGCCCCGTCGTAGACGTGACCCCACCGCGTAGCCCCGAGCAGGTGTCAGCACGTACGTCGCCGCTGCGCCCCAAGGCCGAGCGCACATTCGCGTCCGGCGATATCATCGACGTATCGGACGACTAGCATCGAGCGTGGGCAACTAGCGTCGAGCGTGGGGAAACCAGCGTCGAGCGTGGGGTGACCAGCGACGAGCGTGGGGTGACCAGCGACGAGCGTGGGGCTAACCAGGGTCGAGCGTGGGGTGACCAGCGACGAGCGTCGGGTGACCAGCGACGAGCGTGGGGCTAACCAGGGTCGAGCACCGAGCGTTGGGCACTAGAGCGACCAAATTGGGGTCCACCCCCCAAGCCACCCTTCCTGAGCGAAGTCGAAGGACAGGTTTCAACCCACGCGGCGTCCCAATTGACGCCAATCATCG
>CBDUJZ010000069.1:0-25200 GCA_965367675.1 uncultured Myxococcales bacterium | reverse complement strand
CCATGGACGAAGGTCTGCGCTTCGCTATCCGCGAAGGCGGCCGTACCGTCGGCGCCGGTGTTGTGGCCAAGGTCATCAAGTAGCCAATTTGCGCTTCGGCGCATAAGAGATTCAGGCTCGCGTGCATCTGCTCGCGGGCCTGACCCATACGGCAGTAGCTCAATTGGCAGAGCAGCGGATTCCAAATCCGCAGGTTGTAGGTTCAAGTCCTTCCTGCCGTGCTGAAGATCGTGTTAGTGGCAACCGCCGCTGCCCGATCCCCCTGGCGCCGCCGCCTTCGGTGGCCCACAATTTTAGAGTCGACGATGGAAACCGTCACCCGACAGCTTAACGTCGCGTTCCTCGCGGTCGGACTCGTCCTGGCTTGGCTTTTCGCCAACGTCAGCGGGCTGATCTTTGGTCTGTTCGGACCCCGCGCGGATCGCATGATCGCTGGTGATCTACACCTGTCGGCGTTCATCGGCGTTGCCGCTGGAATCGCCCTCACGGTGTGGATGTGGCGCAACGCCCGCGTCTACAAGTGGGCGACCGAGGTCGCCGTTGAACTGTCGAAAGTCACCTGGCCTGAGCGCTCGGAAACGCAGCGCTCCACCTACGTGGTCATCATCTTCGCGATGGTCACCGCCGTGGTGCTCGCCGCGTTCGACTTCGTCTGGAAGTTCACTACTGACCTGATTCTGTGAGAGCGAGATGACCGAGCCAAGCGACATGCAATGGTACGTGGTTCACACGCACTCCGGATACGAGCTCAAGGCCCGTATTGGTCTGCAACAGACCGCCGCCCAATATAAACAAAGCCACAACCTCGGCGAGATCATCATCCCGATGGAGCAAGTGGTTGAGGTGAAGAAGGGTGAGCGCAGCGAGCGCGCGAAGAAGTTCTTCCCTGGCTACATCCTGGTTCAGCTCGAGCTGACCGACGAGATGTGGCACGTGGTCAAGGACTCCCCGCGCGTGATCGGCTTCATTGGTGGCACCAAGCCCCAACCCGTTCCTCCTCACGAGGTCGAGCGCATCCTTGGACAGATGGAGGAGGGCCTCAAGGCACCGAAGGCCTCCATCGAGTTCGCCGAAGGCGACCAAGTCCGAGTGATCGACGGCCCGTTCAAGAATTTCTCTGGCGTCGTGGAAGAAGTAAATCCCGACAAAGAGAAGGTCAGAGTTCTCGTTTCCATCTTCGGCCGGGCCACGCCGGTCGAGCTGGAGTTTGATGAGGTTGAGCCGCTCGCTAGCTAGCGGCGCATCCTCAAACTCGTTCGCACCATGCGAAGCGCCAATCTAGGCGTCAACGCGGCCAAGCCGCACATGGGAGAGTCAAGTGGCAAAGAAAGTAGAAGCAATCGTAAAGCTCCAGCTCGTTGCTGGAAAAGCATCGCCCGCGCCGCCGGTCGGACCCGCCCTGGGTCAGCACGGCGTCAACATGATGCAGTTCTGCAAAGAGTTCAACGCGCGTACCGCGGAGAAGGGCGACATGATCGTGCCGGTGGAGATCTCGATCTTCTCCGACCGATCCTTCACGTTCGAGCTCAAGACGCCCCCGGCGTCCTGGCTGATCAAGAAGGCCCTGAACCTGAAGAGCGGCTCGGCCATTCCTAACCGGAACAAGGTCGGCAAGCTCACGCAAGCGCAACTTCGCGAGATCGCCGAGGTCAAGCTGCCCGACCTGAACACCGACGACGTCGCCATGGCGATGAACACGTTGGCAGGATCCGCGCGCAGCATGGGCGTCGACATTGAGTCGTAGGAGATAACGATGGCACGTCACAGCAAAAGAACCCTCTCGACCCGTCAAGGGTACGATACCCTCACCCAATACCCCATCGACGAGGCGGTGCGTCTGCTTAAGACGCGCGCCACGGCCAAGTTCGACGAGTCCGTCGAAATTGCCGTGAACCTCGGCGTTGACCCGCGTCACGCTGACCAAATGGTCCGCGGCGCGTTGGTCCTCCCGCACGGAACGGGCAAGACCATCCGAGTCGCCGTGTTCGCGCGCGGTGAGAAGGAGAAGGAAGCCCTCGAGGCCGGTGCCGACATCGTCGGTGCGGAAGACCTCATGGAGAAGATCCAGGGTGGCTGGATGGACTTCGACGCGACTGTCGCGACGCCCGACATGATGGGCATCGTCGGTCGTCTCGGTCGTGTCCTCGGACCCCGCGGCTTGATGCCGAACCCCAAGGTGGGCACCGTCACGTTCGACGTCGCGAAAGCGGTCGGCGAGATGAAGGCGGGCCGCGTGGAGTTCCGCGTCGACAAGACCGGTATCGTGCACGCCGCTGTGGGCAAGGCTTCGTTCGACGAAGACGCGCTCGTTGCGAACATCACGAGCATCATCCAGATGCTGTACCGCCTGAAGCCGGCATCGGCTCGCGGTATCTACCTCCGCCGTGCGACGATCTCGTCCACGATGGGACCTGGTATTCGTATTGACGCGGCCTCGCTCGAAGCGTAGGAAGCCGATCCTCGGATCCCTGCAACACGCAAAACTGTCCGAAACAGATTCCACCGCACCAAACCTAACCTGAGAAGTCGGCGTCCCTAGGGACTCAATATTGCCGGCGGAGGTTGGAAGCACATTGAAGACCAGGGCTCGCCCTTGTCTGTGACTTTCAGCCCCGCTTGGCCCAGCCCAGCGGGGCTGAGTCGTAATGGCTTCAACGGTTGGTTCGCATTCCCTCACTCACGGAGAAAACAGATGACCAAAGAAGAGAAAGAGAAGGTCGTCGCCGAACTTCGCGAGTTGCTCACTGAGTCGCCTTCCGTCGTCCTCGCGTCGACGGCCGGCATCCCGGTCAACACGGTCAACCAGCTTCGCGCGGAACTTCGAAAGAAGGGCGCGAACTTCCAGGTTGTTAAGAACACGCTCGCGAGGCGTGCCGTGGCCGGAACTCATGTAGAGCAACTGGCGAACCAGTTCGTCGGACCCGTCGCGATCGCGACGCACCCCGAAGAGCCTGGCACCCCGGCGAAGGTCCTCGTCGACTTCAAGTCGAAGAACGACAAGTTCGAGATCAAGGCTGGTTTCGACGGCCAAGATGTCTTGGACGCTGCTGGCGTCGTCGCGATGTCGAAGCTTCCGGGCCGAGACGAGCTCCGCGCGAAGATCATTGGTCTTTGCACGGCCGTCCCGACCAAGTTGGTCCGCGTGTTCGTTGCTGCGCAGCGCGACATGGTTGGCGTCCTCAACGCCCGCCGGGATCAGCTCGAGGGTTAGACCCTCACCCCCCACCCATCCAACAACACGCCGCAAGGCAATCTAGGAGTACCCCATGGAACAGAACGAAATCATCGAGCTCTTGTCGAACATGACCGTGAAGCAACTCGCCGACCTCGCTTCCTCGCTTGAGGAAGAGTGGGGCGTCACGGCCGCAGCGGCCGTGCAGATGGTCGCCGGCGGCGGCGGCGACGGCGGCGGCGCGGCTGCTGAAGAGCAGACCGAGTTCGACGTGATGCTCACGAGCTTCGGCGACAAGAAGATCGGCGTGATCAAGGTCGTCCGCGGCGTGACCGGCCTGGGTCTCAAGGAGGCCAAGGAGCTCGTCGAGGGCGTCCCGAGCGCCATCAAGCAGGGCGTCTCCAAGGAAGAGGCTGCCGACATCGTCGCGCAGATCACCGAGGCTGGCGGTTCCGCCGAAGCCAAGTAGAGCTGTCTTCGGGCTTCGGCCCGGGCAGAATGGGACGGGCGCTCCGTAAGGGCGCCCGTTTCTTCGTTTTTGCGAAGGATCACTCTGCGTGAAAACGGCTTGACACACCTTGCTCCTATCCGTAAGACCGCTTTCCTTCGCCCCTACGGGGGCCCGGTTCACACAATTCGCGGTGTGTGAGCCGCCTGGAGCCGCATCGATGCCCAACGGACTTAACGGACACTCAAGAGATGCTGCCGCAAACTTCCTGAAGAAGGGAGTGTGGCAGCTTTGGGCGTTCGTGGAGCACGGTGGCTGCTTCGAAACAAACGGGCGAAACTCAGTCGGGGACCGTAGGTAGGGCAACAGGTGTTGCCCTCTGCGATTTCCGAAACGTCGAGGAGAGTTGATGGCGTCTGTAATCCAGACAAATTTCCGTCTACGTAAATCTTTTGCCCGCCTGGACCGGGCTGTTGAAATCCCCAACCTGATCGATATTCAGAAGCGATCATTCGACATGTTTTTGCAGTCGGATGTTCCTTCGGAAGATCGTCATGATGTGGGACTTCAAGGCGTGTTCAAGTCGGTATTCCCGATCAAAGACTTCAATGAGACTTGCTCTCTGGAGTTCGTGGATTACCGCCTGGAGCGGCCGAAGTATGACGTAGACGAGTGTATGGCCCGTGGCATGACCTTCGCCGCTCCGGTGAAGGTCGTGATCCGTTTGGTCGTTTGGGATGTAAACGAGGAGACGGGCGTCCGCTCGATCCGTGACGTCAAAGAGCAGGAAGTGTTCTTTGGGGACATCCCGCTGATGACCAAGAACGGTACGTTCATCATCAACGGCACCGAACGCGTTATCGTGTCCCAGCTGCACCGCTCGCCGGGCGCATTCTTGGACCACGACAACGGGAAGTCCCACTCGTCGGGCAAGTTGCTCTACTCCGCGCGGATCATTCCGTACCGCGGTTCGTGGATCGACTTCGAGTTCGACGCCAAAGATATTCTTCACGTTCGAATCGACCGTCGGCGCAAGCTGCCGGCGACCGTGCTCCTGCGCGCGCTGTACCAGCACCCGCCGGATCCGGACCGTCGTGAGGAAGAGGTTGATCGCTCCGGGTACAGCGCCGAGGACATCCTTGGGATGTACTACGACACCGAGGTCGTCGAGTTCGACGGCAAGGTTGCGTACAAGGTGCTCAACCCCGAGCTCCACGCGGAGACGGTGGCGTCTGTCGACGTGACCGAGCTCTCTTCGGGCGACGTCATCGTGCGCGCCAAGAAGAAGCTCACCAAGAGCAAGATCCGTAAGATGGTGAAGGCCGGGATGGAGCGCATCCCGATCGCCATCGAAGAGGAACTGTACACCAAGGTTGCGGCCGAGGAAGTGTACGACGAAGAGACCGGCGAGATCATCGTGGAGGCCAACGAGCGCCTCAACGAAGCCAAGATCGAAGAGCTGGTTGGTCGTGGCATCACATCGATGAAGGTCCTCTTCATCGACGGTATCCGCGTCGGTTCGTTCCTTCGCGACACGCTCGCCGTGGACAAGGTCTCCAGCCCCGAGGATGCTCGGCTTGAGATCTACCAGCGTCTTCGTCCGGGCGATCCGCCGACGATGGAGACCGCGGAGAACCTGTTCGAGAACTTGTTCTACAAAGCGGAGCGCTACGACCTCTCGAAGGTTGGCCGTCTCAAGCTGAACCACAAGTACGATCTCGACTTCCCGCTGGACTACACGGTCCTCCACAGCCGCGACGTCATCGAGACGGTCCGTCTGTTGCTGGAGGCCAAGTCGGCCAACGCCGACACCGACGATATCGACCACTTGGGCAACCGTCGCGTCCGCGCGGTCGGTGAGCTGCTCGAGAACCAGTACCGCGTCGGCCTCGTACGAATGGAGCGTGCCATCAAAGAAAAGATGAGCATGAGCCAAGAGATCGAGACCCTGATGCCGCACGACCTGATCAACGCGAAGCCGGTTACGGCGGTTGTGAAGGAGTACTTCGGCGGCAGCCAGCTCTCGCAGTTCATGGACCAGACCAACCCGCTCTCCGAGGTCACGCACAAGCGTCGTCTCTCGGCGCTCGGGCCGGGCGGCCTTACGCGTGAGCGTGCGGGCTTCGAGGTTCGCGACGTTCACACGACTCACTACGGTCGTATCTGCCCGATCGAGACGCCGGAAGGCCCGAACATCGGTCTGATCGCGTCGTTGGCGACGTACGCTCGCATCAACGAGTACGGCTTCATCGAGTCCCCCTACCGCAAGGTGAAGGACGGCAAGCCGACCGACGATGTGAAGTGGTACTCGGCTCTCGAGGAAGAGAAGAACAACATCGCGCAGGCCGCTGAGCCGATGGATGAGTCCGGGGCGTTCGTGAACGACCTGGTGCCGTGCCGTAGCTATGGCGAGCCGACGTACCTGAAGCGTGACGAGATCACGTTGATGGACGTGGCGCCGCACCAGCTGGTGTCGGTCGCTGCCGCGCTCATTCCGTTCCTGGAGCACGACGACGCCAACCGCGCGTTGATGGGTTCCAACATGCAGCGCCAGGCGGTTCCGCTGCTTCGTACCGCGGCCCCTGTGGTCGGTACCGGTATGGAGCGCGCGGTCGCACGCGACTCCGGTGTTACGTGCGTTGCGCGTCACGACGGCGTTGTGGAGTCGGTGGACGCCGGACGTATCGTCATCAAGGCGGACTCGGACGACGACATCATCGCAGCACGTCCGGACATCTATAAGCTGGTCAAGTACAAGCGATCGAACCAGTCGACGTGTATCAACCAGAAGCCGATTGTCCGTGCGGGCGAGCGCGTCCGTAAGGGCGATGTTATCGCTGATGGTCCGGCGACGGACCGTGGCGAGCTGGCGCTCGGCCAGAACGTGCTCGTCGCGTTCATGCCGTGGAACGGCTACAACTTCGAGGACTCCATCCTCATCTCGGAGCGTGTTGTTAAGGAGGACGTCTTCACCTCGGTGCACATCGAGGAGTACGACTGCGTCGCCCGCGACACGAAGCTCGGAAAGGAAGAGATCACGCGCGACATCCCGAACGTGGGTGAAGAGGCGTTGGCCGACCTGGACGACTCCGGCATCGTGCGCGTTGGCGCCGAAGTGAAGAACGGCGACATTCTGGTCGGCAAGATCACGCCCAAGGGCGAGACGCAGCTGTCCCCGGAAGAGAAGCTGCTTCGCGCCATCTTCGGCGAGAAGGCGGGTGACGTTCGCGACACCTCGCTGCGCATGCCTCCCGGCACGCGTGGTATCGTCATTGGCGCCAAGGTGTTCAGCCGTAAGGGCATCGACTTGGACGAGCGTTCCAAGAAGATCCTTGAGGACGAGAAGCGCGGCCTGCTGAAGGACGAGCACGACGAGATCACGATCCTTCGTGACGCCGCGTTCCGTCGTGTCCGCGAGCTTATCGAAGGTCAGAAGCTCAACAGCGACCTGATCGACGACAAGAAGAAGGTGCTCCTGAAGAAGGGCGCTAAGATTGAACGTTCGGTGCTCGACGAGGTCCCTCGTCGCTACTGGCGTTCGATTCACGTCGACGCGGAGATCGAGTCGAAGCGTGACCAGATCCTTCAGATTCTCGAAGACGAGATCCAGGACATCCGGATCAAGACGGAAGAGAAGATCGAGAAGCTGGATAAGGGCGACGAGCTCGGACCCGGCGTGATCAAGATGGTGAAGGTGTACGTGGCCGTGAAGCGTAAGCTTCAGGTCGGCGACAAGATGGCGGGACGTCACGGCAACAAGGGCGTTGTCTCGCGCATCCTCCCCATCGAGGACATGCCGTACCTGGAGGATGGCACGCCGGTAGACGTGTGCTTGAACCCGCTTGGCGTTCCGAGCCGAATGAACGTTGGTCAGATCCTTGAGACCCACCTGGGTTGGATCGCCTGGACTGTCGGTCGCTTGGTCCGAGAGGCCGTGGAGCGCGACGATATCGCAACGCTTCGCGAGCTGATGAAGGCTGTGTTCGCCGTTCAGAAGGTTGACGACTTGGTCGACTCGCTGTCGGACGACGAGGTCATCGGTGTTGCCGAGACGATGGAGCGCGGTGTTCACTTCGCGACGCCTGTCTTCGACGGTGCGCACGAGGAGGACCTCCAGCGCCTGTACAAGGTCTGCGGCATTCAGCCTGACGGTAAGAGCTTCCTCTCGGATGGTCACACCGGCATGCAGTTCTCGCAGAAGGTCACCGTCGGCGTCATGTACGTGCTCAAGCTGCACCACTTGGTCGACGACAAGATCCACGCTCGCTCCATCGGACCGTACTCGCTCGTGACGCAGCAGCCCCTGGGCGGCAAGGCGCAGTTCGGCGGTCAGCGTTTGGGTGAGATGGAAGTTTGGGCGATGGAAGCCTACGGCGCGGCCTACTCACTGCAGGAGTTCCTGACGGTGAAGTCCGACGACGTGAACGGTCGTACGCGAATGTACGAGAACATCGTGAAGGGCGAGAACGCTCACGAGGCGGGACTCCCGGAGTCCTTCAACGTTCTGATGAAGGAGCTGCAGTCGCTGTGCTTCAACGTCGAGCTTCTCGAAGACGCCAGCTAATCAGCGAACGGCAACACAAGGCATCCCATGAAAGACATCTTTAGCTTTTTCGATAAGCCGAAGGATCCGCTGAACTTCAACGCGATTCAGATCAGCTTGGCTTCGCCCGAGCGGATCCGCGAGTGGTCGTTCGGCGAAGTAAAGAAGCCCGAAACGATCAACTACCGTACGTTCAAGCCTGAGCGCGACGGCCTGTTCTGCGCGCGGATCTTCGGACCCGTGAAGGACTACGAGTGCTTGTGCGGTAAGTACAAGCGCATGAAGCACCGCGGCATCGTCTGCGAGAAGTGCGGCGTCGAGGTCATCCAGTCCAAGGTTCGTCGCGAGCGTTTGGGCCACATTGAGCTGGCGACTCCGGTCGCGCACATCTGGTTCCTGAAGTCGCTGCCGAGCCGTATCGGTCACTTGTTGGACATCGCGCTGAAGGACCTTGAGAAGGTTCTGTACTGCGTGGCGTACGTGGTGACGGATGCCGGTGACACGACTCTGGAGGTGGGAGAGATCCTGTCCGAGTCGAAGTACCAGGCGGCTGCGCAAGAGTTCGGCTGGCGCGCATTCGACGCCGGCATGGGCGCTGAGGCGATCCGCATTCTGATGCAGAACCTCGACATCGAGGGTCTCGCGGAAGAGCTTCGTATTGGCATGCGTGAGGCGACGAGCGAAGCCAAGCGCAAGAAGATGTCGAAGCGCTTGAAGGTCATCGAGGCCTTCCGCAACAGCGTGAACAAGGCAGAGTGGATGGTCCTCGAGGTCATCCCGGTGCTGCCGCCGGATCTGCGTCCGCTGGTTCCGCTGGATGGCGGTCGCTTCGCGACGTCCGACTTGAACGACCTGTACCGCCGCGTGATCAACCGGAACAACCGGTTGAAGCGGCTGCTCGAACTGAACGCTCCGGAGATCATTATCCGGAACGAGAAGCGCATGCTGCAGGAAGCGGTGGACGCGCTCTTCGACAACGGTCGTCGGGGCAAGACCATCACGGGCCCGAACAAGCGCCCGCTGAAGTCGCTGTCTGACGCCCTTCGCGGCAAGCACGGTCGTTTCCGTCAGAACTTGCTCGGCAAGCGCGTGGACTACTCGGGTCGTTCGGTCATCGTGGCCGGTCCCGAGTTGAAGCTCCACCAGTGTGGTCTTCCCAAGAAGATGGCGCTCGAGCTGTTCAAGCCGTTCATCTACAACAAGCTCGAGGCGCGTGGCCACGTGTCGACCATCAAGAGCGCGAAGCGCTTGGTCGAGAAGGCGACTGCCGAGGTTTGGGACGTGCTCGACGAGTGCATCAAGGAGCACCCGGTTCTGTTGAACCGTGCGCCTACGCTGCACCGTCTCGGCATCCAGGCTTTCGAGCCGGTGTTGATCGAGGGCAAGGCGATCCAGGTTCACCCGTTGGTTTGCTCGGCGTACAACGCTGACTTCGACGGCGACCAGATGGCGGTTCACCTTCCGCTGTCGATCGAGGCGCAGGTCGAGGCCCGCGTTCTCCTGTTGTCGACGAACAACATTCTGTCGCCCGCCAACGGCAAGCCGGTCATCGGACCGACGCAGGACATCGTCCTCGGCTGTTACTGGATGACGCGTGACCGTCCGTTCGCGCTGGGCGCCGGTAAGGCGTTCTCGGGTTCGGAAGAGATCGTGGCGGCGCTCGACGCCGGCGTGGTGGAGCTGCAGGCGCGCATCAAGTGCCGCGTGCGTGGTGCCGTTTACGACACCACCCCCGGTCGCGTGATCTTCTCTGACATCCTGCCCGACGCGCTCCCCTTCGACATGGTGAACCGCACCCTGAAGAAGAAGGACCTCGGGCACCTGATCGACGTCGCCTACGGGCTGGCTGGCGAGAAGGCGACGGTACTGTTCGCAGACCGTATGCGTACGCTGGGTTACACGTGGTCGACGCGTTCCGGTTGTACTGTCGGTCTGACCGACATGATCATCCCGGCGGACAAGTGGGATATCCTCGACGAGGCGACCGATGAGGTTAAGCAGATCGACACGGAGCAGCGTCAAGGCGCGCTTACGGTCGGCGAGCGATACAACAAGGTCGTCGACGTCTGGGCTGCTGCCACGGAGCGTGTCGCCGAGCAGATGATGAAGGAGATGTCGTTCGAGGTGGTGACCAACCCTGACGGGAAGGATCAGCAGATCGAGTCGTTCAACTCCATCTACATCATGGCGGACTCCGGAGCGCGTGGTTCTGCTCAGCAGATGCGTCAGCTCTCCGGTATGCGCGGTCTTATGGCCAAGCCGTCCGGCGAGATCATCGAGACGCCGATCATGGCGAACTTCCGCGAGGGTCTCACCGGTCTGGAGTATTTCATCTCCACTCACGGTGCTCGTAAGGGCCTCGCGGACACGGCGCTGAAGACGGCGAACTCGGGTTACATGACCCGTCGTCTCGTCGACGTGTCGCAGGACGCCATCATCTCGCAGCCTGACTGTGGAACGCTCGACGGCCTCGAGCTCGGTGCCCTCATCGAGGGTGGTGAGATCATCGAGCCGATGAGCGACCGCGTTGTGGGTCGCGTGACGTTGGAGCCGGTGTACCACCCGTACGACGACAACATCATCGTGGATGCTGACACGGAAGTGTCGGACGACGTGATGAAGATCATTCAGGACGCTGGTGTCGACAAGGTGAGCGTTCGCTCGCCGCTGACGTGCCAGTCGCGTCGTGGTGTGTGCGCACGCTGCTACGGTCGTGACCTCGCGCGTGGGCGCCTGGTCAACGTGGGTGAGGCTGTCGGCATCATCGCCGCGCAGTCCATCGGCGAGCCCGGTACTCAGCTGACCATGCGTACCTTCCACTTTGGTGGTGTCGGTACGTTGCAGGCGGAGTCGTCGAGCATCGAGAACCGTGCGCGGGGTACGCTGCGCTACGAGGACGTCCGTCGGGTCAACGCCATCGATGGCAAGGGCTGGATCGTCATGAACCGTAACGCGAAGGTGTTGCTTCAGGACGAGAAGGGTCAGACCCGCGAATCGTTCCCGCTCGTGTACGGCGCGCGTCTTCACTTCGAAGAGGGCTCGACGGTTGAGGGCGGAACGACGCTCGCAGAGTGGGACCCCTACTCCAACCCGATCCTGTGTGGTTACGACGGTGTTGTCCGCTTTGAGGACATCATCGAAGGCGTGACGATGGAAGAGTCCATCGACCAGACCACCTTCTTGGCACGTCAGATCATTACGGACTCCCGTGACGCCAGCGCGCGTCCGCGAATCGTTGTGAAGTCGAAGGAGGGCAACAAGACCCTCGCGACGTACCAGCTGCCGACGGGCGCGGTCATCGAAGTGGGCGACCGCGACGACATCCGAGCGGGTCAGGTTGTGGCCAAGGTCTCGCGCGAGTCGCAGAAGACCAAGGACATCACCGGTGGTCTGCCGCGTGTTGCTGAGCTGTTCGAAGCGCGTAAGCCGAAGGAGCTGGCGGTGGTTGCGACCATCGACGGTCAGGTCCAGTTCGGTCGCGAGACGAAGGGTAAGCGCTACGTGCACGTGGTGCCGGAAGTCGGTGAGAAGGCGACCTACGCCATCCCGAAGGGCAAGCACATCACGGTTCAGGAAGGCGACTACGTTCGCGCGAACGAGCCGCTCACGGAAGGCTCCGTCAACCCGCACGACATCCTCGCGGTGTCCGGTCGGAAGGAGCTCGCGGCGTACTTGGTGGACGAGATCCAGCAGGTGTACCGTCTCCAGGGCGTGCGTATCCACGACAAGCACATCGAGACGGTCGTCCGTCAGATGATGCGTCGGGTTAAGGTGAAGGACGTCGGTGATACGGCGTTCCTCGTCGACCAGCACGTTGACCGTGAAGTGTTCGATAGCGCCAACGACAAGGCGGTGGTTGAGGGTGGTCGACCGGCATACGCCGAGGACCTGCTCTTGGGCATCACCAAGGCGGCGCTCTCGACCGAGTCGTTCATCTCGGCGTCGTCGTTCCAGGAGACCACCAAGGTGCTCACCGAGGCGTCGATTCACGCCAAGGTCGACTACCTGCGCGGCCTCAAGGAGAACGTCATCATGGGTCGTCTGATCCCGGCCGGTACAGGTCTCGACGCTTACCGCATGCTGGACCTGGTCATCGCGCCCGAGTCCGACGCTGGTGATGTCGCCGACGCTGTGGTGCCCGCCGAGTAGTTCGGTAGCGCTAAGTTTACGAAGAAGGGAACGCTGAGCGTTCCCTTCCTTCGTTTTTGGGCATCGTGTCGCGCAGCAAAAAATAGGCTGTGCCTGTGACCACGGGCTGTGCCCGCGGTCGAGACGGATTCTCCGATTCGCAAATAGTTGCGTGATTTCAGCGTGTTAGCTGGTGTAAGTGTCGCGCCGTAGGGTGCGGTTAACGGCGGTGAAATAACGTGCGGAACCGTGCGACCAATATTTGACTCTGTGATCCGAGGTGGCATGATGTAGGCGCAACACCTTCCCGCACGGCAATATGGACACCGACGACACCTCAACCCCCGGATTCGCGATCATGAACTTCCCGCGCCAGCGTAGTGCTGTCGCTGCACGGGTTCACGGTTTGGACGCTTCGGAGCGACGTCACGACCTCGATGGTCAGCCCTATGGAGCGACCATCGCCGGTAGTTTGGATGCGCTGGCGGACGGACTGGCGTCGATCGAGGCGCAGGTAGATGTGTCGGAAGCGACGCTGGACCCGGATGAGGCCGACGAGCTTCGCCACGAGGTCGCCCATGCGGGTGCGCGCTTGATTGAGGCTCGGTACTCGTCGGAGCCGAACGAAGAGTTGTTGCAGTCGTTGCGTGAGTCGCTGGTTCGTCTGAACGACGAGCTGCAGGGTGCCCAGTTGCGGAACGAAGCGGACGCCGCGGAGATTCGTCGTCTTCGTCGGGAAGCGAAGACGCTGACGGCGGAGTTGCACGAGGCTCGGAAGGGTCGGGCGATCGACCGTGCGCAGATGGCGGCGCTCGAAGCTCAGATTACGCGTTTCGAAGGTGCGGCGACTGCTGCGGCGGAGACGGCGCGGGTAGCGAGCGCTTCGGAAGTAGAAGGCCTGCGGGACGAGATGCTCGACCTGCAGATGGCGCTTCAAGATATGCAGTCGCGGATGATCACGCTGCATAACGAGAACGAGGAGTTGAAGGTCGAAGGCGACCTGGCGCGCGCACAGCTCTCGGATACCGAGGCGATGTTGCGAGCGACGCACTCTGAGCTCGTGCGGACGCGCGGTCGTGCGTCGGACGCGGAGCGTCGCGTGGAGGCCTTGCGCACGGCACTCGAGGAGCGTGCGAACGCGGGTGCGGACCAGGCAGCCGAGCTTGAGCGACTTCGGGAGGCTGCCGGTACGTCGGCCGCTGCGCATGCCGCTGTCGAAGCGGAGCTTGCCGAGCAGCGCGAAGAGAATGAGTTGATGGAGCAGTGGCTCAACGGGGCACTCTCCCGTTACGCCGAGCTGCTCATCCGTGTGAACGATCTTGAGTCGATGGTCTCTGCGGCCACGCGCGCGGTCGCCTAGTTGGGCGGCGCGGCCGTGTCGGCGGGCGAGTTCACTGCGCCATGGGGACGAACGCTTCGGATGATGTCTGGGCTGTTCGTCGGTTTGATGTTGCTCGTCATCGCGTTGGCGGTGTTCGCAGCGCCGCCCGCTGTTGAACCGTTCGCATGGTACGGGTCGATGGCGGTGCTTCCGGCCGTGGTGTTGGTTGCGACGGCGCTGTTCGCTGTTCGCGGCTATCGGGTGGAGCCTGGTGTCGTGCTTGTCGTGCGACCGTTCTGGACCACGCGTGTGTCGCTCGCTGAGTTGGCCTCGGCCACGGCGGAGCCCGAGGCGACGGCGAAATCGATGCGGGTGTTTGGCAACGGCGGCGCCTTCGCGTACTCCGGTCGATTCCGCAACGCGACGCTCGGCATGTACCGGGTGCTAGGGACCGACTTGGAGAAGAGCGTGGTGCTTCGCTTTACGTCGGGTGTGCCGATGGTGCTGACCCCGGGCGAGCCGGCCCAGTTTGTCGACGCGGTGTCGGCAGCGGCGAACCTGCCGAGCTAGGCCACGAGGCGCACGCTTGTGGCGCTACGTAGGTTCTTGGATCAGGTGCTTGTCGAACCAGCGGGTTGCGGCGCTCTTGATGAGTGGAAGCCCGATGGCCGCGGAGTAGTGCCCGGTGGGCAATGTGATGCGTTTGGGCTGTCCGATGGCGTTCCAGAGGCGCTTGCTGGCGCTCCAGGGGACGACCCGGTCGAAGCGTGCGGCGACGAAGAGGGTACGCTTAGCGTCGAGCTGGGCGCCTGCGTCGAGGACGCCGATCTGGCGCACGTGGGTTCGAACTTCGTTGGCGAATTCCTCAGCGCCACCGAGCTTTTCCACCATGTGGACGCGCCATGCGTCGAGCTCGGTGTCGCGTCCGTCGACGAGTATGTCTGAGAGCTCGCCGCCTCCGATGCAGAGGACGACGGCGGCAAAGCGCGGATCACTGGCGGCGAGGAGCGTTCCAGTCATCGCGCCCATGCTCACGCCGAGGAGGCCGAGGGTGGGAGCGGTGGGGGCGTCGGGGAGGCCGAGCCAGTGGTCGACCGTGCGGCGAATGTCGGCCACGAAGTGGGGTACCAGTTGCGCGAGCACGGGCAGCGCGACCTCGTGGTCGAGCCACTCAGCGCGTCGTTCGAATCGCAGCGTGTGGTATCCGCGCTTGGCGAGGAACTCGGCGAGCAGCGTGGAGACTTCGTAGTCGCCGCCTTGGATGGGCAGGCACACGACGCCGCGTTGGTTCCGCTCCGCGTGTACGATGGTGGGGCGGTACCAATGCGCGACGATGCCCTCGCCGGGGATGTCCGTGGGGACGTTGTCGGGGAGGGCGATACGTTGCGAAGTCGGTGCAGCCACGTTGCTCGGTGGGTCGATGGATAGCGCGTTGTGGCTGCGGTGCAACGCGCCGTCAAGCGTCACTCCCCGATGTCGTTACACAGGGCTACGCCGTCGCGAGAGAGGGGAAATGCCCACGGCATGCGTGTCTGCTCAGGATCGGTAGAATCCAATGAGGGCACGAATACGTAGGAGCGGCCAGCGGCGATCCCTATTCCTAACGGTGCTGTCGGTGTGGGGAATCTCGCAACGCTGCGGCCAGAATTCGAGGGTATAGAAACGACGAACTCGACCTGTTCTTCCGGGACCCAACTGGGAATTGTGATTATGGCGGCGCGCGGTCCTGGAAGCGGGCCGGTTCCGACTACTCCATCGGTCGTTCCCAGACTAGAGCGCGCGCGCGTGAAACCCCCGTCGGCATTGACACTGAGCGAGAAAATGGACGTTTGATCTGGCTCTGGGAAGTACAGGATATAGCCGTCGGCTTCTTGTACGAAACCGTTGCGGAGGTTCACACCGGTGTTGGCTTCGTAGACATGCGTATTCATGATCTCGAGGTCCGAGCTGAGTTCGTAGCAGTAGAGAGCGGGGTCTCGATCGCGAATCATGGCGCATGCGACTGACCAGTCGTCGTGGGTGGCAATACTAACGAGCCAAGGTGTTCCCGTGTCCCCGGTTGCGCCCAGCGTGAAAACTCCAGCTCCGCTCACCCGACCGAACGCAAGAATATCAGTAGACTGGCCGCTCAACCTTCCACGAAGCAAGACGCTCTCGCCTTCGTCGCCCCTGACCGCTGCCCGGAGCTCGGAAAATGATTCGAACTGGGGTGGAAGCACGACTTCTTGGTCCGACACAACGTTTCCCTCGCTGTCCAGGAGTACTCGATGCAGTGACTCCTCCGGAAACTCCAGATATGCCACGATGCCATCGTGCCAAACGGCGTCGAGTAGCCGTGGAGCGTCATCACCTAAGCTGATTGTGCTCTTATCCCACTCGTGAAGGACCGTCGCGTGTCCGCCGTCCACGGGGAACCGAACTATCGCGGCTGCAGATACGGGTATGCCACCGCTGAATCCTTCGACTGTGCCCGCGAGCATTGGGAACGGACCGTCGTTGATTGGACCCATTCGGAAGAAATTGGCAGTTGCGGACTCCCAACCGGGGGGGACGCCCCCGACGGGGGCGACGATAGGCATGTCTTCGAACGTGCAGCAGTTCTCATCGGCGGTGCCGCTGCAATTGTTGTCGATGCCGTCACACCAGGACTCAAGCCCGGGCTCGTAAAAGCTGTCCCCTGCCGAGAGCGCGTAGTCCTCTCGTGTGCAGCCTGCCAAACGGCCCTCCTCCGTGCACGTTGCGAATGCTCCTCCGCAAACCCCGTCCTGATGCGGGCACAGGACTTTTTGATAGCCGGGGTCCTGTTCGTCGATGAACCCATTGCAATCATTGTCTTGTCCGTCGCAGACTTCGTCACCTGCATCAGCGGGATCGCAGAAATACTCGCATCCGCGGGCGCCGTCGAGGTCGTGCCAGCCCGGCTCGCACTCAAGGTGGCAAGCGCCCGAGCGGCACTCACCGGATTGATTGTCGCCGCCGCTGCACACGCGCTCGCATCCGCCACAGTTTTGCATATCTGTGGACGTGTTCGCGCAGCCGGTACCACATGCCGTGAGGCCGTTGCTGCACACAAAGCTGCACCTTCCGTCGATACACGTTTCCCCTTCGCTGCAGTCGATGCCGCAACCGCCGCAGTTGTTCTCATCGTGCTGGAAGTTGCTACAGGTGCCCCCGCAACGCTGGAGGGGGGCAAAGCAATCACAAGTGCCCGCGGTACATGTCTCGGTGACGTCACAGACGCTGTTACACGTCCCGCAATGGTTGGGGTCCGCGCTCAAGTCCACGCAGCGATCGCCGCAGAACGACTGTGCGGTGGGACATAGTTCAGTTTCACCGCTTCCTGTGTCCCCCACGTCGGGTGCGGGTGGGGTGGGTTCGCTGTCGCTACAGGCGTAGATGAACAAGCAGCAGACCATGGATCCGAGGACGCGAACGTTGCGGGGCATAGACCTGCGGGGGTTAGCGGCAGAGTGGCGCGGCGTCTCCGCCGAGCCGGTGAAGGAGCAACCCCGAGGGGTCGCCCGCGGCGTCGATGGGTGAGGCGTACGCGATGTAGAGCACGCCATGCTGGGATACGATGGAGAAGCGGGCGGGCAGTGCGCGGTCGTTGGACGCGCGATGTACGTTGCCGACGCGGAACCGCCACTCGTGGTTCAGTGTGCCGTTCAGGCCGATCTCCCAGGCTGCGAGCCCGGACTCGACGACGGCGCCGATCAGGAGTTGGTCGTCGACCGCCTGGAGGGTGATGCGCTGGACGTTGGCGGCTTCGAACGTAGCGATCTCTGTTGCAGAGCGTGCGGCGTGGTCCCATCGGAACACGCGCAGGGTGTTGGGGTTCTCGCTGACGGCGAACACCGCGGTGGTGCTGTCTACGCCGAGTCCGGCGATGGCGTTGGGGGCGGAGGTCTCCCACACGAGATCGGGGACGATGACTTCGGGGTCACCGAGGGGTTCGAGTTCGCGGTTGAGCGTTTGGAGCCACACGACGCCATCGGTGCGGACCGGGTAGGCGACGAGCAGCTCGTCGTTCATGTGGGCGAGCGCGACGGTGCGTCGGGCTTTGCCGTCCGGCGCGAACTCGGCGGAGTACGTTTCGATGTCGCCTTGGCTGATGATTCGGGTGTGCCACTGGTCGCTGAGGTCGACGGTCTGCACGATGGTCGCGAACGCGCCGCGGGAGAGGTGCGCGGTGACCTGGGTCGCGGCTTCGAGCGAGCTGGTCTCGAGGTCGACTGCGAACCGGTCGTCTCGGACGTCGTAGGTGCCGATGGCGGCGCCGCCGGCGTTGCAGGCGACGACCATCGCGCGGGCGGCGGGCACGTAGTGGGCGTCGACGAGGGTGCCGTCGCAGCGGACGTCATCCCAGGTTTCGATGATCTCCTGCCCTTCGAACGGGTCGACGACGTACACCTCAACGCTGTCACTGTCGGTGTTGATGACCGCAAGTCGGAGCTCTCCGCCGGCGCGCCAGAACCCGGCGACGCTGCGTTCTCCGCCGTCGTTTCGGAGGTCGTATTGGGCGTCAGCGGCGCGGCAACAGTGCTCATCTACGTTGCTGTCGCAGTTGTTATCGATGCCGTCGCAGCTGACCTCTACGGGGGCCTCGTACAGGCCGTCGCCGAAGCGCGCGTAGTCGCTGTCGTCGCAGGTTAGGAGCTGGCCTTCGACGCACGGGCGCCGGGCGTTCACACACACGCCCTCGGTGTTCTCGCAGGCGGGCGTGACGATGGTGGGGTCCTCGCCGTCGACGAGGCCGTCGCAGTTATTGTCGACGCGGTCGCACGTCTCCACGCTGGGTGATGTGCGGGTGCAGGCGTACTCACAGCCGGGTTCATCGGGGTCGAGGTCCCAGAAGTTGTCGCTGCATGTTTGCACGCATGCGTTGGCGGCACAGACGGCTTCTTGTTGTGGTCCCGCCTCGCACACATCGAAACAACCACCGCAGTGATTCATGTCGCGTCGCACGTCCACACACTCGGTACCACATTGTACGAGGCCGGCACCGCAATCCAGCACGGGGATGCTTGGATCGATCGGTATGCACACGAGGAACTCGCAAGTGGCGCGTGCACCACAGTCCTCGTCGGTCTCGCATTCAATGCGGAGATCGCGTTCAGAGAGGCAGCCTGTGCACATGAGTAAACATATGCCGGCCACGATCATTGCGCCCTTGTTCCTGCGCGTCATTCATGTCGGGGGATTGTCTCCGACAAACATAAACCCAAGCTCGGCGCTCAATCAAGCACGTACTTGCGACGCACGACCAAGCGGCCCCTCAGAGGGCGGCTAATGGCCCCCGCGGGCCGTGGTGATTTGTCCGGGCGCCGCTGGTCAGGATCGCCAGGCGGGGGGCACGTGTTCGGTCGCGAGCTCGACGACGGCGTCGACCCACGGGGCCGTGGCGTTGAGCGAGGGGATGAGCTGTAGCTCTTCGCCCCCGGCGGCGCGGAACTCCTCGTCTGCGCGCATGCCGAGCTCTTCGAGCGTCTCGAGGCAGTCGGCGACGAAGGCGGGGGAGAACACGGCGACGGACTTCACGCCCTCGGCGGGGAGCGCTGCGATGCGCTCGTCCGTGTAGGGCTTGATCCACGGGTCGCGGCCGAGCCGGGACTGGAAGCTGATCTCCCAGGTGCCGTCGGCGAGCTCAAGCGCGGCGGCGAGGGCGCGCGCGGTGGCGAAGCACTGGGCGCGGTAGCAGCGGCGGTTGGCTGGAACGATGGCGTCGCAGCAGTTGGCGGTGGCCAGGCAGTGCTTGGTCTCGCCGGTCGACTCGTCGGACTTGGTGCAGTGTCGCTCGGGTAGACCGTGGAAGCTGAACAGCACGCGGTCGGGCTGTTGGGCCGCTAGGCGGGGGGCTGCGATGGCTCGGAACGCCTCGATGAATGCCGGGTGGTCGTAGAACTCGGGGACGTTGACCAGGGCGGGCGTGTTCCAGCGCTGGAGCGCTTCTTTCCAGAGCTTCTCGACCGCGGAGCCGGTGGCGGCGGACGAGTACTGTGGGAAGAGGGGGATCGCGACGATGCGGTCGATGCCGCGCCGCCGGAAGGACTCGAGCGCTTGGCCGATGCTGGGCGACTGGTAGCGCATCGCGATCTCGACGTGCGCTTCGTCGCCGAGTTTGGCTTGTACCGCCTCGGCGAGGTCCTGGGTGTGGAAGAGCAGCGGAGATCCGCGCTCGGTCCACACTTCTTTGTAGGCTGCGGCGGACTGCTTGGGCCGGAACGGGAGCACGGCGAGTTTGACCAGCGCGAGTCGCCCGAGGGGGCTCAGGTCGATGACGCGGGGATCCATGAGGAACTCGTCGAGGTACCGACGGACTTCAGGAATCTCGGGCGCATCGGGCGTCCCGAGGTTGATGAGCAGCAGTCCCCACGCCATTAGTCTGCGAGGACTTCTTGCGACATCGGCGTGAGCGTCGTGCCGATATCTTCTCCCATGCAGACGCGCTGGATGGAGCCTTCTTTTTCGAAGTTGAAGATGTGGATCGGCAGGCCGTGGTCGCGCGCGAGGAGCAGGGCGCTTTGGTCCATGACGCGGAGGTCGCGCTGTACGAAGTTGTCGTACGAGAGCGAGCGGAAGCGTCGGGCGTCCGTGTTGACCTGCGGGTCCTTGGTGTAGACGCCGTCGACGCCGTGCTTGGCGACGAGGATGGCCTCGGCTTCGACCTGCAGCGCGCGTTGCACGGCGGGGTAGTCGGTGGTCACGTACGGCTGCCCGATGCCGCCGGCGAAGAGGACAATGAAGCCCTTCTCGAGGTGGCGCATGGCGCGGAGGTGGATGAACGGCTCGGCGACCGCTTCGGCGGGCAGGGCGGACATGACGCGGACCTCGTACTTGCCTTTGCTCTTGAGAGCGGCGCGCATGAGTACGGCGTTCATGATGGTGGCCATCATGCCCATGTTGTCGGCTTCGACGCGGTTGATGTTCCACTGCTCGGCGACGTTGCCGCGGAAGATGTTTCCGCCTCCGACAACGATGCCGACTTCAACGCCGAGATCGCGCACGGCGAGGACTTCGTTGCAGATGTGTTCCAGTGCGTCCGGGTCGAACCCGAACTTGGCCTTGCCGGCGATCGCTGCACCGGAAAGCTTGATGATGATTCGCTTGTACCGAGGCATCGCGTGTCCGAGGTCTAGGGTGGATTCGGCGGCTGGGTACCAAGCGGCGGCTGGGGTGGCAACCGGTTCGTCGGGGTCTGGCGTTCCAAACGCGCAAGTGCCCGCCGAGCATGGGAAATCTCGGCGGGCACTTGTAGCGAGGGGGTCTGCCGCTCCGGTTAGGGTGCGGTGACCGACCTATCCGTCGGCGGCCGTGCAGCCTGCAGCGCCGAGCGCGGCGAACTCGTCGTCGCAGTCGGTCGAGAGGTATCCGTCGTCGCCGCAGACGCCGTCGTCGGCGCAGTTCCAGTAGGCGATGTTGAGGGTGTCGCACTCTGCGCCGAGTGCGGCGTAGGTGGCGAGGTCGTCACGCAGGAAGGCCTCTTGGTCGGCGGGGCACTCTTCTGCGGTGACGTAGCCTTCGTAGCACTCGACCGATGCGGCGCAGAGGGCTTCAACCCAGCTGGCGATCTGTTCGTCGGTGGCGGCGGTTGCGGCGCCGGGGGTGGCGTCGGGCGTGCCGGTCGAGGCGTCGGTCTCGGTGCTCGTGTCGTCGCCGGCGTCCGCCTCGGTGGTGGTGTCGTCGGTGGAGGCGTCGTCGGTGGAGGCGTCGGCCTCACCGGTGCCGGCGTCGTCGCGGGTCGCGGCGTCTTGCTCGCGGACGTCGTCGACGAAGGGGATGGTGTCTTCGCCACAGCCGACGAGGCCGACTACCACGGCGGAGAGTGCGGGGATGCCGCGTCGGAGGTTGTTGTTCGTCATGGTCGTACGTTGGGTGGGATGGCTCAAAGGGTGCGCGGGGATGCGCACGGAAGTCGCCGATTGTAGGTGTATGACGCATTGCGTCAAGCGGCGATTGTGCCAAATTGGGCTGCTCAGTCGCCGAGCACGCGGTTGTCGATCAGGCGCGTGCCCCCGACGAAACAGGCGATGGCGAGCAACGCCGGGCGTTCGAGCACCCCGGAGACGGGGACCAACGACTCGGCATCCACCAGCTGGGCGTAGTCGATGCGAACGCGCGGATCGACGTCGAGGCTGGCGCGGAGGCGGGTGACGAGGGCGGTCGCGTCGCGCTCGCCGTTATCGTACAGCGCCTCGGTGACCCCGAGGCTGCGGCTCAGCGTGAGCGCGGCGTCGCGGGCCTCGGCGTCCAGGTACTTGTTGCGGGAGGACATCGCCAAGCCGTCTTCTTCGCGGACGATGGGCATGCCGATAATCTCGACGGGCATGTCGAGGTCTCGGACCATGCGCCGGATGACGGCGAGCTGCTGGAAGTCCTTTTGTCCGAAGTATGCTCGCGTAGGTTGGACGAGGTTGAAGAGCTTGGCGACGATGGTGGTGACGCCGTCGAAGTGCCCGGGTCGTGCGCCGCCGCACAGTCCTTCGGTGGGCCCGGTGACGTGGATCGTGGAGCTGTGGTCGGGGGCGTACACGGACGGGGTCTCGGGCATCCAGAGCACGTCGATACCGCAGGCCTCGCATTTGCGGGCGTCGCCGTCGGGGTCACGCGGATAGGCGTCGAGGTCTTCGTTGGGTCCGAACTGGGTGGGGTTCACGAAGATGGACGCGACGGCGAGGTCGTTGTTGCCGGAGGCGGCGTCGAACAGGCTCATGTGGCCGGCGTGGAGGAAGCCCATGGTGGGGGCAAAGCCGATGGTGGCGCCCTTGTACGCGTCGAGGACTTGCCGGAGTTCGGCTTTGGTTGTGACGATCTGCATTACTCGAACGAGTGGGCTTTGGTGGGGTACGCGCGGGATTTGACCTGCGCGACATAGTCGGCGGTGGCTTCGCGGACGACGGTCGATAAGTCTGCGAATTTATGCAGGAACTTGGGGTTGAATTCGTCGTTGAGCCCGAGCATGTCGTAGCTGACGAGCACTTGTCCCGAGGTCTGGTTTCCAGCGCCGATGCCAATGGTCGGGATGCCGATGGCCTGGGTGACGTCGGCGGCGAGCTGGGCGGGGACGAGCTCGAGCACGATGGCGTAGGCGCCGGCGGCTTCGAGGGCGTGGGCGTCTTCGATCATCGGGTTGGCGTCGTCACCGCGGCCCTGCACATAGTGGCCGCCGAACTTGTGGACGGACTGCGGGGTGTAGCCGAGGTGGCCCATGACGGGGACGCCGATGTCGGTGAGCGCGCGGACGGTGGGTGCCATGGCGGCGCCGCCCTCGAGTTTGACGGCGTGTGCGCCGGACTCTTTCATGATGCGGCAGGCGTTGTGCACGGCCTGCTCCACGCTGGCGCCGTAGCTGCCGAAGGGCATGTCGGCGATGACGTGCACGGAGCTGGTGCCGCGGATGACGGCGGCGGTGTGGTAGATGATCTCGTCGACGGTCACCGGCAGTGTCGTGCCGCGGCCTTGCACCACGTTTCCGAGCGAGTCGCCGACGAGGATGGAGTCGACCTCGGCCATCTCGAACAGGCGGGCGAACGTGGCGTCGTAGGCGGTCACCATGGTGATCGGCGTTCCGGCGGCGTGTGCCTTCTGGAATGTGCGGACGGAGGTTCTCTTGGCCATGGTTCGTCGGGGGCGCGCTGGGGGCAATGTTGGCCTCGTATAGCTACCCGAACGGGGTGACGAAAGGGCGCCGGTTCGCTCCCGCGCTGGGCGCGCTCGGCTAAACATGACACGCGCTCCGGACATCACTAAGATGCCGCGACGATTTTCGTTCCGCGTTCTTGTGAGTTGCTATGCGTACATCTCGATTTTGGATCCCTGCTGTCTTGTTCGTCAGTCTCGCCGCGGCGTGTGGCGGAAAATCCGTCGATACGTCGATTCCGATCGATGAGGCTCGGCTGCTGAACAGTGAGATCTCGGCCACGTATGTGCGCACGGCGACGCTGCTCGAAGAGACGTCGTTCTCGGTCGATGAGATCGGGCTGTTCCCGGAGGGCGTGAACGCGGCCGACGTGGACACGGACTTGCTGCGCCATGTGCTGGAGGCTTGCTTCACGGCGCCGATCGCGATGCTGCCGTCGGCCGCGCGCGACGAGGTGCCGCGTGGGGCGGAGACGAGCGTGGGGCCCGAGCTGGGACCGCTGACGGACCGCACCGAGGTGGGGCGTTTGGTGGCCTGCAACCCATCGCGCATGCTCGCGCTCGAGAGCTACCTGCCGGTGGTGAACGAGGACACGCAGGCGTATCTGATCGGCCGCGTGCTCGCGGTGGATGTGATTCGCGCGAACCTGAAGGACGTACTCGTGGCGCAGATCGACGACGTGGAGCGGACGACGGTCGCGGCCACCACCGAGCTCGCGCAGTTGCGTGAGACGGCGGCGGAGCGTCGCGCGTTGGCGCAAACGGCGGACCTGACGCCGGAGGAGCGCCGTCGCACGGAGGTGGACTTCGAGACCATCACGCAAGAGCTCGACCAGGTCGAAGACGTGCTCGCGCAGATCGCGTCTGAGCTCGGCGATTGGCGTCGACTCCGCCGCGCGCTCGTGGACCAGGCGTCGCAGAACATCGCTGAGATCGGCACCCGCTGAGGCGCCGTTTTCGTCGAATCGTGGCTGACGTGACGCCGCGATTCGGCGCTTAAGTGCGCGCCGCGCTGGATATTTCTGGGGACATCGGCACTATACCGCCATGCAATGCGATTCCTGCCAAGCCGTTCTCGCGCCCAGCGCCGCAAACTGCTTGTTCTGCGGCGCGGCGCAAGCCTCTGTCGCGCCGGGTGGCGCCCCGCGTGGGCTGGCCTACGCGCACTCCCAGCTGCTGCTGCTGCACAACGGCGCGTCCGAGGCGTGGCGTGTGTGGCTGTCGTTCTTCTTGTGCGGTCTCTACGCCCCGCTGGCGGGCGAGTACCTGCACGACGTAGCGGCGCACCACGCCGGTCGCGCCTCCTCCGCGCCGACGCCTCCGTCCGGCCGCGGGCTGATGGTGCTGGCGCTGTTCTTCCTGGTCCCGACCGTGTTGGTGCTCGTTTTCGGGTTCACTATCAACGCGTCCGACGTGTACTGGGACTTCGGCGACAACGTGTGGCGTCGGTGGAGTCAGACGTACGTGTGGGCGATGTTCAACCTGCCGGTCGCGTGGTTCTTCGCGTTGTCGGTGTTCCTCGCGCGTCGCCAGTCGCGCCGCTACCGGCTGCTGCTGTTCGAAGCCACCAACGGGTACGACGCGGCGATGCGCGCGTACGCACGTGGGATCGTTTGGCGCACCGTGGCCGAGGTGGTGTCGTTCCTCCCGCTGTTGGTCTTGGTGGCCGACTTGCTGGTGATACGGCAGCGGGGCTGGACGGAGTGGCTTGAGAGCACCAGCGCGCTGTACCTGTTTGCGGCGGTCCTGGCGGCGTGGACGTCGAGCTGGTTGCACATCGATGCGCAGCGCAGGTTCTACGCGGCCGCGACGTCGTCGGTTCCCTAGAGAGGGCAACCCGCTTCGGGTCCACTCGTCGTTGGATTGGAGTGGGGAGCCCCCGTCGGTCCGGTCGACAAGCCTAGAGAGCTTGGTCGGGCGCGGTGCGGGGGACAGGCCGGTGGCTGGGCTGC
>CBDUJZ010000068.1:0-25536 GCA_965367675.1 uncultured Myxococcales bacterium | reverse complement strand
ACGCTGACGCGTCCTTACTGGATTCAGACGACCGCGGTGACATGGCGAGAGTATTACGCGAACTCCGACCGGTTCGACGTGTGGCAGGTCGAGAATGGCCTGCCTGAGTATTGGTTGCCCGGAGAAGGCGTTCCCAATCCGCGCGAGAAATCTGAGTTTCCGTATTGGACCCACCCGCTGCCGTCGTTTCCGCTGCTTGCGGTAGCGTACGCGAATGCCCGTTCGATTCTGGAGGGTTTGGAGCCGTGTTACGAGATCGCATTATGCAAAGGCCTCACGGAAGCGCGAGAGCGGGTGGAGCATGCGGTCGGCCTCCACCGCGATTGCGCGCTCTTCGTCTCGCAGCAGGTGTCCCTGGACTGCGAAGGCTATCGTCTGCCGACCGAAGCGGAGTGGGAGTACGCGGCGCGCGCGGGTACGACGACAGAGTACGCGACCGGCGACACGCCGGAAGGGATGGGTGAGTTTGCGACGCTCCGCGGGACGCAGAACTTCGATTGGACGCTGGCGTACAATGGCGTGAATCCAGTGGCACGCAGCTGCCCGAACGATTGGGGGCTATACGACATGCAGGGCGGGAGCGTCGAGTGGACAAGCGACCTGCGCGGAAGTCCGACCGAGCCACCGGGGAATGTATACGATTGGAACTACGCGGACACGCTGGTGGACCCGCTGAATCGTGGCAATCCGCTGAGTTGGGATCCGAATAGTACGACCTGGTACGTCGGCACCGCCGAGCCAGAGAGTCAGCTGTTACTGACGGGCAGAATCGCGCGGGGCTCGTGGCCCGGAGTCAGTCCGTACGGGACGTGGTTGGGGAGGGCGTACATGGGGGCGCGAAGCGACGAGCTGTTCTTCCGGGTGGTGCGGCGAGCGACGCCGGAAGAGTGGGCGGCGCATTTGGCTCGCTAAACTCCGATTGACCGTCGGAGTTTAGCGCGTTAGGGACTGAGTGTCTTCTGAGGAGCACCTGTGTCTCACGTACTTCGGTTCCCAAATCTGTCGCTCGGCGATCTCGAGCGCGCTGTGCTCGAGTGCCTGTGGGCCGAGGGTGCGCGGACCCCCAACGAGGTGCACGCGGCGATTGGAGAGTCGCGCGGCATCTCGGTGAACACGGTCAGCTCGGCGCTCAAGCGGCTGTTCGAGAAGGAGCTGCTGCACCGTGAGAAGGTGAGCCACTCGTATACGTACAGCGCTGCGGTGACGCGCGAGGAGCTGCAACGGCAGCTGATCGGCGCGTTGTCGACGCAGTTCGAGGAAGAGGATGGCTACAGTTTCATCTCCGCGTTCGTGGACCTAGCGGCAGCCCGCGGCGTGCCCATGCTCCGCCGCCTGGAGTCGCTGATCGCGGAGCGGTTGGACGACGAGGGCGACGAATGATGGGCCTGCTCGAAGGCGCGCTGTTGTCGGCGGTGCTCATTGCCTTGGCGGTGCGTATTGCGCTCGCGTTGGTGGTGCCTCGGCTGCACGCTCCCGGCACTGGCCGCGATGGCCGTGTGAATCCGACCGGTGCAGTTCCGACCAGTGAGTGGTCCGCCCGCGCGTGGCTGTACGCGCCGATCTGGCTGCCCATGTTGCTGCTGCTGACGGCGTTGGCGATGGACCCGGTGAGCGCGCTGCTGCTCGGCGGCGACCATTGTTTGTTGCACGAAGGTGGTCACCATCATCACCACTTGTGCTTGATTCATCCGCCGCACGCCTCCGGCAATGTGCTGGGGTGGGCGCTGCCGCTCGCGCTGGCCACACCCGCCGCGTTGATGCTCGGGTTTTGCGCCGCACGGACGCGGACACAATGGCGGCTCACGCGGACGCTTGTATCGGTGAGTCGCCCCTCGGAGTGGGGCGCCGACGTGCGCCTGCTCGACACTGCAGAGCCCATGGCGGTGACGGTGGGTTGGTGGCGCCCGGTGGTGTTGCTGAGTGCGGGTCTGGTGGACGGGCTGAGCCCCGCGTCGCTGGCCGTCGTGATCGCACACGAGCGTGCCCACGTGGCGCGTCGCGACACCCTCCGCGCGTCGCTCGACCGCTTCGCATCTGCCCTCGTGTCTGGCCGCGTCGCCCGCGCGCTCGGCGCCCGCATCGTGCTCGCCCGTGAGCAGGCCTGCGACGCAGCGGCAGCCGCGGCCATCGGCGATCGCAACGCCGTGGCACGGGCGCTCGTGGATGTGGTCCGGCTGGGCGTCACCAGCCCGCCGGCGTTTGTGTCCGTCGCGTCCGGTCAGCTCGAGGCGCGCATTCTACAGTTGCGCGCGCCCGCGCCGGCGCGTGCTGGGCGTTGGCATTTGTATACGTTTGGGCTGGCCATCGCCGCGGCGGTGGTCGTAGGCGCGGCCCCGATTCACGCGGGCCTGGAACACTTGGTCACGTTTATTCTGCACTAGCCGTTCTATTCTGCACGAGCCGCTAATTCTGCACGAGCCGTGTTGAAGGGCCGGGCGTCCGTCGAACTGAATATGTACAAACGAATATCCAAAACTCCGATCTACCATCGCACTTTCGTGATCCACGTGGTGCTCGCGATGGGTCTTGTGGCCACTTCTGTATCGGCTCAGGAGACCACAGCGATAGAGGATCAGGAGACCCTTACGGTTGAAGACGCGGTGTCGATCGCCATCCACCGCCCCGAGGCGGACGCGTTGGTCCAGCAGCGCATTGCGGTGGAGCGCGCGAGGTTGGCGGCGTCGACCACGCGCGCCAATCCGCGGTTGGGGCTGCACCATGAACGCATCGTGGGCGCGCCTGCGGTGGCGGACTCGGAGACCTCGCTGACGCTGGAGCAGTCGTTCGACCTGACGGACTGGCGCGGGCGCTTGGCGGCTGCGCTGCCGCACCGCGAGGCCGCTGCCCGCGCTGAGATGGATGGATGGCGGCTCGATGTGGCGCAGGGCGTGCGCGCGGCGTTCTATGCGGTGCGCTATCGGGAGGCGCGGGTCGTGGTGCTCCGCGCTTGGATTGTTCGACTGCAAGCGGGCGTCGAGGCGGCGTCGGCGCGCGAAGAGGCTGGTGACGTGTCGGGCTACGATGTGCGTCGCGTGCAGCGCGAGTTGGGCGTCGCGCAAGCGGCGTTGGCCAGTGAGCATGCGGCGCTCGGCCAGGCTTGGTCGGACTTCGAAACGTGGGTACCCGGCTCGGAGCGACCGACGCTGGTGGGCGACCTCGCGCCGGTGGTCGATGTGGTGGCGACGCCGGTGCAGCGCTTGCCGGACTTGGTGCGGTTGGAGAGCCTGGCGGCGGCGTCTGCTGCCGAGTCGGAGGCGTGGCGTGCGCCGTTCCTCCGGGACTGGAGCGTGGAGGGCGGCTACCGGCTTGCGCAAGCAGGGGGAGCGCCCGGCGGGGGGAGTGAGCTGGGGCATGGGTTTTCGGTTGGACTTTCGATTCCGCTGATATTGCGGAACCCCGACCGCGCGCGGGTCGCGTTGCTGGCTGCGGAGTCGGATGCTTTGCACGCCGAGCTCCAGTGGGCGCGCTCGATCGCGGAGCAGGCGGCCACGGCGGGGCAGGCTCGGCTGGCCGACGCGGTAACGGCGCTGGCGTCGCTGCCGGCGCCGGACGACGACCGCGGACTGACACACATGGCAGAGGTGGCGTACCGGGCCGGCGAGGCGTCGCTGACCGAGCTGCTGGATGCCTACGAGAGCGAAAGTGAACTTCAATTGTCGCGCCTCGAACTCGAATGGGAGGCGCGTCAAGCGGCCATCGAGTTGGAGCGCTTCCAAGGCCTGGGGATGACCGAATGATGCGCAATCGATCGCAAGATGTACTGACGTTGTTCGCGGCGCTGCTGCTGGCCCTCGCGGCCGGTGGCTGCGCTGCCGACGCTCCGCACGCCCATGGAGATGGCGCGCCACACGCCGCCCATGGCGATGATGACCATGCCGACGATCATGGCGACGACGATCACGCTGCGGAACCGGCGGGGCACGGTCACGCGCATGCTGAAGACGCTGTCGAGGTGCTCACGCTTTGGGGCGACGAGACGCAGCTCTTTGTGGAGTTTCCGGCGCTGGTCGTGGGCGAGCCGAGCCCGTTCGCGGCGCACCTCACGCGCCTGCGCGACCACTGGGCGCTGCCGTCGGGCACGGTCACCGTCGAGCTCAGCGGCGACGCGGGTCCGGTGGAGCGATTCTCGACCGACGGCCCGGTCCGGACGGGGCTTTTCCGGCCTGTGGTCCGCCCCGCGCACGCCGGCGTGCGCCAGGTGACGCTGCGGGTGGAGTCGCACGCGGCGTCGGAGGTGCACGACATGGGCACCTACACCGTGTTTGCGACGCGCTCGGCGGCCAACGCTGCGGCGCACGCGCACGGCGACGAACCGGACGCGATCTCGTTCTTGCTGGAGCAGCAGTGGCCGATCGCGTTCACGATCGCGCAGGTGGAGCACATCGATATGCGGCCCAACTTGTCGGCGTTCGCGCAGCTGGCGCTGCCGAGCAACGCGCAGACGTTGATGACGGTGCCCCGCGAAGGGCGCGTTGTTACGGTTGGCGAGCGGTTCCCGGTGGTCGGCGATGCGGTGGTCGCCGGGGCGCCGTTGTTTGCGGTGAATGTGGTATCGAGCGATGTGGGCGACCCGGCGGCGCTCGACTTGGCGGTGGACCAATCGGCGCTTCAGGTGACGGCGGCGCAGCGCGCTGTGGACCGCCTGCGGCCGCTCGTGACGCAAGGTGTGGTGGCGCAGCGTCGGCTGGACGAAGCCGAGAGCGCGCTGGCATCGGCCGAGGCTGCGTCGCGGAGCGCGCGTCGCCGGAGGAGCGGCGTGGGACAGAGCCAACAGGTGGATGGTGGCCGCGACGTGCTCGAGGTCCCGTCGCCCATCGACGGTGTGGTGGCCGAGGTGCTCGTCGCTCCGGGTACGTGGGTTGGCGAAGGCCAGCCGGTGGTGCGCGTGGTGAATCCGAGCCGCCTGTGGCTCGAGGTGCGGGTGCCCGAGGCGTCGGTCAGCCGCATTCGCGAGGTGTCGGGCGCGTGGTTTACGATCGGCGGCTCAGACGACGTGCACGAGGTGTCGCGCGACGCGCTGGTGTCGATCGGCACAGAGGTGGATCCGGCGACGCGCACGTTGGCGGTGCGGTTCGCGATCGACGACCCCGAGGGTGACTTGTACGCAGGCATGTCGGTCGAGGCGCACTTGATGGTCGGCCGGCCGCAGCGCTCCGTGGCCATCCCCATGACCGCGGTCGTGGACGACTCCGGCGCCGACGTTGTGTACGTGCAAACCGGCGGCGAGACGTTCGAGCGCCGAGTGGTACAGCTCGGCATTCGCGACGGCGCGCGGGTGGCGGTGCTGGGCGTCGAACCCGGCGAGTGGATCGCCAACGTTGGGGCCTATTCAGTCAAGCTCGCGTCGACCTCTACGGAGTCGGTCGGGCACGGACACGCGCATTAGGGCTTCTTATGATTGACTCGATTATTCGCTGGTCGCTCAACAACCGCCTGTTTGTTCTGGTGGGCGCCGCAGTGCTCATCGTCTGGGGCTTGCTTCAGGCGCGGCAGATGCCGGTCGATGTGTTCCCGGATCTGACCGCCCCTACCGTGACGGTGATCGCGGAGGCGCATGGCATGGCGCCTGAAGAGGTCGAACGGCTGATCACGTTCCCGGTCGAGTCGGCGCTCAACGGTGCGAGCGGCGTGCGGCGCGTTCGCTCATCCACGTCGGTGGGTGTGTCGGTCGTTTGGGTCGAGTTCGAGTGGGGCACGGATATTTACACCGCGCGCCAGATTGTGGCGGAGAAGCTGCAGATGGTGGGCGCGTCGCTGCCGCCTGAGATCGAGCCGCCCACGCTGGCGCCCATCTCGTCGATCATGGGCGAGGTGCTGTTCATTGGGCTCAACTCCGAGACCATGGACCCGCGCGACGTGCGCACGATCGCCGACTGGGACGTGCGCCGCCGCCTGCTTGCCGTTCCCGGTGTTTCGCAAGTGGTGCCGATCGGCGGCGGTGTGCAGCAGTTTCAGGTGCAAGTGCGCCCGGCCGACTTGCAGGCCCACGGCGTGACGCTGGAGCAGGTGGTCGACGCGGTGAGCGAGACGAACGAAAACACCTCCGCCGGTTTCTACGAACAGGGTGGCCAAGAGTACCTGATCTACGGGCTCGGCCGCGTGGACGGCGTCGAAGACATCGCCCGCGCGGTGGTGGTGCCGAGGGACGGCGTGCCGGTGCGGGTGATGGACGTGGCGGACATTGTCATCGGCAGCGCGATCCAGCGCGGCGACGCGGCGATCAACGGCATCCCCGGCGTGGTGATGGGCATTCAGAAGCAGCCAGGCGTGAACACGCTCGCGCTCACCGCCCGCATCAACGACGTGCTCACGGACATCGAATCCACGCTGCCGGAAGGTGTGCAATTGCACCGGCGTTTGTTACGCCAAGCGGACTTCATCGAGAACGGCGTGCGAAACGTAAGTCACGCGCTGCGGGACGGGTCCATTTTGGTGATCCTGATCATCGGCCTGTTTCTGTTTAGCGGCCGCGCCACGTTGATCACCGCGCTGGCGATTCCGCTGTCGCTGGTGGTCACGGCGCTGGTGCTGCACGCGATGGGCGCGTCGCTGAACACGATGACGCTGGGCGGTATGGCCATCGCGGTCGGGGCGCTGGTAGACGACGCCATTATCGACGTTGAAAACGTGGTCAAACGGCTGCGTGGGCGGGCCGATGAGGGCGTCTCGACGCTCACGATCGTGTTCGACGCGAGCAAAGAGATTCGCAGCTCGATCGTGTTCGCGACGCTCATCATCGTGCTGGTTTTCTTGCCGCTGTTTTATCTGAGCGGGGTCGAAGGCCGGCTGCTCAAGCCGCTCGGTGTTGCGTATGTGGTGTCGCTGGCGGCGTCGCTGGTGGTGGCGCTCACGGTCACCCCGGTGTTGTGCTCGCTGCTGCTGCCTGGGAGCCGCGCGGTGCGCCAGGGGCTGGAGCCGTGGCCGGTACGCAAGCTCCGCGGCGGGTACGAGCGCCTGCTGTCTGCGGTGGTCGGCCTGTGGCCGGCGTGGGTCGCGGTGTCACTCGTGGGCGCGCTCATCGCTGGCACCGCTGCCACGTTTGCGGGCCGCACGTTCTTGCCGGAGTTCAACGAAGGCGCGCTCACGATCGCCGTTGTGACGTTTCCCGGCACATCGCTGGAGCAGTCCAATCAGTTGGGTCACCAGGTGGAGACCATTTTGCTGGAGCACCCCGAGGTGGTGGCCACCGCGCGCCGCACGGGCCGCGCCGAGCTGGACGAGCACGCGCAGGGAATCCACGCGTCGGAGATCGATGTGCGGCTTGAGATGGGAGAGCGCACAGAGGCGGAGATGCTGACGGCGATCCGCGCGGACTTCACGCGGGTGCCGGGCGCAAACATCATCATTGGCCAGCCGATTTCGCACCGCATCGACCACATGATTTCGGGCACGCGGGCCAATATCGCGGTCAAGATCTTTGGCCCCGAGTTGGGTGAGCTGGCGCGACTGGCAGAGGAGATTCGGCTGCAGATGGAAGGCATCCCGGGCGTGGTCGATTTGGCGGCTGAGGAGCAAGCGAACTTGCCGTTTGCGACTGTTCGCTTCGATCGCGACGCGTTGGCGCTGTATGGGCTGACGGTCCGCGACGTGGCCGAGACGATCGAGACGGCGTTCTACGGCCGCACGGTGTCGCGCATTCTGTCGGGGGCGTACGCGTTCGACCTGGTGGTGCGTTATCCGGACGAGACGCGCGAGGACTTGGACGCGATCCGGGCGACGATGGTGCCGACGCCGTCGGGCGCGTGGGTGCCGCTGGAGGCGCTGGCAGACATCCAGCGCACGCGGGGACCGAACCAGATCAGCCGTGAGAACGGGCAGCGTAAGATTGTGGTGATGTGCAACGTGGGCGACGGCGAGGACCTGGGCTCCGTGGTCGCCGAGATTCAGCGCCGCGTGGGGTCGGGTGTGGAGATGCCGCGCGGGTATTACGTGGAGTACGGCGGGCAGTTTGAGGCGGCCGAGCATGCGGCGCGTGTGTTGTTGTTGTTGGGCGTGCTGGTGGTGCTGGGCATCTTCATGTTGTTGTTCATCGCGCTGCAGTCGGTGCGCGACGCGCTGCTTGTGATGTTGAACTTGCCGTTGGCGTTGATCGGCGGCGTGGCGGGCGTGTTTGTATCGGGCGCGGTGATCTCGATCGCGTCGATCATCGGGTTCATCACGTTGTTTGGCATCGCGACGCGCAACGGCATCATGATGGTGACGCACATCAGGCACCTGATGCAGGAAGAGGGCGTGACGGACCCGCGCGAGGCGGTGATTCGGGGGGCGTCGGAGCGTCTGGCGCCGATTCTGATGACGGCGCTGGCGTCCGGCCTCGGGTTGCTTCCGCTGGCGCTGGCGATGGGCGAGCCGGGCAGCGAGATTCAGGCGCCGATGGCGATCGTGATCTTGTTTGGGCTCATCTCGTCGACGATCCTGAACATGTTGGTGGTGCCGGCGGTGATGCTGCGGTTCGGCTCGGTACGGACTCGGTGAAATGAGCGAACACGCTTTAGCGCGCCCGAGTGAGCGGCGCATTTGGCGGCGCAGGGCGAGTAGGACGGCGGAGTTGTCGCCCGGTTGGGGTTTCTATGCGCGGGAGCCCGTGCTAAATCCCAGCGCACTCACACAAACGGCGGGGACCGCGGGACCTGCACACACTTGGAAGTCTATGTACGATACGCCTGTCTACCGATCCACGCGCCCGCTCGCCAACGTTGTCATGGGGCTGATGGCCCTTGCGGCGGCGTTCTCGCTCGGCGAGTTGATTTTGTCGGTGATGAACGTGGCCACCTACAACGCGTTTCTCGCCGGAACGGCCGACTACACGGCGCTGACCCGTTCCGATGAGATCAATGTGATGTTCGGTGGTGCCTCTCTGTATATCGGGCTCCCCACGCTCATGATCGGCGCCCGCTGGATTTACCGATCGGCTGCGAACGCGAAGGCGCTCGACCCGATGCTCGCCACGTTTACGCCCGGCTGGGCGGTTGGTTGGTACTTCGTTCCGTTTGCGAACTTGGTGCGCCCGTTGGAGTCGATGAAGCAGATGTTCTTTATTGCCGAGAGTGTCGTTGATCCCACCGCGGAGGATGCGCGTCAGCCGATCCTCTCGTGGTGGTGGGGGCTGTACATCTTCTCAGGCGTCGCCACCTACGCGGTGACGCAACTGTTCGTGGCTTCTGAGGACTTGCCGGCGATGATCACCGCGAATCAGGCGATGGTCTTCAGCTCCGTCTTGTCTGCGGCGTCCGCCGGCTTGTTCGCCGTGGTGGTGCATCGTTTGTCGCGCAAACAAGACGCGGCATTCACGACGCTGCAGATGCGGGCCTACGCTGCGGGTCCGGGCGCCGATGCGATGCGTGCGCCGGCTGATTTTTAAGGCGCGCCGACGCGGAGCACGGTCATCATGCCGTCGCCGGCGTGCGGGAGAATGTGGCAGTGCGCCATCCAGTCGCCGGCGTTGGTGGCGCTCACGCGAATGCGGACGGTCTCGCGGATGCGCACGTTGATCGTGTCTTCGAGGGTCCGGTAGGCGGGCGGCTCGCCGTTGCGGGAGAGCACTTCGAACGACAGGCCGTGCAGGTGGAAGGGGTGCTCGGTGGGCGACAAGTTGCGGAGCTCGATGACCACGCTGGCGCCGAAGGGGACCTGCTCGATGGTCACGTTGGGGAAGCGCTCGCCGTTGATGCGCCACTCGCCGGTGCGGTCGGAGCCCTGGAACACGTACACGATGTCGGCGTAGCCGGGGTCGGGCGTGACGGGTTCGGTGGGGCCGCGCCAATCGCCTAGCGGGGGCGGGGGCGTGGGCGGATCTGTGGGCGGGTCGACAGCGTCTGTTTCAACGGCGACCGTGAGTAGGTCTTGCGCGGGGTGGAACTCGGTGAGGCCGCCGTTGAGCGAGTAGTCGGCGGTGGTGAGCACGAACGTGTCGCTGCCGATCGACCACTCGAAGTCGGCGCGGTCGCCGGGCGCGAGCAGCACGCTGGCCGGGGTGATGGGGGCGGGCAGCACGCCCTGGTCGGAAGCGATCTGCCGCAGTTCGGGATACCGCAGCGACACGTAGCCGGCGTTGCTGGCGTTGATCATTCGCGCGCGCACGCGCGAGCCGCCGGCGAAGGCGAGCGTGGGGTGCGCGGTGCCGTTCACCGTCCACGGCGTGTTGATGCGCCCATGGCCGTGGGCTTGGTTGGGCAGCTCGGGGCCCGACTCGGCGGCGGCGTCTACGAACAACACCACGTCGTGGTCCACCGGCGGGTCGGCGGGGTCTTCGACCACAAAGGCGCCGTACAAGCCGCGGTCGACTTGGTGCTCGGTGTCGAAGTGCGGGTGGTACCAATAGGTGCCCGCTTGCTCGACGGTGAAGGTGTAGCGGAAGGTCTCGCCGGGCTGCACGGGGTCGCGCATCCAGGTGACGCCGTCCATGTCGAACGGCACGTGCAGGCCGTGCCAGTGGATGGTGGTCGGGTCGTCGAGGGCGTTCTCGAGGTCGACGATCACGCGGTCGCCGCGCTGCATGCGCAGAGTGGGGCCGGGGCTGACGCCGTTGTATGTGTAGCTGCCGTCGTCGCGTTGTTCCGCCCGCAGGACCACGTGCAGCACGTTGTCGGCGGGGTCGATGTCGACGGCCTCGGGCGGCAGCGCGTCGAGGAGCGGGCTCGTTTGGGTCGATGTGGTTTCGGGCACGGCGCTGGGCACGGCGCTGGGCGCGCACGCACCGAGCGCGATGACAACGAACAGCGGCTGCCATGCTGTGTGGCGCGTGCTCATCGGACCCCCTCGACCATGACCTCGGCCATGACCTGGTCGCCGGTCACGCTGTCGTTCTCCGTCCATCCGCGTTGGCGGGCGAGGGCGAGGGGGAGGGGCCGATGGATGAGTCGCGCGCTGACTCGCGGGGTCTCGCACGGGGCGGCGAAGACGTGCGTCGAGGTCCAGGACTCTTGCGGCAGAATCCGGTTGTCGCTCGCGACGTCGACGGCCTCGAAGTGGGGCACCATGCGCGCGCCGTCCACGCCGGTGAGCACGCGCGCGAAGCCGAATCCGGGCGCCCCGGCGAGCTCTTGCGGTGTTCGAACGCGGTACACGCGGTCGCCGTCGGGGAGGGGGGCGGAGAGCGTGAGCGCGCCGTCGGCGCCTACGGCGGTGATGGTCACTTCGCCGACGAGGGTCTCCACGGGGATGCCCTTGGCCTCGGCGTCGAACGTGTCGCCGTCCGTATCGCTGTCCGCGCCGTCACCGAACCGGCCGAAGCCGTTGTAGTCTACGAATCCGCCCGGGCGAGCGACCACGCGCAGCGCATCTCCGACCGCGGCGTTGGGCCAGAGCGTCCACTCCGCGTCCGCGTCTCGCATCTCTTCGGCGCCGCCAAAGTCGGGCACCACGTCGCCCCCGGTGGCCACCAAGGGGGTGCCGTCGCAGGTGGCAGATACCTGCAGTAGCAACGCGCGCAGCGGCTCGCCGGTGGGGATGGCGTGCGCTGGGCCCACGTTCTTGGTGCGCACGGCTACCGTGAGCTGGCCGTCTGCGAGGGTGGTGTCGACGAACAGCGCGGCGGCGAGCTGCAACATGCCGCTGGAGGGCGTCCGGGGGCCGACCCACGAGTGGGCGCGGACCTCGCCGGCCGGCCGGAACCAGCCGCCGGTGATGGAGAACTCGGTGAGCGGGAAGAGCTGCACGTCGGCGGCGTTGAGGACGTTGGGGACGGGCGGCATATGGCAGGCGTTGCACGGTACGGCGGCGCCGAGCGGTCCCTGCTCCCATTCGGAGAAGGTGGTGTGGATGGGGAGGCGCTCGGAGGGCCAGCGGTCGGCGTCGATGCTTGCGCCGGGGACGAGCACTTGTTGCTCGAGTTCATGGCACCCGACGCAGAGGGTGCCGTCGCGAAAGTGGTCGCGCTGCACGCTGCCCATGCGCGGGTTCGGTGAGTCGTGCGACGGGCCAAACGTGAGCGGTTGGAACGGGCCGAGCGGTCCGGAGCGGGGCTCGCTCGGACGCAAGAACGCGAGCCGTCCGGCGGCGCCTGCGGGCAGCTCCGGGTGCACGGATTCGGTGCGGTGGCACACGTCGCAGAACACGCCGTAGGCGAACTCCAGGTCGGTGGCGCTGCGCAGGTCGTGGCCGCCCAGGTTGGGCCCGATCGCGGGCGCGTGGCAGTCTGCGCAGGCGCCAAATTGCTCGGCGTTGTCGCAGAATCCGTCGGCGCAGTCGTTGAGTGTGGTGACGACGCCGGTGCCGATGAAGCACTGCCCTTCGGGGTTGGCGCTGTTGCGCGCTGGGCCTTGCTGCCAGCGTCCGCCGGCGGCTGCGCAGGCGGCCTCGGAGTCGTGGCCAAAGGCGACGCCGCGGAACAGGTCCTGCACGACAATGTTGCTGGCGGCGGAGCGGTGCGGCGAGCCGGCCCAGTCGGCGTTGATGGTCTGGTGGCAGTGCCCGCACTGGGCGGTGGTGGGGCTGTCGCGCGGCTCGCCGGGGTCTTGCCAGGGGTATTCGGCGTTGTCGCTGCGGTCGAACCGGGTGAGCGCGATGGTGGGCTCGGCGGGCGAGAACGACGTGAACGTGTGGTTGCCGATGCGGGCGTCGGGGTGCGACGCGGTGACCACAAGATCGCCGCCCAAGTCTTGCTGAATGGCGAGCGTGGCGCGGCCGTCGTCGTCGGTTTGTGTGCGGCGTGTGGTGCCGGCTTGCATGACGACCACGTTCGCCTGCGGTGCGCCGTCGAGGGTGACGATGACGGTCGCTTCGGCGGGCCACGCGTAGGGCTGCACGTCGGGTGCGGTGTCCGTTGGCGCGTCGGTTTGGGCCGCGTCCTCGGGCGCGGTGTCGGGCGCGGCGTCCGTTGCGGCGTCGGTCTCGGCGGCGTCGGCGGTTGGAGTGGAGCGGTCGCTACCGCATGCGCTGAGCGACAGTAGCCCGAGCGACAGTAGCCCGAGCGACAGTAGCCCGAGCGACAGTGTGCCCATCAGCAGCTTGTGGAGGCGGCGATGTTCGGGCTGCCGGAGCTTGGACTGGGGAGCGTTCACGTTCACATCGGGAGCCGGGCGGTGGGTCGCAAAGTTCCTCTCCCGACGGTCGCTACGTGGTGGGGAACCCGAGTTTTTCGCGCAGCCCCAAGTCTAGCATGTGTGCGGGCTCGAAGTTGCCGAGCGCGGCCATCATGTTGCCCTTGATACGCGGATTTTCGGCCGACATATCGTTGATGAGGTCCTTCATCTTTTGGCGCTGCAGGTTCTCTTGGGAGCCGCACAGGTTGCAGGGGATGATGGGGAACTCGAGGGCCTGGGCGTAGGCGGCGATGTCTTCTTCGGCGCACAGCGCGAGCGGTCGGATGACGATGCCGCGGTCGTCGTGGGCCCACACCTTGGGGGCCATGGTGGCGAGCTTTCCGGCGAAGAACATGTTGAGCAGGACGGTCTGCAGGATGTCGTCGCGGTGGTGTCCGAGGGCGAGCTTGTTGCAGCCGAGCTCGGAGGCGGTTTTGTACAAGATGCCGCGGCGCATGCGCGAGCACAGGTAGCAGGTGGTTTTGCCGACGGGGGTCTTGTCTTGGACGACCGTGTAGGTGTCCTGCGCGACCATGTGATGCGTGTAGCCGTGCGCGTCGAGGTAGTCCGGGATGGTGTTCGACGGGAAGCCGGGGTGGCCTTGGTCGAGGTTCACCGCGGTGAGCTGGATGTCGAAGGGGACGGTGTCCTGCAGCAGTCGGAGCAGGTGCAACATGACCCAGCTGTCCTTGCCGCCGGACAGGCAGACCATGATGTGGTCGTCGGGCTCGAGGATGCCGAACTGCTTGCTGCAGCGCTGCACGTGGCGGAGCAGGCGGCGTTCTAGGTTTTCGACATCGAGGGCGTTCATGAGGGGCGTTTCGCGCGTGGGCTAGATGAGGGCGGAGATGATGGCGACGAGGCCGAGCGCCCAGCAGTACCATGCGAACTGATGCATGCGGGCCTTGCGGACCACGTTGAGCAGCAGGGTGAGCGCCATCACGCCGGCGACAGCGGATACGACGGCGCCGACGATGTAGGGGCCGGGCGTGAAGTCGGCGGCGGAGAGCGCTTCGGGGTCGAGCTTGAGCACCACCGCGCCGAGGATGGCGGGGATGGACAGGAAGAACGAGAACTCGGCGGCGCGCATGCGGGAGGAGCCGAGCGCGAGGGCGCACACGATGGTGCAGCCGGCGCGGGAGATGCCGGGGAGCACGGCGACGCCTTGGGCGATGCCGATGATGAGCGCGTCGCGCCAGCTGATGCCGCCGACGGAGAGCAGGCCGTCACGCGGGGCGCCGTCCGGGGTGTCGACCGGGTCTTCGTAGGACCAGCGCTTGGAGGTCCACAGGATGACGCCGTTGAACAGGAGCAGGCCGCCGACGATGGGGACGGAGAAGATGTCGGAGTCGACGACGTCGGAGAGCAGCACGCCGATGACGCCGGTGGGCAGGGTCGCGATGATGAGCAGGGCCAGGTAGCGGAGGCCTTCGTGGGCTTCGAGGGCGTTGCGCATGCCGCCGGGGAGGGCGGCGATTCCGCGGGCCACGCCGGCGAGCAGGTGCGCGATACGGTCGCGGTACACGAAGAAGACCGCGACGAGCGTGCCCACGTGGAGCACGATATCGAAGAACAGGTCGAAGGTGACGTTGAGCCCAAGCAGGGAGTGGGCCAGGCGCAGGTGGCCTGACGAGCTCACGGGGAGGAATTCCGTGAGCGCCTGGATGAGTCCGAGAAGTGCTGCGAGTGCCATCGGTGCCATGTGGCTGCCCTATCAGACCCGCACGAGGGAGGCAGCCGGAAAATCGGCGCGCGGGGAGGATCGGCGGGGGGCGAAGACGCGTAATCACTTCTTGACCGGTGTGGTCGCCTCATGTAGCCATCCGCCCCCTAGTTTCCGTGTCGGCGCGACTCCGCGTCCCATGTTCGTACCAGGCAGCGACAACGTCGCATCGCCCACACCCAGTTAAAAGCCATGCGCGAGAAGATTCGCCTTGTTTCGACCGCCGGCACCGGGTTCTTCTACACCACGATGAAGAACCGCCGGAACACGCCTGAGAAGCTCGTCCTTAAGAAGTACGACCCGAAGCTGCGCAAGCACGTCGACTTCAAGGAAGCGAAGATCAAGTAGGCTTCGGCGCCTTGCCTTTGGGCGGGCGCGCTGCTGAACGAACGCCAAAGGGCGGACCTGTGAGGGTCCGCCCTTTGGCGTTTTTCCTGCGATTGGTGTGGGGCCGCGGCGGCCGCTACCGGCGGCGGCGCATGAGCGCCAAGCCCGCCAGCATGAGGCCGAACATGCCGCCCGCGGTGTTGCCGCCGGTGGCGCTGCAGCCCTGGTCTTCGTCTTGGGTGACGCCGTTGGCGTTGGGCGCGGACGGGGTGGGGGTGCCGTCGTCCTGCGACTCCTCTCCGCCGGTCGTCGGGGAGTCGGTGCCTACCTCGTCGTAGTCACGGCCGCCGCCGGCGCCGCTCCAGGCTTCCCATCCGGGCGGGAGGCAGCGGAGCTCGGGGGCGACGGGGGTGTCGCCGCAGTCGTCCTCTTCGCCGGGGGCGCCGACGCAGACCACGTCGGGGCCGCCCATGTCTTCGCAGGTCCAATCGGTGGGGCAGTCGGCGTCCGCGTCGCAGGTGACCTCGTTGGGCTGGCAGTAGAACTCGCCGGCGCCTTCGCATTCGCAGCTGTGGTCGTCGTCGCTGTCGGAGCCACTGTCGTCGTCGCTGTCGGAGCCACTGTCGGAGCCGCCGCTGTCTTCACCGTCCGGGTCGGGCGTGGGCGTTGGCGTCGAGCCGGTGCCGCCGCCGCTGGAGCAGCTGCACTGCTCGATCTCCGCGCAGGTGAAGCCCTCGCCGCAATCGGCGTCCGCCGCGCAGGAGCCCACGTAGGCGGGCGCGCAGTACGACTCGGTGGTGGTTGAGCACGAGAACTCGGTCTCTTCGCAGTCCGGGCCCGGGTCGTCGGGCGTGTCGCACGGTGCGTCCGGCTCCGGTGCGTCAGAGTCCGGCGCGTCGTCTCCGCCTGGCACGGGGGGCGGGGTGTCTTCGCCCGTGCACGTCTCGGAGGTGAACGTGACGCACGTGAGGCCGCCGTCGCAGTCCGCGTCGGTGTCGCACTCCTGCGGGCTCACCACGCACACAAACTCGCTGCCGTCTTCGCACTCCGGCGGCTCGGGGCACTCGGCGCCCTCTTCACACGGCGGCATCGTTGGGCACGCCGCCCACGAGGTCTCTTCGCAGGCGAACCCGGCCGGACAATCGGCGTCGGAGACACACTCGTCGGCCTGGGCCATGGAAGCCGTCATGGTGACGGCGGCGAAACTCAGGAGCGAAAAACGGAATGGCGTCATGCGGTTCATTGGGAGTGGGGCTCAGCGGGCGCCGATGCGCTGCGAGCCGCGTTGCGAGTCGTACCGGCCCCACTGCGCGTCGCTGGTGACCGTCGGTGGGGACATGCACTCAGAATACAGCACAGGCCGTGCCAAGTGCGACTTGTGCTGCGATCTGCGGCGGCGGCAGCGTGTGTTCGGGGTTTGCGCGTCGTCGCTGCGCCTTCTTCCATCTGCGCTCAGCCCGTCCTCGCGCCGAAAGTCTGACATCGTGGCCCGCGGTCCGTCAGAATTCTGACGGAGGTGCGGCGTTGTCTGCCGCGCGGGTGTGGGATAGCGTCACCCGCATTCCCCTGCGGGTTTTCCCGTCCCGTGCCGCGCTTGTTGGCCGCTCCTCGGCCGTGCCCGGTAACCGCCCATGCCCTGTGTCCGCTCGCTGTGCTCAGCGCTGCGTGCCGGCGCGCCCTCTCATCCCGGTTCGGTTGTGCGCATGAACGCGAAATTGTGGTCTGCGATTGTCCTTCTGATGGTGCTCTCCAGCTGCGGCGGAGACGACGGCGGCCCCGGTGTGACCGATACGGGCGTCGCCGATACCGCCGAGAGTGACGCCGGCGATAGCGATGTCTCGGAAGCCGATGTGGTGGACGAAGACGCTGTTGATGCGGCCGACGAGGATGTCGCGGACGACGCCGACACCGCCGACACGACACCGCTGACGGCGGAGGACGTGATCTGCCAAACGTGCACCGACAACGCGTCGTGCCAGGCGGACGGCGCGCTGTGCATTCGACTGCCCACGGGCGGCTCGTACTGCGGCTGGGACTGCAGCACCGACCCCGGCGCGTGCCCCGACGGGACGTCTTGTTTTGACGTGTCCGACGACGGCTCGCAGTCGCAGTGCTTGCCCGACAACCTGCTGTGCGTGGACCGCTGCGCCGAGGTCACCTGCGCCGAAGGTTGGGTGTGCGACCCGGAGGACGGCGCGTGCAATCGCGCGCTGGAGCTGTGCGACCCGTGCACCAACAGCGCGCAGTGCGGCGGCGCGACCGACCTGTGCCTCACGTTCCCCGACGGCGAGCTCGGCTGCGCCACCGATTGCGCTGCCGACCCGGCGGGATGTCCCGACGGCTTCACCTGCTCGGGCGTCAACTCCGGCACCGAGACGCTGCAAGTGTGCGTGCCCGAAAACCTGACCTGCGTGGACCGCTGCACGGGCGTCACGTGTGACGAAGGACAGTCGTGCGACCCGTTCACCGGCGCATGCATCGCGCCCGGCGGCATGTGCGACCCGTGCAGCACGTCGGACCAGTGCGGCGGCGCGTTGGACCGCTGCTTGGGCCTCGCCGGACCGCCGTGCGAGACCAACGCCGATTGCGCCTCCGAAGAGGTATGCGACGCCGACAGCGGCACGTGCGTGGGCGGCTTCTGCGGCCTGGATTGCTCCGCCGGACAGTCATGCCCCGACGGCGCCGGGTGCTTCAACTTCGCCGGTGGCGAGCAGTGTTTGCCCATTCGTTTGGACTGCCTGGATCGGTGCGCGGACGTGGTCTGCGAGGCCGGCTTCAACTGCGACGACCTGAGCGGCGAGTGCGTGCGCTCGGAGGTGTCCGCGTGCGGCGCGCCGTGCGACTCGAGCGCCGAGTGCGGCGGCTACGAGGACCTGTGTTTGACGGTCACCACCGGGCGTCAGTGCTACTACAGCTGCGAAGCCGACCAGCCGCCGTGCCCCATCGGATACGGCTGCTTCACGGTGTTCTCAGGCGGCCGGTTCTGCTTGCCGAGCACGGGCGATTCGTCGTGCGACGCCTGCGCCAGCGTGCGGTGCCCGGAGGGTGAGGAGTGTGTGCCATTCGACGGCTCGTGCGTACCCGCCGCGACGGCGTGCCGCACCGACGACGAATGCGCCTCGGGCTCGCTTTGTAACTTCTTCGAGGGGCGCTGCGAGCCGCTCGGAACGGCGTGCTCCTATGAGGAGCGCTTCTTCGCCTGCGAGTCCGGCGTGACGGCCTGCGACGCCGCTGCGCCCGAGCGAAACGGCACCTGCGAGCAGAGCTGCTTTAGCCCGCTCGGCTGCCCGCCCGAACGTTCCGAGTGCGTGCGATACGAGGGCGTGGCCTACAGCCTGTGCACCAGCGACGCGATCGGCGGCGCGCACACCTGCGGCTCGTTGAGCACCGGTCGCGACGGCCTGGGCCGCGCCTGCACGCCGGGCGAAGACCCCACCGACCCGGCGCTGTGCCCCGATGCGCTCACCGACCTGTGCTACCAGCCTGGCGACGCGGCGGTTCCGGCCTTCTGCACCCTCGCGTGCGACACGGACGCGGACTGCGGCGACGGCGCCTGCGAGACCTTCGACGATGGCGCGTACTGCGTGCCTTCTGAGTGCGGCTGCTTGCGCCAGCCGGTGCTCGCGGACGGCGAGATCGACGTGTTCGGGCGACTGCTCGACGCCGCCGAGCTGAGCGCTTGCGCCATCGCGTGGTCGCGCGCGGAGCGACGCGCTGGCACCTCCGCTGTTGCGCTGGATGACCCCTATCGCTTGCTCGGTCTCGGCGGTGTGCTCGGCGATCCGCTGCAGGCGGTGAACTTGTTTGACGCAGCGCTCGCGGCGATGCGTGACGCCCGCGCTGACCAGGTGGGTGCGTTGCCTTCGATCGCGCTGGCCGCCGAGGCGTTCGGCGTGCTGTTGCCCGAGCTGACGACCCCGCCTGCGCTCGGCGCTGACCCGCTGTTCACGGCGCTGAGCGCGCTGCAATCTGACCTCGGCGGCGCCGCTCCCGACGAGAGTGTTCGCGCGGCTGCGGCTGCGCTCCCGGATGACTTGGAGGCCGCCGTGGCGGCGTTGGTGGACACGTTTGTGGTGGCGCTCGACCTGCGTGCTTCGGCCTTCGATGGCGCCGACCCCGCGCTGCTGGAGCAGCTGTTCGCGGAGGGGCACGCGCTGGTGTCCGCGGGCACCACGACGCTGACGTTGGACGCGCCCGAGGTGCTGGAGCTGCTGGCGGATCGCGACACGCGCGCGGCGATCCTGGCGATGGGGCAAGAGCTGGTGGCGGCCATCGAGCGCTTCCCGCGCGATGTGGCTGGTGCGGGTTCCGCGACGTTCCGATTTGACTCCGACATCGGCAGCATCATCATCGCTGGCGCGGCCGCCGACGTGCACGCGTACACCGAGCCGGTGGCGTTGCTCATCGACCTGGGCGGCGACGACTCCTACACGTACGCCGCTGGCGCGAACGCCTCGGTGCAGGCTCCCATCGGCATTGTGATCGACCTGGGCGGCGCGGATACCTACGGCTACGACGCTGTGCCGGTCGCCGAAGACGCGGGCTTGTTGCCCTCCGACGGCGCGGGCCGCGCGACGCCCGAGCCGTTCGGCGCCGGGCCGGTGACGCTGTCGACGACCGCTCGGCAGGGCGCGGGCCGCCTGGGCTTTGGCGCGCTGTACGACTGGGGCCCCGGCGCCGACACGTTCCGCTCGCTGCGCATGAGTCAGGGCTTCGGCCTGCTCGGCGTGGGCGTGTTGGTCGACGACGGTGGCGAAGCGGAGCTCACGCTCGAGGCGTGGGGCCAGGGCGCGGGCTTGTTCGGCGTGGGGGTGCTCGCGATGGGCGACGCTCCCCACCAGGTGTCGGGCGTTCACGGCGTGCAAGGCGCCGGTGGCGTGTCGGGCGTGGGCGTGTTGGTCGGCGGCGCGGGCGGTGACGCCTACACCGCGGCGCCGGGAATTGAGGCGGGCGCGGTGTCCGGCGCGCGGCTGTACGACGGGCCGGTCGCCCTGGCGGAGTGGAACATGAGCGCCGCGCAGGGCGCAGGCGTGGGCGTGGCGCTGGATGGCGTTCACGCCAGCGGCGGCGTCGGCGTGCTGCTCGATGTCGGCGGCTTGGACACGTATGTGGCCGGGCTGGGCGCGCAGGGCTTTGCGCATCAGCACGGCGCCGGTCTGTTGCGTGACATGCGGGGCGACGACACGTACCGCGCGGTGGCGTTCGCGCAGGGCGCCGCGGTCGGCTTCGGCAGCGGCTCGTTGCTCGACTTTGGTGGCGATGACGTCGCCGCCGGAATCGCCGCGGACGGCGCGCTGGACACCACCCCCGAGTTGACGCCAGGGGTAGCCAGCGGCCTGGGCTTTGGCCGCGATTTCGCCGGCGGTGTGTTCGCGGACTTCGCCGGCGACGACACGTACGTGGCTGCCGGATTCTCGTTAGGTTACGGCGTGTTGAACGGGGCTGGCCTGTTCTTCGAGCTCAGCGGCGCGGACACTTACAGCGCGAGCTCCAACGACACGTTCGGGCGGGCGGTGCTCACGATTGACGGCAGCGAGCCGAGCACCAATCCGCGGCGTTCGATCGGCACGTGGGGCTTCTTCACGGACGCGGGCGGCGTGGATTCGTACGCGCGCCCGGACCGATTGAGCCCGCCGATCGATGACGGGCTGCAGTGGCTTCAGACGTCGCCGTCGGAGGCCACGTTGCCCACGTTTGGTGGCGGCATCGACGCGGACGGCGCAACCTTGCTGACGCGCTAGTCTGCGCCCGTCGCTCCGAGGAACGTTGGGGGCAGGGCGGCTTGAAACCCGTCCCTTCCTTCGCGCGCCTTAGGGCAGCTCGAACGGGATGCGCTTGTCCTGTGAACAACCCGAAGGTGGGTTGGTTCTCTAGGTCCGGTCGGGCGTCTTGGCGTCGGTCACGGGCATCTCGTCGGAGTCCGTGTCGGCGGAGGCGGCTTCTTCGGTGGTGAGCGTCGCTGCGCTCTCGTCTCCGGACGTACCGCTTTGCGCGGCGGTGTCCTCGAGTGCGGCTTCGACACCGTCGGAGGAGGCGTCGATCTCGGTGTCGCCCATGACGACGGACGCCGGGATCTCGAGGGTCTCGCTGAAGCTGGAGCGCGGCAGTCGCGGGCCTTCGCCTTCGATGCAGACGAGCATGGCGGTGATGTTATCACGGCCACCGGCGTCGAGCGCGAGGTCGACGAGCTCGGCGACCACTTCGTCGCGTGTGCGGGAGGCGTCGTCGAGGACTTCGGCGATGATTTCGTCGGAGACGAGGTCGCTGAGTCCGTCGCTGCAGAGCAGGAGCTTGTCGCCGGCTTGGACGAGGAATTCTTTGGTGTCGACGGCCACTTCGGCTTCGAGGCCCAGCGCGCGCATGATCACGTTGGACATGGTCTGCTCTGCGTAGCGGGCTTCGATTTCGCGGCCGAGCGCGAGCAGGAAGTTGCTGAGGCTGTGGTCGAGCGTGACCTGGGCGAGGTCGCCGTCGCGGTACAGGTAGCAGCGCGAGTCGCCGGCGTGGCTGACGGCGATTTGGTTGCCGATGAGCCGGATGGCGACCGCGGTGGTGCCCATGCCTTTGAGGCCGGTCTCACGCTCGGAGCGGCCAAAGATGCGTTGGTTCGCGAGCAGCAGAGACTCGGCGAGCTCCAGGGCGGGGCGGGACAGGCCGGTGAAGGCGTCCATGTCGATGAGCCCCGCGGACCGATCGCCGCTGAAGTACGCGGCGACGGTTTGCACGCACATGTCCGCGGCGACTTGGCCGGCGACGTGTCCGCCCATGCCGTCCGCGACCACGAAAACGTTGTGCTCCGGGATCGCCAGGTAGGCGTCTTCGTTCGCCTCGCGCAGCAACCCGGTGTTCGTCAACGCAGCGTGTACCGTCGTGAGTTTCACGGCGGGCGTGTTCGACGTACCAGAGCCGGCGCCGTGGCGCGGGGAGGACGAGTTATCCGGAGTGTCGGACAAGCGCTCGGAGAAGTGGGGCTCGATATCTCACGCCGCCAGTGCGTGATTTCAAGCGTGATGGAAGTCGGGGCAGACTGGCACACGTGTCAGGGGGCGTCAACGGGCTCGCAGGCCATTTTGGCCGCCCACACCGCCCCACAGCTACTGCGTTTTCGCACTCTCTTCGGCAACCAAAGCCGAGAGCATCTCGCGGATTTCGTCGCGCCGCGCCGCCGTCCGAGCCTCGGCACGGAGCACCAACACCGGCTGCGTGTTCGAGGCCCGAATGAGCCCCCAACCGTCCGGGAAATTCACCCGCGCGCCGTCGATGTCGAACACCTCGTGATCCGCCTTCAAGCGGGCCACGATGCGCGCCACCACGTCGAACTTGATCTCGTCCGGGCACTCCAAGCGAATCTCGGGCGTCACAAAAGTAGTCGGGATGTCGGCGAACATCTCCGACACCGTGCGCGTGTCGTGCGACAGAATCTCGAGCAGTCGCGCCGCCGCGTACGAGGCGTCGTCGAAGCCAAAGAACCGGTGCTTGAAGAAGATGTGGCCGCTCATCTCGCCGCCGAGCTCGGCGCCGGTCTCGCGCATCTTCGCCTTGATCGGGCTGTGCCCCGTGCGCCACATGATGCCGTTGCCACCGTGGGCCGCGATATCGTCGTACAGCGTCTGCGAGCACTTCACTTCGCTCACGATCGTCGCGCCCGGCACCGCGGCCAGCACGGCGCGCGAGAACAGGATCATGAGTCGGTCGCCCCACTGCACGTCGCCCTTTTCGTCGACCACGCCAATCCGGTCGCCGTCGCCGTCGAAGCCGATCGCCAGGTCAGCGCCCTCGGCCTTGACCTGCGCGCCCATGATCTCCGCCACCTCGACCGTCGTCGGGTCCGGGTGGTGATTGGGGAACGTGCCGTCGGGCTCGATGAACTTGCCGATGACCTCCATGCCGAGCCGCTCGAACAGGCGCACGGCGGAGGGGCCAGCGACGCCGTTTCCAGCGTCCACGACGAGCTTCAGCTTGCGCGGGCCCATTTGGATATTGTCGACCACCCAGTCCAGGTATTCCTCCTCGATGGGGGCTTCCTGCACGCGGCCTTCGCCGGTCTCAAAATCGTTGGCCTCGATGATCTCCCGGAGCGTCTGGATCTCGTCTCCGTGGAGCGTCTCCGGCCCGATCATCATCTTAAAGCCGTTAAATTCCGGCGGGTTATGAGAACCCGTGATCTGGATTCCGCCGCCGTAGCCGCGGTGCACGGCCGCGAAGTACAGCATGGGCGTGGGGACCATACCCACGTCGAACACGTCCAGACCGGCGGCCTGCAGTCCACGGACCACGTCCGCTTTGACGCGCGGTCCGGACAGGCGACAGTCGCGGCCCACGGCGAAGGTGCTCGCGCCGCGGCGCCGCGCCAACGTGCCGAGCGCGCGGCCGACGGCGAACGCCACTTCCGGGTTGAGGTCGGTCGCGGCCACGCCGCGGATATCGTACGCGCGGAAAATATGAGGGTTCATCGAGCTCCTGTCCGAAGCGAAGCGGTGGGCTACACCAGCTTGCTGTCCCGTTTCTTGAGTGCCTCTACGATCGCGCGCACTTCCTGCACGCGGTCGCGGCTGGCGACCAGCATGGCGTCTTCGGTGTCGACGACCACCACGTGGTCCAGGCCGACGGCGGCGAGCACACGGTCGTCGTGGCCGATGAGCACGGAGTCGCGGCAGTCGACCGCCACCACATCGCCCATCGTCACGTTGCCGGCGTCGTCGGTCTCGGCCACGGACGGCAGCGCGTCCCAGTGGCCCACGTCGCTCCATCCGAACCGCACCGGCACCACGCGGACGCGCTCGGCGCCCTCCATGATGCCGTAGTCGATGGACTCGCTCTCTACGTTCTCAAATACGGCGGCGAGCGCTGCGGCGTCGCCGCTGGTGAGCGCGGGCGCCATGGCCTCGAGTTGGGCTGAAAGTTCGGGCATCTGCCGCGCCATCTCGCCGAGCATGGCGTCGATGCGGAAGCAGAACATGCCGGAGTTCCAGAGGTAGTTGCCGTCGGTCAGGTACTCGAGGGCGCGCACGCGGTTGGGCTTCTCGACGAACGCTTCGACGGACAGCACGCCGGGGCTGAGCTCCTTGCCGGTGTGGATGTAGCCGTAGCCGGTCTCCGGCACGGTGGGCTCGACGCCGAGGGTGACGATCGCGCCGGTCTCGGCCTCGGTGGCGGCTTGCTGGACGGCGGCCTGGAAGGCGCTGACGTCGCGGATGAAGTGGTCGGCGGGGAACACGGCCACGACCTCGTCGGAGTTGCCGAGCCGCTCGCGGAGGGCCACGCACGCCATGCCGATGCAGGGCGCGGTGTTGCGGGCCGCGGGCTCCAGCAGGATGTTCTCCGCGGGCAGGTCGGGCACCGCCTCAGCGATGTCGTTCGCCAGGGACTCCGACGTGACGATGAGAATCCGCTCGAGGGGCACGAGACCGGCGAATCGCGCCACGGTCTGCGTGATCATCGGCGTGCCCCCAAAGAGGGTCAGCAGTTGCTTGGGACGGTGGCGGCGGGACAGGGGCCAGAACCGGGTTCCAGCCCCACCCGCCATGATGACGACGTGCATAGCTCGGTGGATCGATGGGCCGGCGCGCGACGCCAGCCGCCGACACCTAGCGGGCTCAGCGCACCGCGACAAGCGCTCGCATGTCATCGCCGCCTGACCCGGCAGCCGGGGCCGTTCGGATTTCGGCAGCAAACCTGCACCAAGCCACTTGAAACCTCCTGCGACGCGATACAATGTCGGCCCGCCTCAACCAACGGCTTCATGGAAATTACGTACAAAGATACCTTCGTCCGCCTCATCAAGGGCGACATCACCAAGCAAACCGTCGATGCGATCGTCAACGCGGCGAACTCCGGTTTGGCCGGTGGCGGCGGCGTCGATGGCGCGATCCATGCCGCCGGTGGCCCGACCCTGCTCGAGCAGTGCAAAGCGATCGTCGCCGAGTCCGGCCCCGTCGCGCCCGGCCAGTGCGCGGTGACCACCGCGGGCGAATTGTCCGCCAAGAACGTGATCCACGTGGTGGGCCCCAAGTACGTGGACGGCCTGCGCGGCGAGTTCGTCACCCTCGAGCGTGCGTTCTTCGAAGCGCTCGGCGCCGCCGACAAGCTCGAAGCCAAGTCCGTCGCGGTCCCCGCGATCTCGACCGGCGCCTACAGCTTCCCGCTTGAGCCGGCGGCCCTCGTCGCGTTCGGCTCCATCTTCCGATACCTGCGCGGCGACAAGCCGAGCGGGCTCCAGGAGATCGTCGTGGTAGCCCACACGGACGAGGCCTACGCGGCGTTCGAGAAGGCGTTCGACGAAGTAAAGCGGACCCACCTGGGACTGTAGCGCCGGCGCCTCGGGGCGGATTGCGAATGCGGTTTACGGGGGCACCTAGCTCGACAGTGCGTTCGCCAAACGGCTGAGTCGGGGAGCGCGCACGTCCGCTGCGCTGCCCTGGCGTCGAGCCTCGTCGCGTTGGCCCGCCTGGCGTCGAGCCTCGT
>CBDUJZ010000067.1:0-25883 GCA_965367675.1 uncultured Myxococcales bacterium | reverse complement strand
GCCGCCGCCGCCGCCGCCGCCGCGACCGGTGCCGCAGAAGATGCATACGAAGGCGACGACGCAGTCTTCACCGCCGCCGGCTCCGCCGCCGCCGCCGCCGCCGCCGCGACCGCCGGTGCCGCCGCTTGTGCCGTTGCTGGGCGTCCACGCGGTGTCGCTGCGTGAGCCGATCGCGTTGCCGGCGCTGCCGCTGGAGCCTCGGCCGGCGTTGCCGCCTCGTCCACCGTTGCCACCGTCGTCGGCGTCGCCGTCCGCGCAGCCACCACCGTTGGCGCCGCGTCCGCCGGTGCCGGCGGTCGCGTTGTTTACCGAGCCGGCGGCGCCGCTCAGACCAGAGGCCTCGTCTCGTCCGTCCCCACCGCGTCCGCCGCCACCGCTACCGGCTGCTCCGCCGGTTTTGGAGTTGCCCACCGACGAGCCGTTTCCGCCGCGTGCCCCGGTGCTGCCGGAGGAACCGTTTGAGCCTACGCCGCCCGCTCCTGCGGTGATGTTGGACCGCGCGATGGACACGTGGCTACCCGCGTTGTCGATGATCAGCGCGGCGGTCCAGCCGTTGGTGCCTTGGTTGGGGGTCGAGAAGTCGACGGAGTCGATGTTGATCGCGCTGCTGATGTTCTGGATGCGAAGCGCGACGCTCGCCGTGGAGGAGTACACCGCTCGCGTAGCGCTGCGGGACCGGAAGTTCGCGCTGTAGCCGCCGTAGAGCGATTTGCCGCTCGGCAGGTTGAGGGTGCCGCCTGCGTACGCGGCGCCGACCATGAGTATGTTGGCGCGTCCGGACGAGTTGGCGCGAACGATGCCCTGGGCGATGGTCGCGACGGCGGTGTCAGGCGTCAGGCCGTTGGCCGAGTCGTTGCCGTCGGGGGACACGAAGATGGAGGTCGTGGCGTCTCCGTCGATGCCGTCACAGTTGGAGTCCACGAAGCCCGGGTCCGGGCTGTCGATGCCCGCGATCGGTGTGCAGCGCAGGTCGCAGCCGTTGCTCAGGTCGCCGTCCAGATCCACCCAGCCCACTTCGCACGCGGCGACGGCGCAGCCCTCGGGGCGGCACTCGGAGATCGCGTTCGGCTGCTCGCAGCGGTTGTTGCACGCGCGGCAGTGCTGAAGGCTGCTCAGGTCTTGCTCGCAGCCGGTCGCGGGGGTGAGGTCGCAGTCGCCGAAGCCAGCGTCGCAGGCGTTAATGGAGCAGGTGCCAACGTTGCAGCTGAGCGCGTCCACGTTGGTGGTGTCGCAGGCGAGGTCGCAGATGCCGCAGTGGGCCAGGTCCGACATCACATCGGTCTCGCAGCCGTTGCTCGGGTCACCGTCGCAGTTGCGTTGGTTGCCGTTGCAGCTGGCGACGGCGCAGGCCGAGTCGACACACGCGGCCACGGCCGTGTCGAAGCGGCACTCTGCGGTGCAGGCGCCGCAGTTTCCGACGTCGTTGGTGGTGTTGACCTCGCAGCCGTTGCTCGGGTCGCCGTCGCAGTCCGCGAAGCCAACGTCGCAGGCGCCGATGCCGCAGCCGGCCGCGGTACACACGTGGGAGCGGACGTTTGGCAGGTCGCATGGAACCCCGCACGTGAGGCAGTTCTGCGGGTCGGTGAGCAGCGAGACCTCGCAGCCGTCGTTACGCTCGTCGTTGCAGTCGGCGAAGTTCTCGTCGCAACCGACGAAGGTGCACGCGCCCGCGTCGCAGGTGCCTGTGCCGTGACGGAAGCTGCACTCCGCGCCACATGCGCCGCAGGCGTCGAGGCTGACGAGTAGGTCGGTCTCGCAGCCGGTCTCGCCATCGGCGTCGCAGTTGCCCCATTGTTCGGTGCAGGCGCTGAGTGTGCACGCGCCTTCGACACATTCCGAGATCGCGTTGTCGAGCGCGCACGCGCTGTCGCACGCGCCGCAGTGGTCCATCGAGTTCGCCAGCTCGGCTTCGCATCCGTTGCTCACGTCGCCGTCGCAGTCGGCGAAGCCTTCGGCGCAGGTGACGATGGAGCACACGCCTTCGAGGCACGCGGCCTCGTCGGTGTTCTCGGGGTCACAGACCGCGCCGCAGCTGCCGCAGTTGGACATCTCGGTCATCAGGTCGAAGTCCTCGTCGATGCTCTCGTCGCAGTCGTTGTCGTCGCCATCGCACAGTTCGGCGGCCGTGGAGTACGTGTCGCCGTCGTTGTCGTCGCAGTCCAAGCCGAGGCAGCCGGCGCCCTGGCCGTAGCCGTCGTCGTCCAGGTCGAGGCAGTCGCCGCAGATGCCGACAGTGGGGACACATTGGCGGAACGTGACGGGCGAGCCGCCCTGGGTGCGGCTGACCGCCTCACATTCGTAGCCACCGGGGCACTCGGTCTCGCTGCAGTCTCGGGCGCAGAACTTGCCGTCGGACTGGGGCAGACACAGGTCGGTGAGGCCGCCGCAGTTGATGTCCTCGGTGCACGTGCGACACAGGATGTTGTCCTCCGGCACGCAGATCTCGATCAGGTCGCCGCCGGTGGCGCGCACCAGTCGACACTCCCAGCCGGGCTCGCTGCAGCTGCCGTCGCAGAGCTCGGTGCACACGTTCTCGTCGCCGGTGTCGATGCACACGCGGGAGTCACAGTCGGAGTCGTCATCGCACGGGCAGTTGAAGCCGCGCTCGCACTCCGTCGTGTCGCCCGAGGTATCTCCGGCCGCGTCATCCGAGGTGTCGTTCGTGTCTTCCGTCGCGTCTTCGGCGTCATCGGAGGTGTCTGCAGCGTCCTCAGCGTCGGTGGCGACGTCCTGAGCGGCGTCCGCCAGCTCGATGCAGACGGCGTTTACGCACACACCGGAGGCGCAATCTTCGTCCGCGTCACATTCGCTCCCCGTGGGGGTTCCGCTCACGCACGCCATGAAGGCGACCGCGAACAGCGAATAGATGGTGAAGTAGCGGAATGACAACTGCTGCATGGGGGTTCTCCTATATGCGCCGACGCGATGGCGCTGCCATCACACTACCAATCCCGTGATTGGGTACAAGGTTGACCGAGTTCGACACGCAACGGGTGCGCGCCGGCCGGTGTTCGGTCATCGGCTCCGGATGTTGCCCCTCGGTTGTGTTTTCGCACCTCTCAGCGTGAAGGACGGCGTCCGAATTGGCGCATGCGGCGGCCTGTCACGCGTCGCTCACGGCGTCCCTATGCGCCCCGCAGCGGTGCCCCGCGCTATAGGAGGAGTTGCCCGTTCGGGTCGTCGCCGAATTCGCGCAAGTATCCGTCCATCTTGAGCTTTCTCTTGGTGCTGTCCGAACTCATGAAGCGGATTTTGCCGAAGATCGGTCGCTCGGGGCCCCACGCACGATCGTACCGGCCGAGGGTCCAAAAGATGCCGGAGTAGGAGTTCGGGTCACGTCCGTCGAGCGCGTACCGGTTGTTCAACTCCAGCATGACTTCGAGCGCCTGTTGCGGGTCGACGGTCCACTCGAGGATCTTCTTGCCCCACAGCATGCGCAGGTAGTTGTGCATCACGCCGGTGCGGGTGAGTTGCCGCTGCGCCGCGTTCCAGATCGGGTCGTGCGTGCCCGCGTTGGCGAAGGTGTCGAGGTCGTAGATATACGGCCGCGGATCGCTGGCGTGCTGGGCCAACGTGGTGAGCGCCCAGCCGGGCAGCGACTCGTAGCGGTCGTAGTTCTGAGGGTCGATGTGGCAGCGGTTGAACCCGATCTCCCGCCAGGTGATCAGCTCGTCGAGGAACGACTCGGCGGCCTCGGACATGCCCCACCAGCCGGCGCGACTCCCGGTCGACTTGGGCGCGTGCTCGCCGGGTGTGAAGCCCTCGAGGTGGAACACGCGATGGACGACCTCGTGCGCGCTCACGTGTCCAAAGTGCAGGTAGGGCGACAGCCCGCTGGCCGCTCCGTTTAGCGGCAGATTTCGGTCCACCGGGTAGCGCGTGAACCGGTCTTCAAAGAAGCGGTCGACGGCCTGTAGACCGGCGACGCGTCCGCCGGACATCTCGACCGCGCCGGGGCCATCCAGCTGGAGCGACGCGACGGTCGACACGAGCGTGTTCGCGGCCCAGTTGGGCCACCGCTCAGCGAGCCCCGCTGGGAGCTGGGCACCGCGGATGAGCGCGCCCACGCCGGGTGATTGCAGCGGTTTGGCCGCCGGAAACGCGAACAGATGCGGCCACACCGTCTTTTGCAGGTGACGCCGGAACGACGCCGCGGTCGTGAAGCTGCGTTCGGCGTTGCGCAGGGGCGCGATGCCGTTGCTGTCCACGGTCTCCAGGCGCACGCTCAGCGCGTCGGCGGCCGCCTGGACCATGCGTGGGATGAAGAAGCATGGGAACTCGTCGGTGACGACCACGCAGGCGTCGGCGGCGAGCGCGGCGAGCAGGCCCCGACCTTGGCCCGCCTCCCGCTCCATGTACGTGACGTGCGTGACACCGGCGTCGCGCAGCTCGGCGGCGTTGTCTTCCATGCCTTGCGCCACAAACGTGTGCAGGCGCGGCGAAGCCCACGGGTAGCCAATTCGCAGCGCTTCGAGCACCACGAGCGGGCGCTGAAACGCGCGGCAGTGCTCGATGGCGCGCTGCAGCGCAAAGTTCCAGCCGGTGCGGCGCTGGGCGCACATCCAGTACAGCACGTAGCCGCCGTCGGGGTTGGGCGGGCGGTCCGGGTGAACGACCTGCACGCGGAGGGCTGGCACCGCGTCGGCAAATAGGGCGGACGTGGGATCTGTCATGGTCGTTCCTGTCGGCGGGGCTGAAGCGTGCGCGGCGGCGGAAGCGGTGTCATAGGCGACGGCGGGTGACGAGCAGCACCGCGAGCGCGCCGAGCAGGGAGGCGTGGGAGTGGGCGGGGACGTCGCCGCCGCAGCCGGTGGGCTCGTCGTGCGGCGGGTGTGCGTTGGGGTCGCCGCCGAACCAGGACGCGGCCAGGGGCCACAGGCCTGCGCACGGGTGTGCGGGCTCCTCGGTGCAGGCGCGTGGGATCACGGACACCCACTGCACGGGCGCGGATTCGGGCGCGTCGGCCCGCCAGAACATACCGGGGTCGCTCGCCGTTCCGCAGCGCAGGGCGCCGATGGGGGAGTCGAGCAAGCAGGCCGCGCGGCCGTCGTAGGTGACGACGCCGTCGACGATGCGTCCGAGGTCGCCTTGCTGGGTGGCGAAGACCACGGCGTCACCGTCCCACGCGCCGTCGGTGGGGATGGTGTCGAGCCGAGCGAGCTCGGAGGTGGTGTCGTCGGACCAGGTGAGCGCGAGCCAGTGGTCGCTGCGTTGGCCGAACGCGAGCGCGCGGGCGTTGGGCGGTGACACGACGCGGAGGTCGAGGAAGTTCTCAAAGGCGGGGCTCGCGGCGTGCCATTCGGTGTGGCCGTCGCTGTCGCCGAGCTGGCCGCTCAGGACCTGCCAGACGTCGTTCTCACCCTTCGCGGTGACCCAGAAATCGCCCGTCGCGAAGTCTGCGGCGACCGAGCGCAGCCGCTGGGAGGTGGTCGGGGAGACGGCGCTCCAGGTGGCTCCGCCGTCGCGGGTTTCGAACACCGCGTTGGGCGTGTGGGCCTCGTCGGTGGTTGCGATAATGTGGTTTGAATCCGATGGGTTACGCGTCCATCCTGTGATGGAAGACGTCGCCATGGGGCCGTTCGTTGCGTTCCACGTGCAGCCGTCGTCGGCGCTTGTTTTGAGGCCGTCGCGGGTGGCTGCGACCCAGACGCCGTCGGCGTATCCGTAGGCGAGGGTGGTCTCCTGCACGGACTCCTCACATACCCAGCGCGGGCGCCCGCTGCTGTCGAATGTGACCAGGCCCCAGGTGCCTCCGATGCCGACGAGCGCGCCGTCGTCGAGGATGGGCTCCCAGACCACAGGCAGTCCGCCGTGCGCGTGCGCTGCGCGCGGGGCGACGGTCGGTGCGGCGATCGCGAGGGCGAGCAAGGTGATGGCGACGGGGCGGATTCGCATGGGCGGATGATGGGACGAGGGGCAGGGCGATGCAACCCCGGATTGAGCACTGGACGCCATCCGCTGCGCGCGTTCTGAGGCGCCGGCGCGCCGTTCGGAGGCCCGCGAAGTGGGGGCGTTGAGCCGCTTTGCGAGTTCGGCTACGTTCGCTGCGCTCTGCGACACACCCTGCTGCCAAGATCGCCCATGTCCCGAACCCGCCTCCGCCACTCTCTCATTGTTCTCTCCGCCGCCAGCGCGATGGCTTTGGCGAGCGGTTGCGGCACGGACCCTGCGGCGTTCGGTGATGCCGGCGCCACGTCGCTCGACGTGCAGGATGGGTCGGGCGTCGACCTTCCGGACGTCGCGATCTTTGACGGCGGCTCCGACGTGAGCGGCGAGCCGGGCACTGCGGATGCGGGCGCTGCCGATGGTGGCGCGCCGGACGTGAGCGGCCCCGACGCGACGGTCCGAGACAGCGGCTCCACGCTTCCGCCCGAGACCGGGCTGCTTTGCAGCGACGGCGCCGACAACGACGAAGACGGCGCCATCGACTGCGCGGACTCCGACTGCGCGACCGCGCGCGATTGTCAGGTAGAGCCTGCCAGCGAGGGCGGAGCCGCCTGCGCGGACGGCATCGACAACGATGGCGACGGCGCCGCGGATTGCGACGACTCAGACTGCGACGATGAGCCCGCGTGCAACAACGAGCCCGGTGGAGAGTCCGGCCGTACCTGTTACGACCGCCGCGATAACGACGATGACGGCCTCACGGACTGCGATGACCCGGACTGCGCCGACATGTTCGGTTGCGAGGATACCGGCGACGCCAGCACCGAGACCGACTTCGAGTGCGTCGACCGCCGCGACAACGACGAGGACGGTGACGTGGACTGTGATGACTCCGACTGCGCCGATTCGCGCGCTTGTCAGGGGTTTGGCGGCGGCGGAGATGACCCGGCGACCGAGACCGGTTTTGAGTGCATCGACCGCCAGGACAACGACGAGGACGGCGCCGTCGATTGCGATGACGAAGACTGTGCGGACTCACCGGCCTGCACGTTTGGCGGCGGCGGCGGAACCGATGACCCGGACACCGAGAGCGGCTTCGAGTGCTACGATCGCACCGATAACGACGGCGACGGCGCGGCGGATTGCGACGACGACGATTGCGCGGGTGTGCCCGGCTGCGGTCGCCCGTAGTTGTCGGGCCGCGCTACCCATACGCCTCCCGGTGCGACTCAGAAGCCGCTCCGAGTCACGCATGTGATGGGCACCTTCCATGTTGGGGGGCTGGAGCGCTTGGTGCTCGACTTGGCGATGGCGTCGACCGCGCACGGCATCGAGAGCCGCGTGTTCGCGTTCATGGAGGACGGCGCCTTTCGCGCGGCATTTGATGACGCTGGAATCGAGACCCGGTTCATCGAGACGCGCCCGGGTCTGTCGTGGTCGCTGCCCGTGCGTTTGGCCGCAGCGCTGCGCGGGGTACAGACGGACGTGGTCCACGCGCACCACTTTGCGCCTTACTTGTACGGCTCAGCCGCCTGCGCGCTCACCGGGCTGCCGTTGGTGTACACCGAACACTCGCGCGAGGTGTACGACAGCCCGCGCCGGTGCCGTGCCGCGCGCATCATGGACAAGCGGGCGGCGGCGGTGGTGAGCGTCTCGGCGGAGCTGCAAACGTGGCGGCGCCAGGCGCTGAGCACGGAGTCGCAGGTGGTCGTCAACGGCGTAGCGGTGCCCCCGCTGGACGATGGCGAGCGTCGCCGCGCGGCCCGTTTGGCGTTGGATATCGCGCCGGATCGGTTCGTTGTGGGCGCGGTCGCGCGGTTCATGCCCGAGAAAGACCACGCGACGCTGTTGCGGGCGTTTGCGGCCAGCGAGGCGCGCGCGCGCGGGCTGCTGGTGTTGGTGGGCGGCGGCCCGGGTTTCGAAGCGGCCCAGCAGCTCGCGGCGACGCTGGGGCTGGGCGAATCCGTCCGGTTCCTGGGCGTGCGATACGATGTTGGCGATCTGCTGCCCGCGTTCGACGTGATCTCGCTCTCATCGGTTCGCGAAGGGCTGCCGCTGTCGCTGCTCGAGGGCATGGCGAACGGCCTGCCGGTGGCGGCGACCGACGTGGGCGAAGTCGGCACGCTGGTGTCGGGCGGTTGCGGCGAAGTGGTCGCGGCTGGAGACGTTCCCGCGTTTGCCGCCATGCTGGACGGCTACTGCGCACAGGCGGACCGCCGGGTCCGGGAAGGGAAGGCGGCTCGCGCCCGCGTGATGGAGACGTACTCGCGCCGGCAGATGGTGTCGGAGTACGTGGCGCTGTACCGCGCGGCGGCGGGCAAACGGGGCCGGCGGTAGTAGACGTGTGGGTGTGCGCGCGGTCGCGGTGCACAGGGATAAAAAGCGACCCGGTGTGCACAAAAACGGTGGGGCGGGCCGACAGAGAGGGCGTTCCACTTTGTGCGGGCCTCCGCCTGCGTGTCTCTTCGCCTGCTGTGCACCATGTCCTCGAACGTCTCGCCCGCTGTCTCGTCCGCCGTCTCGTCCGCCTTCTCCCTCGTCATGTCGCCACGGCCGCAGCATCTGCTCGCCGCAGCGGTGGTGGCAAGCTTGGGTTGGGGGGCCACTGCGCAGGCCAAGGAGCCGGTCGCGACGGTGACCATCGCGGCCGACAAGCCGACGGACTCACCGGTGGCGCCGGTTGCGGTCCAAGCAGCCACAGTCCAACCCACAGCGCCGGTCCAAGCCGCCGTCACGCCCGTCGATGTTGGCGCGGTGATGGTGGTCGAGCCGGTCGAAGACCCCAACGCGCGCCGTCGCGTGGGCGGTTGGGGCGGGCTCTCGCTCGGGGTCACCGAGGTGAACAACGGCCCGGCGACGCTGTTCGGGTTCGCGGGCGGCGTGCAGATGAACGAGCGGTTTACGATCGGCTTCGCCGGCGAGGGCATCGCGTCGTGGGCCGAGGCGGACCCCGGCTTGTTCCCCGACGGCAAGGCGCGGGGCGGTGATGAGGACTGGGACTCGGAGCGTGGTGGCGACGGCTCGGAGCACTACATCGAGGGCGGCTGGGGCGGCCTGATGCTCGCGTTCGAGCCGTGGTCCGACGCGTTCATCCACCCCGTGGTGTCGGCGACGTTTGGCGTGGGCGCGATCACGTATAGCCAGCGACAGCACGAGGACGGCTGGGACGACAGCTGGGACGTGAACGCGGACTTGGAGACGGACGATGACCGGCCGGTGGGGCTGTTCGGCGCCACGGAGCTGAGCGCTGGCGCGGCGCTCAACCTGTCGCGCTGGTGCCGCCTGGACGGCGAGTTTTCGTACCGCTGGGTGTCCGGGCTCGAGGATTTCGATGGCGTGGATGACTCCGAAATGTCGGGTCCGACGATCGGTTTGGGGCTGCGGTTTGGCGCCTTCTAGGGCTTGGAATCACGTCAAAACCGGGCGGACGCTTGCGGTTTGGGCTCGATCCGATAGAAAGCGGGTGCGCTTCGTTCCTCGTCTGGTGCTCAAATGCGAACCTATCTAGCTCTCGGTTGCCTTCTCATCGCCTTCGCTGCTTGCAGCGACGACCCCACGGGCCTCGGCGCGCTGTTGGACACGTCTGATGGCGATGACCGCGGCACGCTCGACGCAGGCGAAACCGCTGAGGACTCCGGCGCGACCGCCGATACCACCGCCGCGATTCCGGAAGGGTGCACGCGCGGAAACTTCCCGATGAACTCCGTGCAGGTCACGGCGGACGGGAGCAACATCAACTTCACGGCGTACTCGGCGACCACCGAGCCGTACGACGTGATGAGCATCCAGTCGCTCGCCGACTGGAACGGCCCCACGAGCGCGGGCACCTACGCGCTCGACGATATCAACTACGTCGATTGCGGCCTGTGCTTGCTCGCGTACGCGGATTGCGAAGGCGGCGAGTGCGCGAAGACGTTCTACGCGGACGCTGGCGACGTGGTGATCGACCAAATCGGCATGAACGAGGGCGACCCCTTTGCCGGTCGACTGGAGAACGTGGTGTTCCGCGAGGTCACCATCGACAGCGAGTATGTGTCGACCCCGGTTGAGGGCGGCGACTCCTGGTGCATGACCGACCTGGCGTTCGAAGGCTTCGCGCAGTCGGCGCCCCAGGCCGGCGAGTGCGACCCGGACAGCTACGACTGCATTGGCGAGGAGATCTCGACGTTCGAGCTGCAGAGCTGCGACACCGGCGAGATGGTCGACGTGAGCGCGTTGAACGGCGAGCACGCCGGTACCTGGATGATCCTCACGGCCGGCTGGTGCTCGGCTTGTCACCAGTGGCTTCCGCAGGTGTTCGGTGTGATCGACGGCGAGCTGGCCGACGAGGACGTGAACCTGATGATCGTGCTCGGTGAGAACACCAGCGGCGGCGAGCCCACGCTCGACTACTGCCGCTCCTACGCGGGTCAGTACGACCATGGCCTCGAGAACTTCTACCTGGACCACTCGGGCACGCAGTCCTACGCGACCGTGTTCGAGAACCTGTGGATCTACCCGGGCGCGGGCGGCTCGTTCGGCCTGCCCTGGAACGGCATGATTCGCGGCGACGGTGAGTTCGTCTACGCCGACGGCGCCGACCCGGCCGCCGACGTGAACGTGGGTCTCAACAAGATGCTCACCCCGTAGCGGGCGCGGCCCTCGGGCGGCAAAACGACAAGAGGCGACGCGGTCAACGCGTCGCCTCTTGTCGTTTTGTGCAGCGCCTTACGTCCGCCTTGGGTGTCGGTGGAAGGTTCGACCTTGCTGCGCGCGCTAGGCTTGGTCGCCGCTGCTGAACCGGTCCAGGAAGAGCGCGGCGGCTGCGTCGCCGACCACGTTGGTGGTGGTGCGGAGCATGTCCAGTACGCGGTCAACGCCGAGGATGAGCGCCACGCCCTCGGTGGGCACGCCGACAGCGGTGAGGACCATGGTGAGCGTGACCATGCCGGCGCCCGGAACGCCCGCCGCGCCGATGGACGCGAGGGTGGCGGTGAGCACGATGGTGAGTTGGTCGAGCATGCTGAGGTCCATCGCGTAGATCTGCGCGATGAACAGCGCGGCGACGCCTTGGTATAGCGCCGTGCCGTCCATGTTGATGGTCGCGCCGAGCGGCAGCACGAACGAGCTCACGGGCTGGCTCACGTTCAGGTTCTCCTCCACGCACTGCTTGGTGAGCGGGAGCGTGGCGGACGATGACGAGGTCGAAAACGCCAGCAGCAGCGCGGGCCGAATGCCGCGCAAGAAGGTGAAGAAGGGCACGCCCGCGCCGAAGCGGACCACGCCGCCGTATACGACGACGACCTGGAGCAGCAGCCCGGCGATCACGACGAGCGCGTAGAGCCCCAGCGCGATCAACACCCCTAGGCCGGTGGTGCCGACGACCTTGAACAGCAGCGCCGCCACGCCGTAGGGGGCGAGCTCCATGGCCATCATCACCACCATGATGACGGCGTCGTTGGCGCGGTCTGCCAGGTCGATGAGTGGGGCGGCCCGCTCGGGATCGAGCAGCGTGAGCGCTACGCCAAACAGCAGCGCCAGGAAGATGATCTGCAGCATGTCCCCGGACACCAACGAGCGGAACGGGTTGGTGGGGACGATGCTGACGATCTGCTCGCCAAACTGCGGGGCGCCGGCGGCGTTGGAGACTGCGGAGCCGGCGGCGCCTTCGTAGGAGGCGAGCATGGCGGCGCTTTGTTCATCGTCCAGCGCGTCGCCTGGCCGGAGCACGGTGGCGAGCGTGACGCCGATGACGAGCGCCGCGACGGTGGTGGTCAAGAAGTAGCCGAGCGTGAGCCCGCCAATGCGCCCGAGCTGGCGGAGGTTGCCGAGCGATGCGACGCCGACGAGCAGCGAGAGAAACACGAGCGGGACGACCACCAGTTTGATGAGCGCCAGGAAGATGTCGCCGATCCACGAGGTCGCGGCCACGAGTTTGACGCCGAGCCGGGAGTTGCGCTGCACGTGTGGCGAGCGCGCGTCGACCCACCCTTGGATCACGTCGCCCCGGTGGAGTTCTTGGGCGATGTCGGTGTTGGCTTGGCGCAGCCGCAGCACGTCGCTGGCGCGGAGGGTCCACTCGACCTCAAGCCAGGGGGCTCCGTCGACGTCGACGTCGGCGACCCAGTCTAGGTTCGGAGCGCTGCCGGTGAGTGGGTGCGCGGCGCCGTTGGGGGCGTCGAGGATCAGGGCGCTTGAGGCGACGTAGACGCCGTCGGCGGGCAGGAGCGCGGCGTTGGGGCCCACCAGCAGTCCGAGCAGAGCGCCTGCCAGCATGCCGATGAGAATTTTGGTGTACAGTTGCATGATTTCTCTGTGCGGAGCGGGCGGTTGGGGAGCCGCGAGTGCACAGACTAGGCGAGGAAGCGCGCGGGCGCAGCCCGGTCGTTCGCGCGGGGCTGGGGGGCGCACCGGCGAAACGTGCCGAACGCTACTTGGCGCGGCGGGAGAAATGCGTTAGACGCGCACTCGCCCTCGACTCGTACCGTAGGAAGGCCATGGCTGCGCCCAACATCGATAAGAAAGAAGTCCTCGAGATCTTCAAGTTCCTCAACATGGGCGGTATCGCCGGTGTGGTGGTGATCGGCGCCGTTGTCGGCGTGATGTACGGCAGCGGTTGCGGCCCCATCCGGAACTCCAACAACTACGGTGAGGAGCGCCTCTGGGGCACCCCCGTGTTGGAAGCGCACCCGGAAGCGGCTGCGGCGGTCGGTCATGACGACCACGCGGACGAAGCGCACGGCGCTGAGGCACACGGCGACGAAGCGCACGGCACCGAAGCCGCGCACTAGTCGCTCCGTCGCGGCCTGCCGCGGCAGCACCTCATTCGCACGATCGCAGCGTGGTATCCCCGCGCGGTCGTGGAGACGAAGCCCGCTTAGATGCGGGACTTCATCGCCAAGTAGCTCGCCTCACCCGTCTCTCGTGGCGGGTTCGGTGTCGCTCGGATCATCGCCTGAATCCGCTCGATCCGGTTCTCCGGATTCGGGTGGGTCGACAGGAACTGCGGGGGCCGCGCGCCACCGGTCAGTCGACCGAAGAAGTCGATGAAGCCGTTCGGATCGTAGCCCGTGCGGAGCATGTACCGGAAGCCGGTCTCATCGGACTCGGTCTCCGCAGCGCGGCTGTGGCCGTTGATCGCCGTGGTGCCGGCGAACTGTGCCGCGAGCTGCGTTAGCAGTTGGGGATCGTTGCCGAGCGCGAGCCCGGTGACCGCCTGGAGCCCGTATGAAGCGACCAAGCGCTCCGCGGAGTGCCGGCGCGTCACGTGGGCGACCTCGTGGCAGAGTACGGCCACGACCTCCGCTTCGGACTCTGCGGCGAGCAGTAGGCCGGTGTAGATGTAGATGTGGCCGCCGGGGATGGCGAACGCGTTGATGGTGCTGTCGTCGTCCACCACCGTGAAGGTGAAGTTGATCGACGGGTCGCGATCGTCGGCGACCGCAACGACGCGCGCGCCGAGGCTCGCGATGTACGCCTGCAGCTCGGCGTCCGGGTGCACCACGAGCTCGCCGTCGAGCTGGGTGGAGAGCTCGGCGCCGAGTGCGACCTCTTGGTTCACGGGCAGCACGAGGCCGGCCGCGATGTCCTGGGCGCCTCCCAGCACGTTGCCCACGGAGCCGCCACAGCTGCCGACAGCGAGGGCGGCGGCGAAGGCGAGCGCGGGGGTGAGACGGGAGATGCCGGCGGGCGGCTGGATTACAGGCATGGGTGCACGGGGGACGTCGGTTTAGGTGGACAGGACTGCGCGGTACCGCACTTGATTGTCGCGAACGCGTTGGATGGCGTCGTTCACGTCCGCCATCGCGAATGTCTCGACGGTGGCGCCGATTTCGGAGCGCTGAGCGAACTGCAGCATGTCCCGCATGGACGCGCGGCTGCCGATCATGCTGCCTGCGATCTGCCGGTGCGCCAAGAGGAGATTTACCGGAATCGCGATGGGCTCAGCGGGTGCGCCGACGAGCACGAGGGTGCCCGTGGGCTTGAGCGCCGACAGAAAGCGCGTCCAGTCGAGCTGGGCGTAGACGGTGGACAGGATGACGTCGAAGCGTCCGGCCTGGCTGTCGAGCGCGGCGGCGTCGCGGCTGCTGCAGAACTCGTCGGCGCCCATGGCCTTGGCCTCCGCTTCCTTGTTCGGTGAGCCCGAGAAAGCGGTCACGCCGCAGCCCATGGCGCTGGCGAACTGGATGCCCAGGTGGCCGAGGCCGCCGATGCCGACCACGCCCACACGGTGGTGCGGTTTGGCGTAGCGCGCGAGCGGGCTGTAGACGGTCACGCCGCCGCAGAGCAGCGGTGCGGTCGCCGCGGCGTCCACGCCGTCGGGCAGCGCGAAGGCGAAGTCGCCGGAAACGCGGATGCGGTCGGCGAATCCACCGGCCTGGCCCACGCACGTGGGCTGGGACGCGGAGCAGAGGTTCTCGTGGCCGGACACGCACTCGTAGCAGTGCAAGCACGCGCCGCCTTGCCAACCCACGCCGACGCGGTCGCCGAGCTGGAGCCCGCGCACGGCGTCGCCCTTGGCGCGGACCACACCCACGACCTCGTGTCCGGGCACCAGCGGGTAGCCGGACACCTGCCAGTCGTTGTCGATCAGGTGCAGGTCGGAGTGGCACACACCGCAGTGGCTGATCTCGATCTCCACATCCGTGGGCTTGAGCGGGGCGGGCTCAAAGTCGTAGGGCGTGAGCGCGTTGCCTGCTTCGCTTGCTGCGTAGCCGTGAAAGATCGTCATCGGAGGTCCTGGGCGGTGGTGAAATGGTGCCGTGGGCGTAGGGAGTCCCGCCTAGAAGTGCCAGGGGAAGGGCGAGAAGTCTCGCGTGCGCTTCTCTACGAATGCGTCGCGGCCCTCTTGCGCCTCGTCGGTGCCGTAGGCGAGTCGTGTGGCCTCGCCGGCGAACAGTTGCTGGCCCGCGATTCCGTCGTCGACCATGTTGAAGCCGAACTTGAGCATGCGCATCGCCGTGGGGCTCTTGGTGTTGATCTCGCGGGCCCATTCCAGGGCGAAGTCCTCGAGCTCGTCGTGCGGCACGGAGGCGTTGGCCATGCCCATCGCGACGGCTTGGTCGGCGGAGTGGTTGCCGCCGATGAAGAAGATCTCGCGGGCGCGCTTTTGACCGCACTGGCGGGCGAGCAACGCGGAGCCGTAGCCGGAGTCGAAGCTCGCGACGTCGGCGTCGGTTTGCTTGAACACGCCGTGCTCCTTGCTGGCGATGGTCAGGTCGCAGACCACGTGCAGGCTGTGCCCGCCGCCGACCGCCCAGCCGGGCACGACGGCGATCACGATCTTGGGCATGAAGCGGATCAGGCGCTGCACTTCGAGGATGTGCAGGCGGCCGAGTCGGGCCACGTCCATGCCGTCGGCGCCTTCGTATTTGTAGCCGTCGCGGCCGCGGATGCGTTGGTCGCCGCCGGAGCAGAACGCCCAGCCGCCGTCCTTGGGCGAGGGACCGTTGCCGGTGATCAACACGCAGCCCACGTCGCTGGTCATGCGGGCGTGGTCGAGGCAGCGGTACAGCTCGTCGACCGTGTGCGGGCGGAACGCGTTGCGGACCTCCGGGCGGTTGAACGCGATGCGGACCGTGCCGTGCTCTTTGCTGCGGTGGTACGTGATGTCGGTGAGGTCGAAACCGGGGACGGCGGTCCAGCGCTCGGGGTTGAAAATCGTCGACGGCATGGGGTCCTGCGGGGGTTGGAGTGTGTGCGCACGGGCATACCTGTGGCGCGACTGCGCTGCAATCTTGGTTCAGGCTCCTGCGGGCGCGTAGCGGTGACGTGTGGAACCATCGCAGGAGGGGCTGATTTGGTGAAAAGTGCCAAAGATGGCAATAAGTGTTGATCCGGAAATCAGAGGTAGCTATTGCTAGGGTAGATTCCGGGACCCCTTCTCCGAGAGACCAAGATGCAGATTCGAACTCCCCTTTTGATGCTCGCGCTGGGCGCGCTGTTGCTCGCGGCCTGCGGCAACGAAGAGCGCGCCGCCGACTGCGAGCGTGGCACGCTGGTGGCATATGGCGCCGGCGATTGGTGCGTGGTGATCGAGGAGGGCTTCCTCACGACGGACTGCCCGGACGACTTCCCCGAGGGTCGCGCGTTCGGCGACGCCGTGGTGTGCGGTGACTCCGAGGCGCCGGACGAGATGCTCGACACGCTGGTGGCGGAAGGGCTGTCGGAGGCCGTGTGCCAGGACGACCCGGAGTTGGGGCTCGTTTACGTGGCGCTGGGCGAGGACTGCCAAGTGGTGGACTACATGTGCCCGGAGGGCGACGAAGCGTTCAGCGACGCGTGCGGTTGCGGTTGCCGCTACGTGGGCGTGTGCACCGAGGGCGAGACGCGGGACGCGGACTGCAACTCCTGCACCTGCTCGGACGGCGAGTGGCTGTGCACGACCATGGCGTGCGAGGAGTGCGCGGAAGGCGACACGCGCATGGAGGACTGCAACACCTGCACCTGCACGGACGGCGGCTGGAGCTGCACCGAGATGGCGTGCGACGAATGCACGGACGGCGAAACACGCATGGAGGACTGCAACACCTGCACCTGCTCCGGTGGGATTTGGGCGTGCACGGGCCTGGCCTGTGAAGAGTGCAGCGAAGGCGAGACGCGCGTTGAGGGCTGCGAGAGCTGCACGTGTCAGGACGGCGCGTGGGCCTGCGACGCAGACATGTTCTGCGAGTATGACGCCTGCATCGCGGCGTGCCCCGCGGCGTGTGATCCTGTTGAGGAGCGCATCTGCGGTGATGACCTGACGTACCACTGCACGCCGTGTCACATGGCCTGTGAAGGTGTGTCGGAGACCAACGCGACGTTCTGCGACGACCCGGCCGCGACGTGTGAGGCGACGCCTCCGCCGGACTCGGTCGAGGTGGTCTGGTCGGTGCTGTCGTCGGAGGGCTGCGACGAGCAGTTGTTCGAGTTCGGCGAGCCGGTGATCTACGCCGAAGCGGACGCGATCACTGACGCGCACCCGTGCTTGGACGTGTCGGGCGTGGACTGGGACGCGAACCGCGTGGCGCGCGTGGTGGTCAACGAGCGCACTGAGGCCGAGGTGTTGGCCGTGTGGTCCCGCTCGGACGAGATGTACGTGCAGACGGCTGCGCCGGCGTACTGCGGTGGCGCCGCTCCGCCGAACTGGCAGGCGTTCCTGCTGATCCCGGTGGACGGCCCGGCGGCGATTCGCCAAGGCGACTGCACCTACGGCCGCTGCACGGGCCCGCCGGCGCCGTAGCCACCTTGACGTGAAAGGCCTCCCGACGGACACACGGGGGGCCTTTTACGTTCGTGAGCCGTGGCCGTGAGCTCCTCGACAATACATAAGGTCTCGGCGCTGGCAGCGCGGGCGTCGTTTGTGGAGCCGCTGCCGGCCAGTATGCAGGACCAGGCGCGGCGACGCTTGAACCTGCTGGCGCGCATCATGTTGCCGTTCGTCGTGTTGCACGTGGTGTTGGTGGTGAGCGGCGCCATGCCTCCGCTGCCGATCTCTGTGACCGCCGCGCTGGTGTTGGTCACGGTGTTGTTGTGGGTCGTCACCGGCCTGCGGCGAACGTTCTCGACGCCGTTCGCGCTCTCTGTGGGGCTGTTTTCGCAGTTCGCGTATTCGCTGGTGTTGTCGATTCCGCTGTCGATCTACGCGTCCACGGAGCTGGGCGTGGTGGTCGAGGGGCCCTGGACGTACATCATCATGTTGGCGTTCCCGCTGATCGTCCCGATGTCGCCGCGGCAGTTGCTGCGGGGCCTGGTCGCGAGTGGTCTGACGGTTCCGCTGGGCACCTATTTGAGCCACCGCGCGTTGGGCACGACGCCCGATATGACGGGCATGATCGCGTCAATCATTACGCCGGTCTTCGTGGTGTCCATCGGTTGGTACGGCGCGCGGATTATCTACGGCGTCGCGCTCGCTGCCGCCCAAGCGGAGGACTTGGGTTCGTACCGCCTCGAGTCGCTTATCGGAAAGGGGGGCATGGGCGAAGTGTGGCGCGCTCGGCATCGCATGCTCACCCGCCCGGCCGCGATCAAGCTGATCTTGCTGAGCGAGCGCGCGGGCGGATCTGCCGAAACGACGGCGGCGCGGTTTGCGCGGGAAGCCCAGGCTACGGCGCTGCTGCAATCGCCGCACACCGTGCAGGTGTACGACTTTGGTACGGCTGAGGACGGGCGCTTCTTTTACGTGATGGAGCTGCTCAACGGCCTGGACCTGGAGGAGTTCGTCGAGAAGCACGGGCCCATGGAGCCGGCGCGTGTGATCCACATCGCTCGGCAGCTCTGTCATTCGCTGGCCGAGGCGCATGCGCGCGGTCTGGTGCACCGGGACGTCAAACCGGCGAACGTGTTTCTGTGCCGATACGGCCGCGACACCGACTTTGTGAAGGTGCTCGATTTTGGGCTCGTGCTCGCCGCGTCGGCGACGTCTTCGGGGTATCCTGACCCGCGCCTGACCGACGTTGGGACGGCTCAAGGAACGCCGGCGTATATGGCGCCGGAGACGGTCACGGACCCGGACAACGTAGGGGCGGGCTCTGACCTGTATGCCGTGGGTTGCGTGCTCTACTGGCTGCTCACGGGGCGGCTCGTCTTTGACCGTCAGACGGCGATGCAGGCGATCGTGGCGCACACGACGGAGGCGCCGATTCCACCCGCGAAGTTGAGCGAGCTTCCGGTTCCCGCCGCGCTGGACGCGTTGGTGATGCGGCTGCTCGAGAAGTCTCCGCGCGACCGTTTTGCGTCTGCGGGAGCGGTCATCGAGGCGTTGGATGCGCTCGCGAAGACGCACCCGTGGTCCGCCCAGGACAGTGACGCGTGGTGGGGACTGCACCGGCCGGCCGAGCTTCGCGACGTGGAGTGGAGCGCCATCGAGAAGGCGAGAAAGTCCCCGTGCTGAAGGCGTTGTTCATCGAGCCGTTTCAGGCTGGCTCTCACGCGGCGTTTACGCAGTGGATTACGGAAGGCGTGGCGGCAGACTGGACCGTGCTGACGTTGCCGGGCCGGCATTGGAAGTGGCGGATGCGTGGCTCAGCGGTGTGGTTCGCGCGCGCGCACGCGGACGCGCTCGCGCGAGATTACGACGTGTTGTTTGCGTCCTCGTACCTGCCACTCGCCGAGCTTGTCGGTCTCGCTCCCGCGCTCGCTTCGGCGCGTAAGGTTTTGTACTTCCACGAGAATCAGCTCGCGTTTCCGGTTCGGCGCGAGCACGTCGGTGGGCCCGATTACCACTTCGGGTTCACCCAGCTCGTGTCCGCGCTGGCGGCCGACGCGGTGGTGTTCAACAGCGAGCACAACCGTGGCACGTTCTTGGACGGCGCCGACGCCTTGCTGGCCCGCATGCCCGACGCGGTGCCCACGGATTGGGTGAGCACGATACGCGCCCGCTCACATGTGCTGCCGTTGCCGGTTCGCTTCCCCGAGCGTGCACATGCCGTCGCGAGCTCGGCAATCCAGGCGCCGGGCGAGGAGGCGGCCGGGCTGGCCCCGCAGCACGGCGAACGTGGGCCGCTCATTCTGTGGAACCACCGCTGGGAGCACGACAAGAACCCGTCGGCGTTCTTCGCGGCGCTCGAGACGTTGGCCGACGAGGGCCATGCGTTTCAGGTGGCGGTTTGTGGCCAGCAGTTTCGTAAGACTCCCGCCGCTTTCGCGGAGGGGCGGGAAGCGCTCGGCGGGCGCGTGGTGGTGTTCGGCGAGCTGGACCGCGCCGCCTACGAGGCGCTGCTGTGGCGGGCGGATGTGTGCGTTTCCACGGCGAATCACGAGTTCTTTGGCGTGTCGGTGCTCGAGGCCATGCACTGCGGCGTACGACCGTTGGTGCCCGACCGGCTGGCCTATCCGGAGACGGTGCCGGCGGAGTTCCGATACGCAGACGACGCGTCGCTGGTGCCGGCGCTGCGGGGGCTGTTGCAGCGCGCGGCTGCGGGCGAGTCGCTGCGAATTGAGGGGCATGTGCATACGGCGCAGTTCGCGGCGGCGCGCGTGCTGCCACGTTACGATGAACTGATTCGAGCCTTGCCGAGGGAGGTCTCGCGACATAAACGGGAGGGATGAAAAACCAGGAAACCATGGGCAGCGAGGCTGTCACTTCGTATCCGCCCGAGTTCATCGCGGCGATTCCCAAGACCGACCTTCACGTGCACCTGGACGGGTGCCTGCGAATCCCCACGCTCATCGAGCTGGCGAAGTCGCGCGGCGTGGAGCTTCCCGCCTACGATGAGGCCGGACTGCGCCGCGAGGTGTTCCGCGATTCGTACGCGAACCTGGGCGAGTACCTGCACGGGTTCAAGTACACCTGCGCGGTGCTACGCGATGCCGAGGCGCTGGAGCGCTGCACGTTCGAGATGGCCGAGGACGCGTTCCTTGAGGGCGTCCGATACATGGAGATTCGGTTCGCGCCGCAGCTTCATGTGAACGACGACCTGACCATCGAGGGCACGCTCTTGGCGGTCGCGGCGGGCATCAAGCGCGCGGAAGAAAAGTTCAACGCGCTGCCGGGTGTGCGCGACGGCATTGAGCCGCCGTACCGCTGCGGCATCATCGTCTGTGCGATGCGCTTCTTTACCGCCGGCTTCTCGCCGTTCTTCATGAACTACGTGAAGGCGCACGAGTACCGCGACCCCCGCGAGATCATCGTGCTGGCGTCCGAGGACCTGGCGCGTTCGGCCGTCGCGCTGCGCAACACGCACGGGCTCCCGATCGTGGGCTTCGACCTGGCGGGCCAAGAAGATGGCTACCCGGCCGGTGCTCACGCGAACGCTTACGCGCACGCCCACCAGAACTTCCTCAGCAAGACCGTTCACGCGGGTGAGGCGTTCGGTCCGGAGTCGATTTTCCAGGCGATCACCAAGCTGTACGCCGACCGCATCGGGCACGGCTTCCACATCTTCAGCGCCGACAAAGTGACGTCGCCGGAGATCGAGGACCCGCAAGCCTACTGCGACCGTTTGGTGCAGTACGTGGCCGACCGTCGCATCACGATCGAGGTCTGCTTGACGTCGAACATGCAGACGAACCCCGAGATCGGGAAGATCGAGAATCACTCGCTGAGCCGTATGCTCGACGAGCGGTTGAGCGTGGCGCTGTGCACGGACAACCGGCTGATCTCGAACACGACGGTCAGCAAGGAAGTGCAGCTCGCGGTGGACACGTTCAACATCCCGCCGGAGCAGCTCAAGCACCTGATGATCTACGGATTCAAGCGCTCGTTCTTTGCCGGGACCTACCTCGACAAGCGCGCTTACGTCCGCAAAGTCATCGACTTCTACGAGTCCAAAGAGCGCGAGTTCGGCGTTCGCGACTAGGTCGCGTCTCTCGCGCTGCGCTACGGCGCGTCGCCGCTCCCCGAGCCGTCGTGTACGGCGTCTGCGGAGCCTTCATCGGCGGAGCCTTCACCGGCGGCCGCGCCCGAGCCGGCGTCGGCGGTGTTCGGCCGTCCGTTGAGCGCGGCGTTCGCGTCTGCGCCGGGCAGTGGGTAGCGGCCGATCGCTGCGCCCGACAGGGAGCCGAGCAGCAAGTGCTGGCCGAACTGCTCGGCGTTGGTGATCGTGGCGAAGCAGCCCTCGGTCGCATCGTCCAAGCTGTCGAGGATGACCCCGTTGGCGTCCAGGTGCAGCACGTGCGCCATGGGCGTTGGCGCGGGGCGCATTGCGTCGGGCAGCGCGACCATCGCATGTCGCAAGAAGGGCATGCCCGCCGTGCGGTCGATGATCGCCTTTCGTGGTGAGGCCAGCGTGAGCCAGTACGTGCCGTCGGGTGCGGCCGAGATGCCGTCCGGGAAGCCGGGCAGGCCGAGCACCCAGGGAGCGGAGCCGGGCGCGTTCGGGCCGGTCAGCCACACCCGCCGGACGCGGTAGCGGGAGGTCTCGACGACCAGCACGAATGACTCGTCATCGGCCACCGCGACGCCGTTGGCGAAGTAGACGTTGAGCGCGAGGGCTTCCGGTTGCCCGCCTGGCTCCATGCGGTACAGCGCGCCGTTTCCGCGGCCCTCTAGAATGTCGTCTTCCCACGACTCGAATGGGAAGCGCCACGATGCGACGGAGAAGTAGATCGTGCCGTCGGGCGCGATGTCCACGTCGTCCGGGAACATGAGCGGGCGGTTCTCGATGGCGGTGAGCACGTTCGAGACGTCGCCTTCGCTGGTGACGCGGACGAGGCCGCGGCCGGCGACGGCGACGACGAGGTCGCCTGCGGGGTCGGTGTCCATGCCGAGCGGCCGTCCGCCCACGTTGACCCAGGGTTCGAAGGCCTCGTCGGGTGCGGCGCGCTGCAGCCAGCCGTCGAGGGTGCCGGTGACCATGGAGCCGTCGGCGAGCATCGCGACGTCTTCGGGGCCGGTTCCGGGCACGGGCACGCGTTGGATCGCCTGCAGCGCGTGGTTCGGCGTGAAGAGGCCGCCGGCGTCAATCGGCGGGTCGGGCGTCCAGGCGACGGGCTTTAGGGGAGACGCCGCGAGAATCAGGCCGCCGGTGAGGGCGACGATCGCGACGAAGATCAGCAGCAGGGGGCCGGCGGTGGAGCGGCGGGCGGATGAGCGTTTCGGCATCTGATGGTTGGGATTCGCGCCCGCGAGGGCTTAGGTGGCGTCAGGTATCAGAACCAAGCGTCCTTGCAATCCGCCTGCGCGCAGGCGGCGCTGGGCGGCGTCGGCATCGGCGAGTGGAAGCTCGTCGGCGATTTGGAAGGCGAACGGCGCGCGGGCGTGCAAGGCGAGGACCTCCGCCATATCGTTGTGGCTGGCGCCGCTGGAGCCGCAGATTTGCACGTCACCGACGACGAGCCGGCCCATGTTGAGCTTCGCGGGCTCCTCGGACACGTTGCCGACGACCGCGAGTGCGCCGCCGAGGCGGGCGGAGCGCAGGCTGGAGTTGAACGTGGGGCTGCCGACGCAATCGAGGACGACATCGGCCGCTGCGCCGGGGAGTTTGCGGTGGAATCCGTTGCCGTCGTCGACGATCACGTGGTCAGCGCCGAGCGATTCTACGAACGCCACGTGGGTCTGGGCGCGGACGACGGCGACCACGTTTGCGCCTTGTCGTTTGGCGATCTGGATGGCCGCCAGGCCGACGCCTCCGTTGGCTCCCGTGATGAGCACGGTGCTGCCGGGCTGCGGCGTGATGAAGCGATTGAGGCCTCGAAAGGCGGTCCCGAACGTCGAGTTGAGCACGGCGCCGTGCGCGGGGGCGAGGTCGTCGGGCAGTGGGTAGAACGCGCTCTCGGGGGCGCGGACGTGGCTGGCGTAACCGCCGTCGGCGATGATGCCGAACACGTGGGTCGCGAAGCCGCAGTGTCCGGTCTCGCCTTCCTCGCAGCGGGGGCACTGGCCGCAGTGGTCGCGGTGCATGGCGCCCACGTGCTGGCCCACGGAAAAGCGCGTCACGTTGGTACCGACCGCCAGCACGCGGCCCGCGAACTCGTGGCCCTGCACGATGGGCAGCGCCATGAACTTCATGCGGCCGGAGCGGTCGATCAGATCCCGGTGCGCGACGCCGCAAGCGCCCACCTGCACGACGACCTCGTTGGGACCAGGCGACGGCGGTGGCTCGGCATCGCGCTCGTAGCGCAGGGCGTGCTCCCAACCGGTGTTTTCGAGGATGATGCGTTCCATGCGGCGCTCCGTTCGAGGTTCGGTGATGGTACCGCGTGCCGGGTGTGGTGCGCCATGGCGCTGAGCGCTGGCGGCGGCGCTGTCGTAAGCGCTGCGTTGAACTCGGCGTGGGCGGCGTCGTCGGCTGAAGCGCCCCAGCCGTTGGGTTTCGACGCATTGCGTCGTGCGCGGGCCTTTCCATCCCTCCGTTGCAGGTCCTATGGTTGCAGGCCAACCACCTACTGCGTCCAAGGAAGCTCGATGTCCCGAACTTGGGAAGTCCCGTCTCGCGTGTCCGCCTCTTCTCCGAACTTGGCTCCGAGCATGGAGCGTTACCGCGCCGAATGGCATCGCGCGGCCGACGATCCGAGCGGCTATTGGCTCGCCGAAGCGCAGTCTTCGCTGGCCTGGCGGACGCCTCCGACGATCGGGCTCGAGGGCGACTTTGATACCGTGCGCGATGAGCCGCTGAGCTGGTTCGGCGACGGCACGCTCAACGTGACCGAGAGCTGCGTCGACCGGCACGCGGCGGAGACCCCGGACAAGATCGCGATCCTTTGGGAGGGCGATGAGCCCGGCGATGTGCGCCGCATCACGTACGCGGAGCTGTCCGTAATGGTGAACCGCTGCGCCAACGGTCTCGCGGAGCTCGGCATCCAGAAGGGCGAGCGGGTCATCATCTACATGGGCATGACGCCCGAGGCCGCCGTCGCGATGCTCGCTTGCGCGCGGCTCGGCGCGATTCACTCGGTGGTGTTTGGCGGCTTCTCGGCGGAGGCGCTGCGCGACCGCGTGCGGGATTGTGCGGCTGAGGTGGTCATCACGCAGGACGAAGCCTATCGCGGCGGGCGCACGATCCCCCTCAAGGCGGTGGCCGACGTGGCCTGCGCCGGCGAGTCCAGCGTACGGCACATGCTCGTGCTCAAGCGCACCGGCGCCGACGTGGACATGACCGACGAGCGCGACGTGTGGTGGCACGACCACGTGGACACGCAGAGCGACCAGCACGAGGCGGTCGAGTGTGCTGCCGAGGACCCGCTGTTTGTGCTCTACACATCCGGCTCGACCGGCAAGCCGAAGGGGCTGGTGCACACGTGCGGCGGGTACCTGACGTACGTGTCGTACACCCACCGCCAGGTGTTCGACCTGCGCGAAGACGACGTGTTCGCGTGCATGGCCGACGTGGGCTGGATCACCGGACACTCGTACATCGTGTACGGCCCGCTCGCGAACGGCGCGACTACGTTCATGTTCGAGTCCACCCCGGTGTACCCGGACGCTGGGCGCTATTGGGACATGGTGGAGCGCCACAAGATCACCATTTTCTACACGGCGCCCACGGCGCTGCGGGTGCTCGCCGCGAAGCCCGCCGAGTTGGTTACCAAGTATGACCGGTCCAGCTTGCGGGTGCTCGGCACCGTCGGCGAGCCCATCAACCCCGAGGCTTGGATCTGGTACCGCGAGGTGGTCGGTGAAGACCGCTGCACCATCGTCGACACGTGGTGGCAGACCGAGACGGGCGGCATCGCCATCAGCCCGCTCGCCGCTGCGACACCCACACGTCCCGGCTCGGCGACGTTCCCCGTCCCTGGCATCATGCCGGTGCTCGTGAACACCGAAGCCAAGGAGCTGGTGGGCCCGACGGATGGCCACTTGTGCCTGAAGCACCCCTGGCCGGGCCAAGCACGGACGGTGTGGCGCGACCACGCGCGGTTTGTCTCCACGTACTTCTCCACCTACCCGGGCCGGTACTTCTCCGGCGACGGCTGTCGCCGCGACGCCGACGGTTACTACTGGATCACCGGCCGCGTGGACGACGTGATCAACGTGTCGGGTCACCGCATGGGAACGGCGGAGTTTGAGTCCGCCATCCTGGTGCTCGACGCGGTCGCCGAGGCCGCAGTCGTGGGCTATCCGCACCCGGTCAAGGGGCAGGGTGTGTTCGCGTTTATCGTGATGCAGCCTGGTGAGGAGTCTGGCGCGTCGTTCGAGGCCGAGGTGAACGCTGCGTTGCGCGCGCAGATTGGTGCCCACGCTCGATTGGACGGTTTCAAGGTCATCCCGGGGCTGCCCAAGACGCGCTCGGGCAAGGTGATGCGGCGCATCATGCGGAAGGTCGTCGAAGGCCGCGCGGATGAGCTCGGTGACGTGTCTACGCTCGCTGATCCCAGCGTGATCGACGCGATTGTGAGTGGATTCGTTCCTCCGTCGTAGGCCTCTTGCGTGAGCGTGTTATGATCGCGGGGTTCGCTCCTCTCCGCTGAGCCCCGACCATCATGACCGAAGCTGCTTCGTTACCCCTGCTGCCTTTTGCACGTTGGGCGTTGCTCGTTTGCGCCGCCGCGCTGGCGGCCGCCTGTGGGTCCGAGCCGGCCGACAGTGACGGCGATGTCGGCGTTGGCGACACGAACTCCGCAGATGTGTCCGAGGACGCCACGGACGACGTCGCCGA
>CBDUJZ010000066.1:0-25946 GCA_965367675.1 uncultured Myxococcales bacterium | reverse complement strand
TAGGTGGGTGGTGGGGATGAGGTTGGGGGTGGTGGGGGATGAGGTTGGGGGTGTCGCGCACGGGATACCTGCGCGGTACAGTGGGGCGGCGTGACGTGATCACGCGCTGCCTTTGCCCACCGCACGCTGTGTATCGTTCCACGCTCGTTCTATTGACTGCCGCCTTCTTGTTCGCCGGTTGCTCCCGCGCTTGTGGCAACGGATGCGGTAACTCCGCTTACAATCGTACGATGGCCGGCGGGGTATCGGACTGGCGGTACGACGGCGAGCCGGAGGCGCTGCAGGTCGCGCTGTTGGCGACCATGCTTGAATCGCAGGGTGTGCCGGTTGCAGCGGACTGTTTTGACGATGAGGGCGTTTGTGCCACCACGGCGCCCGACGGCTCCGAGTGGCGCCTCAGCGTTTCAGAGCATCGGCGCGGATACTCGGCCGCGGTGACCCAGGCGGTCGATGGCAATTCGCCTCGAGACGCGGTGAACGTGGTGTTCGGTGCCATGGAGCGGCTCGAGCCCGCGGCCGCCCAGGCGCTGCAGACGACGGCGAACCGGCGCGCGGATGTGGCGCGAGAACGATGGGCCGCACGGTGCAACGCTGTCGAGCGAGCGCTCGAGGTGGACCCCGCGGGCGACGGCACCGAATCGGGCGGCGGCGGTACGCCCGAGGCGGCGGGCGCGCCTGCACCAACCAACGGAAGCCAGCGTATTGTCGCGATTGGCGATGTGCACGGCGACCTGCCTTCCGCGCTCGAGGCGCTGCAACTGGCGGGCGCCGTCGACGCCGAAGGCGCCTGGATTGGCGGCGAACTCATCGTGGTACAGGTGGGCGATCAGACGGACCGCGGGGACGACGAGCGCGAGATCATCGACTGGTTTGAGCGACTTCAGGAGCAAGCGGCAGCCGCTGGCGGCGCGTTCCACGTGCTGCTCGGCAACCACGAGGTCATGAACGTGCAGCTCGACTTGAGGTACGTGACCGAAGGCGGATTCGAGGACTTCGTCGACATCCCGTACGACGCCGCAGACCCGCTGTACCGGTCCGTGCCACCGGCGCGGCGCGGGCGCGTGGCGGCGTTTCGTCCCGGCGGGCCGTACGCGAACCTACTGGCCGACCACCCGATCGTGCTTCAGATCGGCGACACCGTGTTTGTGCACGGCGGGCTCGAGCCGGAGTTCGCCGCGCTCGGCGTAGACGCGATCAACTCCAGCGTAGCGGCGTGGATGCGCGGCGAGGCGCCCGAGCCCGCGGCGGTCCAAGGCGAAGACAGCCCCATCTGGAGCCGCGACTACTCCCTCGACGCCACCAGCGACGACTGCACCGCGCTCTCCGCTTCGCTCGCCACGCTCGGCGCCACCCGCATGGTCGTGGGCCACACCGTACAGGAGCAGGTCAGCCAAGCGTGCAACGGCCAAGTGTGGCGGGTCGATGTCGGGCTCTCCGACTACTACGCCGGCGCGACGCAAGTGCTGGAGATCATCGGCGACCAGGTCACACCGCTGCACATGCCGGCCGCTCCCTAGCCGTCTATCGGCCGCCCCAGCGCGCGACAAACGTGCGGCAGATGTGTTCCGGCAATATGGCAATTGTGCGAGACTCCGCGCGAACCTCTCGCCGAGTCGCATGAAGAACGTACAGCAGTCAGCCCAGACAACCGCCGCCCGATTTGCCCTCTGCACGCTCCTGATCGGCGCGGCCAGCGGTTGCGACGAAACGAGCTCCGAAGGCGGTTCCGACGTCGCCGATGCGCTGGAACCGGACACCATCGCGGCTGACGCAGCCACCGATGTAGCCGAACCGGACGCCGACGCGGCAGACGCGGTGGAAGCAGACACCGCGGCGCCGGACGCCGCAGACGACGCTGAGTCCGACGTCGATACCGTCCAGCGGTGTAACGGCCACGCGGCGCTGTGCGACCGCCCGTTCGATGACGTTGTACTCGCGGGCACACACAACTCGATGGCGTCAGCCGAGGAGGGTTTCCTGCCGCCAAACCAAGAGCACGGCATGGCGCGGCAGCTCGAAGACGGCGTTCGCGCGCTCATGATCGACCTGCAAGAGTGGCGCGGCGACTTCTGGCTCTGTCACGCTTCCTGTGTGCTGGGCGCCACGCCGGCGGTCGAAGGGCTGCAGGTGATCACAGACTTCTTGGACGCCAATCCGAACGAGGTCATCGCGATCATCTTTCAGAACGACACCGGCGCGTCGCCGAGCGCGATGGCCACGTTGCTGAGTGAGAGTGGGCTCGACGCGTACGCGATGTCGCGCTCCGAGACGACGCCGTGGCCGACGCTCGCCGAGCTCATCGAGCGAGACGAACGCGCGCTGTTCACGCTGGAGTCCGGATCCGGTGACGAGGCGACGCTCCCCAACGCGTGGAGCGTCTACGTGGACACGCCCTACACGTTCGAGACCCTCGAAGACATGTCGTGCCGAGCGAACCGCGGGCGGTCAGACCATCCGCTGTTCCTGATCAACCACTGGCTCGGCGCGCCGCTCTCCACCCCGGAGTTGGCCCACGAGGCGAACACCTACGAGGCCCTGAGCGCCCGGGTCTCGGAGTGCGAAATAGAGGCGGGCCGGTTGCCCAACATCCTGGCCGTGGACTTCTACAACGACGGCGCCCTGCTCCAAGTCGTCGACGAGCTGAACGGCGTAAACTAGTCCGGCTCGGGGTTGCCAGCGGCGCGCGTTCTGTGTGAGGTCCGCGCACCCCGAATCTCGTTCGACGCCGCGCAATCGCGGCTGTCGTCGCTACAATCCAATCATTGAGAGTTCCCGATGGCCTCCTACGTCCGCGCCTCACTGGCACTTTGTCTCGTCACATCAATGGGTTGCGGCGACGACTCGTTCCCGTTCTACGCGTTCGATGTAGACCCTGATCTACTGACGGACGCGTCCGGCGACGTCTCTTCGGACGCATCCGTGGGCGACACCGGCTCTGAGGACACCGGCTCTGAGGACACCGGATCCGAAGACACCGGCTCCGAAGACACCGGCTCCGAAGACACCGGCTCTGAGGACACCGGCTCCGAAGACACCGGCTCTGAGGACACCGGCTCTGAGGACACAGGCTCTGAGGACACAGGCTCCGACGACACAGGCTCCGACGACACAGGCTCCGACGACACAGGCTCTGAGGACACCGGCTCCGAGGATACCATCGAGTGCGACGACGACGACGACGACGGCGTCTGCAACGACGACGACATCTGCGAGGGGTACGATGACGCAGAGGATTCAGATGGCGACGGAATCCCCAACGGGTGTGACCGCGGTTGCGCCGCGGGCGTGGTCGCCCAGGAGTTGTTCGGCGACGTCTATGGTTGCGCCGGTTCCGTAGGGTACGACGACCGCGCCGAGTTGTGTGCCGACGGCTACCTGCCCGCGTCCGCGGCCGAATGGGTGGCCGCACGCGGCGACGCGGCGCCGACGTACCACTACTGGACCGACCAGAACCTGCATTACCGAGACAATGGTACCGACGACACCGGTAGCTGCGCCGTGGGCACACGGGACACAGATTTCGGAAGCGTTTGCCAAACCCCGATGCGGGTCTGCGCCAGCGAAACCCCCGAGGCGTTCGACGCGACCGACCCGTTGGGCAACTCCTGCACGTGGTCTGGATGCGGCTACGGTACGGTGACGCCAAACGAGTTCTTCGGCGGCTGCTCTTCAAACTTCGTCGGCGAGGTCAACGTAGGTGTTCTGGCGGGAACGCTCTGTGTGGAGCGCGAAGTGACGCAATACGACATCGCCACCGCCGATGTCGAAACCTCGTCCACAGACTGGGGCAACGCCACGCGCGGCAACGTCTACTTGGCAACGGAAGAAGGCGTCATCTACGGATTCGATCAGTTCCACTCGTCCGACGAGCCGTGCACCGTCGACACGTACATCTGGTCCTCCAGCGATCGGGCCACCTGGACCGTCCTCCACGCCGGCAGCATGTCAGTCGATGCCGGGGAAACGTTCGTAGGCCCGTCGAACCTGCACATCCCCGTGGTCGTCGGTCGCTACTATGGCTTGGCCCTCGGTTGGACCTGCAGCGCGAAGAACGTTTATGGCGACGTCCCCACGGCCGAGTCCGTTGGTTTCGGTACACTCGACACCTCCTTCATCGGACACAACGAATACCCCGGATTCTCGCTCACGTACGAGCCGCCGGACGCCAGCCCGGGCGCGGACACGTACGCGCAGCATGTCTACGTGTATGGCGTGACGCCCGCGCCCTAAGGCGCCCTCACCGGCGGCGTGCTGGCGACTGCGCGCCCCATAACCGAAGGAACCAATGGTCCCCTACGGCCGCGCGGCACTGGCACTTTGCCTCATCACATCAATGGGTTGCGGTGACGAGCCGTTCCCGTTCTACGCGTTCGACGTGAGCGCAGACGGGGTGTCGGATGCCACCGGCGATGTCGTCACGGCGGACGCGCTATCCGACGCGGGCGGCGACCCTGACACACCGGACGCAACACTGGACGCAGCTGCTGACACCCCCTCGGAGGACGCCGGCGTCGATGACAGTGGAGTCGACGACGCGGGCGGAGTCGACACGAACGGGGATGCCACGGTCGACGACGCCACCGCCGACGGCGGCCCGACCGATGCCGCTCTCGACCCCGACGTCGCTCCCTGCGACGACAGCGACGAGGACGGCGTCTGTGACGAGGACGACCGCTGCGCCGGGTTCGACGACAGCATCGACACGAACGCCGACGGTGTTCCGGACGGCTGCGAGCCCGCCTGCGCAGGGTCGGTATCGGTCGTCGAGCACTTCGGCGCGGTGACCGGCTGCACCGGCTCCGTCCCATTCTCAGAGCGGGCGTCACTTTGCGGCGAAGGCTACCTCCCGGCGTCGGCCGTCGATTGGGTCATCGCCCGAGGCGAGGCCGCGCCCACGTACCACTACTGGACGGACGAGGACCTGTACTTCCGGAGCGTCGACACCGAAGGAGGCGCGTGCGCTGTTGGTCGCGCCGACACCGAGTACGACCGCCGGTGTGAGGACGCGCCGATGCGCGTTTGTGCAGGAGAACCGACCGCAGACGAGGACTACGCCGATCCCCGCGGAAATACCTGTACTTGGGCCGCCTGCGGCCTGTACAGCCAGACGCCCCACGCGTACTTCGGTGGGTGCTCAAGCAACGTGGTCGACGACGTGGACCGCGGCGTGCTCGCCGGCACGCTCTGCGTCGCGCGCGAGGTCTCCAGCTACGACGTCGCGCTCACCGGCGACGTTCAGACGCGCGACTCGTTCGGGGCCATGCGAGGCAATGTGTATCTCGCCGATACCAACGGCGTGCTGTTCGGGTTCGACCAACTCCATGACGCGTCGCAAACGTGCGTGGTCGATAGCTACGTGTGGTCGACCGACGACCTGGACGCCGCCTGGGCGGTCCTCCACGCGGGCTCGCGCACCGTGGCGCCGGGCGAGCAGTTTGTGGGCCCCTCCAGCCTTCACATTCCCATCTTCGCCGGGCGCTACTACGCCTTCGCCCTCGCCTGGGACTGCAGCGCACTCAACCGATTCCGCCGGCTCCCAGAGCGCTCCGACGTGGGGTTCGGGGTTCAACAAGCCGCCTTCGTTTCCGACAACTCCTACCAGGGGTTGTCGGCCGAATACCTGCCGCGCTCCACCTCTGTGGACAACGACGACGCGTACGCGCAACACGTGTACGTGTACGGGGTCACCCCGGCGCCCTAGCGCACGCGGCGGCGCTCGATCCGAGCGAGCGCACCATCGAGGAGGCGACGCGGCACACCTGGGACCAGCCCCAAGCGTGCCGCGCTCATTCCTCAGTCGGACCTATTCGAAGCCGTACGCGGCGCGAAGGTCGTCGTCGTTCGCGGCCAGGCGCTGCGCGAGGTCCACCATGACCTTGCACTGCTTCACGGTCGCGTCGTCCTGCATCTTGCCGTCGATCATGACGGCGCCGGTTCCGTCGCCCATCTCCTCGATGACGCGGCGGGCCCACAGGACCTCGTCGACCGGCGGGCTGAACACGTTGCGCGCGATACCGATCTGCACCGGGTGCAGCGACCAGGCGCCCACGCAGCCGAGCAGGAACGCGTTCCGGAACTGGTCCTCACACGCGACGGTGTCGCGGATGTCACCGAACGGGCCGTAGTACGGGAGGATGCCGTTGGCGACGCAGGCGTCGACCATGCGGGCCAGCGTGTAGTGCCACAGATCTTGCTGCGCGGTGGTGCGCGGCGCCTCGGGGTTCTCGGCGTCGGGATCGGCGCGGACGATGTATCCGGGGTGACCGCCGCCCACGCGGGTGGTCTTCATGCGACGGCTGGCGGCTAGGTCGGCCGGTCCGAGGCTGAGCCCCTGCATGCGCGGGCTGGCGCCGGCGATCTCTTCCACGTTGGCCACGCCGAGCGCGGTCTCGAGGATGGCGTGCACGAGGATGGGCTTCTTGAGACCGGCGCGGGCCTCGAGCAGCGCGAGCAGGCGGTCCACAAAGTGGATGTCCCACGCGCCCTCGACCTTGGGGATCATGATGACGTCGACCTTGTCGCCGACCTCGGACACGATGCGCGTCACGTCATCAAGGAACCACGGGCTGTCGAGGCTGTTGACGCGGGTCCACAGCTGGCAGGTGCCGAAGTCGGTGTCCTTGGCGACCTGGATGAAGCCCTCGCGCGCGGCCTCCTTCTTGTCCGAAGCGACAGCGTCCTCGAGGTTGCCGAGCAGCACGTCCGTCTTGGTGGCCAAGTCGGGCACCTTCGCGGCCATCTTGGCGTTGGACGGGTCGAAGAAGTGAATCATCCGCGACGGCGTGAACGGGACCTCGCGGAGGGGCGTGGGGGCGCCGACGGCGAGGGGCTCGAAGAAGTGCTTGGGGCTGCGCATGGTGCTCCTTGTGAGAATTGGGTCGGGCGATGGGCCCGGGATGGGTGGCGTCGCGTCGGCGCGTTGTCAACACGCGCCGAGCGGATTCAAAGGGGTGTCACGCCTGAACGAATCAGGGCTACTCAGCGGTGGCGGCGATGGCCTCTGCGAGGGCGACCTGGCGACGGGCCTCGGCCACGTGCAGGTTCTCGATCAGCTTGCCGTCCACGACGACCACGCCCTTGCCTTCGGCGAGCGCCTCTTCGTAGGCGCCGATGATGCGGCGCGACCAAGCGACGGCGTCCTCGGACGGCGCGAACACGCGGTTGGCGGTCGCGACGGTCTTGGGGTGGATGAGCGTCTTGCCGTCAAAGCCGAGCTCGAGGCCCTGCACACAAGAGGCTTCGAAGCCCTCGTCGTCGCTCAGGTCGAGGTGTACGCCGTCGAGGATGGCGAGGTTGTACGCGCGCGCCACGAGCAGGCACTGGCTGAGCGACGTGAGGAACGGCAGGCGCATGGTGGTGTGCGCGGCGTGCAGGTCCTTGGCCAGGTCGCTGGTGCCCATCACGAGCGTCGACACGCGGGGGCTCGACGCAGCGATCTCCTCGGCGTGCAGAATGCCGCGGGGCGTTTCCATCATGCACATGATCGCGAGGTCGTCCGGCGCGCCGGCGCTCTCGAGCACCGCCACGGCCTGCAGCACGTCGGTCGCGCTCTCCACCTTGGGCAACAGCACGGCGTGTGCGCCGGAGCGGGCGGCGGCGCGGAGGTCATCGTAGCCCCATGGGCTGGCGAGGCTGTTGGTACGCAGGATGAGTTCACGGTGCCCGTAGCCACCTTCGGCCAGCGCGGCCACGACCTGCTCACGCGCCAGCTCTTTGGCGTCCGGCGCGACGGAGTCTTCGAGGTCGAGGATGATGCCGTCCACCGGAAGCGTGCGGCCTTTCTGGAGCGCGCGCGCGTTAGCGCCGGGCATGTAGAGGACGCTGCGGCGGGGGCGAGCGCTGTGGGCTTGGGTCGAATTCACGGTGACTCCTGCGGTTCAGTTCACGAACACGTGCGATGGCGACCGACTGCGGACGCCGTCGACGCGGCCCCAGACGGTGGGGACGACGGCGCGACACGGTACGCCCTTTGGCCACGCGCGTCGAGAGGGTGCGCGGGCCATACCCCCTGCGCCCCTGCGTCACCGCACGCGTCGGACGCCTGAAATCTTGCCGTCGGCGGTGGACTCGGCCGGACGGTTATGGTTGGCTCGGGTCATCGCTTGCTGGAGGTTCCATCTACGCCGCGCGGCTCGGGCCGTGGCGCGTACCCCTCACGATCCGCGCGGGTCGCACGCTGCCACGCTTCAGCGTCCGCCGGGCCATCGCTCGGGGGGCACATCGGACCTGAGTGCTCGAACACAACGCGAACGCCCCGAATCCCCCTTCCTGACCCTGAGAGTCGTATGAAACCTAGCTCCCGCGGAAATTTGGCCCGCCTCCCTCTCGCCCTCGCGTTGGTGGCGACGGCAGCGTGCGGCGACGATGACGCCCCCATCGATGGCCCGGGCGCAGACACCGGCGCAGACGCTATCGGCGACGCTTCAGGCGACGCTACCACGGACGTGGGCGGTGACTCGATCGGCACAGACGCCACCGAGGACACAGCACCCGACGGGGAGCCCACGGACACGTCGGCAGACACGGATCCGGGCGACACATCGACGGACACGGACTCCGCGGACACCCTCGAAGACACCGCGGCGACCCGGTACACGCTCACGGGTACCGCGGCCGCGACGGATATCGACGGCACAGCTTGGCTGGCGCTGACCGTAGACGGCGAGGTCGTCGAAGCTCTCGAAGTCGACGCCGACGGAGCGTTTGCGTTCACTTCGGAGTGGGACGCAGGCACCGCGTTTGAGGTGGCCGTGACAGACCACCCGCTCGATGGATTCTGCGACGTAACGCCCACAACCGGCGTGTTGGACGACGGCGACGCTGTGTTGGGCGTGCGCTGCGTGCCGGGCTCTGTCTTGCACTCAGAGTACGGCTATGAGCCGGATCAAGAGTTCGGCCGGTCCAGTGTTCGCGCGGACGGCGACGAGTTGCTCACCGAGAGCTGGGAGATCCAGGGCGTTGGCGCGGACGGCTTGCCGTTCACCGCAGACGACGAGGAGATCTTCCGCACCCGCGAACGGTCGACCCTGGACGGACAGGTGTTCTGGGGCGCGGACTACGGCGACTTCGGTCCCGACGGGCTGCCGTGGACGGACGACGACTTCGTGTACGAATACTCGGTGCTCACGTTCGACGAACATGGCCAGATCACACGTCGCGATGAGTTTGACGACAGCGGCGACGACGGGGTTTGGTTTACCGACGACGATCGCATCGACGAGGACAGCCCGCGGTGGGTTCGCGCGTACGACACCGACGACCGTCTCACGTGCGTCATGAGCTTCGACGCCGGACCGGACCTGACGTTCGAGACGGACGACGACGTGTTCGACAGCGGGAGCTCTTACGAGCACACGCCCCACCCGACCCTCGACGCGGTCGAGACGGCGACGTACTTCCTGACCGGCCCGGGCGATGACGGGGTGGGCTGCACGGCGGATGACGTGCGCGGCGAACTTTGGCGCACCGAGTTGATTTCGAACGATGGTCGGACGGTTTGGAGCGCGTCCGCCTCGGGGTACACCGAGCAACGCCGAGACGAAAACAACAACCTCGCGCACGTTGTGACGTGGACGTGGGCAGAAGACGGCGTGATCGGCGGACCCGACGTCGACACCCTGGAGTCGTACATCGTGTACGCCGCGTTCTCGGTCTTGGGTCGGCGTTGGCAAGCGACGGCGACGGCCCCTGGCCCCGACGGCGTGTGGTTCACGAGCGACGATATTTTCACCACCGCGGCGGTGCTGAGCGTGCTCGACGACGACGGCGAACGACGGTTGTCGGTGACCTACCGCACAACCACCGACACGTCGCTGAACGGGCCGGATGGCGAGTGGGGCACGGCGGACGACCTCGCGCGTTTCTGGTTGATTCGCAGTCCCGGCGCGGACGGCATGCGTTGCGATGTGCGGCACACGGACGCTGGCGCGGACGGCATGTGGGACGAAACGTCCTGCGGAAATGGCGCTACGGATGACACGCTTGAGTACGTGGACTGGGAGTCCGTGGACGCCATGGGCCGCGTCGACCGCTGGTGCCGTAGCATCGACGCGGGCCCGGACGCCGTGTGGGCGACGGACGACGACACGGTCGACGCGCGGCCGACATCCGAGTTCTGCGGTACGCGTACGTACGTGACGGATGCCCGGTTCGTTTCGAACACCATCACGTCGGAGGGCCCCGACGGCGAACCGTTCACCGACGACGACAGCTACGGCTTCCTTCGTCTGCTGGAGTACGACGACGGCGGACGATTGGTGTTCGAGAGCGAGCCCAATGGCCCCGGCGACGACGGAGTCTGGAACACGGCTGACGACGACCTGGAGTACTACTCGACCCAAACCTTCGACCGGTCCGGCAACCCCACGGCGCAAACGGAGTACTCTGGCCCGGGTCCCGATGGCCAATGGTACACGGACGACGACGTCGTGGAAGAGTACGCATGGTACGAGATGACGGAGTTCGGCAGGTTGCTGCGTTCGCGGTAGCCGTTCGCGACCCACGCACGCTGGCCGGGCAAGCGCTAGCCCGTCGCGGTCGCGCGGGGGCGGAGGACAGCGGTCACACCTCGGCCGATGTCCTCCGCCACCAGGTACAGGCACGGCACGATCACCAAGACGATGGCCGTCGCGAATACGATCCCGAACCCCAGCGAGATCGCCATCGGGATGAGCTGGCGCGCTTGGCTGGACGTCTCCGCGATGATCGGCGCGAGCCCACCGAACGTGGTGAGCGTCGTGAGCAGAATCGGCCGAAACCGGCGCACGCCGGCGTCCTGCACAGCTTCGACTACCGAGCGTTCACCGCGTTGCGCGTTCGCGTAGTCGACCATGATCAACGAGTCGTTCAGCACGACGCCGGAGAGCGCGATCACGCCCATCACGCTGACGAGCGACAGGTCGTAACCGAGCAGCAGGTGGCCGAGGACAGCACCCACCACGCCGAACGGAATTGCTCCCATCACGATGGCAGGCTGAATGTAGCTGTTGAGGGCGATCGCGAGCAGCGCGTAGATGATGAACAGCGCGAGGGCGAAGCCGCCGTACAGCGCCTGAGTGGATTCCCGCATCTCCGCCTGGCTTCCTTCGAACGACCACGTGAGCCCCGGGTACTTGTCCCGAAGCCCCGGCAGAACGTCCGCTTGAATCGCCGCCAGCAGTGGCGAAGCGGCGCTCGCCGGCTCGGCATCCAGCCCCACCGTCACCGCGCGCCGTCCACCGCGGCGGTCGATCGAGTTGAACGCCGACGTGGTCTGAATTTCGACAACCTCGCGTAGCGGCACGGCATGGCCCAGCGGCGTCTGCACGAGGAAATCGTCGAAGTAGCGCCGGTCTACGCGCTCGTTCCGCGGCAGTCTCACACGGACCTCCACCTCGTTGGTGCCGCGTAGCTGCCGCAAGGCCAGGTCGCCGTAGAACGCGCTGCGCAGCTGGCGGCCGACGTCTTGCGCGGTGAGTCCGAGCTGCCTTCCGGCGGGCAACAACAGCACATCCAGTTGTTGTTTTCCGGCGTTGTAGTTGTCCGAAATGTCGCGCGCTGTCGCGTACTCGCCGAGCGCAGCGATGAAGTCGGCGGTCGCGGCTTCGAGCACCGCGATATCGGAGTGACTCAGGTCGACCTCAATGTCCTGCCGGTGTCCACCTGGACCGCGTTCGGCCTCGAACGAGATTTGGTGCACGCCCGGAATGTCGCCGATCTCCTCACGCCAGAGTTCGATGATCTCCTGCGCCGTCATCGTGCGCTCGTCGGGCGGGCGCAGCACGAGCTCCACGTCGACGAAGCTCTGCCGCCGTACGTTGGTCTTGATGCCCTCGGCCTGAGCGAACAAGTCGTGCGCCTCGAACATGCGGTGGGTGGCCTCGGTGACCTCGCGGGCCACGGCGCTCGCTTGCTCCAACGTGGTCCCCACGGGGAGTCGCACCCCGGCTTCGATCTCGTCCGCCGCGCTCTCCGGCATGAGCACCACGCCCATATGGTCGGAGTAGGCATACGCGCCCACCACAACGAGCAACGTCACCGCGGCGGTCACCGTCACGTAGCGGTACCGGATGCACACGCCGAGCAGGCGTCGGTACAAACCGTGGACGAGCTTGTCGAACAGGCGGTTGAAGGCCCGCTGCCCCCCGCCTAGCCAAGCGCCGAGCCGCGTGGGCGGCCGCGACGCCGCATGGGCCAAGTGCGACGGCAAGATGAACAGCGCCTCGAAGAGCGAAACCGCGAGGACGATGATCACCACCGCCGGCAGGGGCCACCAGTACTTACCGGTGACGCCCGGCATGAAGAGCAGCGGAACGAACGCGATGATGTTCGTCAGGATGGCGAACGTCACGGGCCGCGCCATATCCCGTGCGCCCGCGATCGCGGCGTCCAACGGCGCCATGCCCTGCTCTCGATACGCGTGCACGTTCTCGCCCACCACGATGGCGTCGTCGACCACGATCCCGAGCACCAACAGGAACCCGAACATGGAGACCATGTTGATACTCAGCCCCGCCATGGGCATGAAGATGAACGCACCGACGAACGCGATCAGCATGCCCATCATGACCCAGAACGCGAGGCGAATCTCGAGGAACAAGGCGAGCACGAAGAACACGATGACAATCGCCATCAAGGCATTCTCAGTGAGCAGCGACAGCCGCTCTCGGTAATCATCCGCCGCGTTGCCATCGATGCGATACGAGATGCCCGGCGGAAGACTCGACGCCAACGATTCGAGCACGCGCTCCACTTCGGCAGCGATCTCCAGCGGTGACTGGTCGCCCACCCGATACACGTTCACGTCGATGGACGGCGAGCGATTGAACTCGCCAAAGAAGCCCGCCTCTTCGAACCCGTCGTGCACGGTCGCGATGTCGCCCAAGCGCACGCTGCCCCCGGAAGCACCCGACAGAATCTCGATCTCCTCGAACTCGTCGGCCCATAGGTTGCGCTCGTGCACACGGATGAGGATCTCACCGCCGGTCGTCTCGATGGAACCCGCCGGGACGTCCACGCTCGCCGCCGCGATCGCTCGGCTGACGTCGTCCATACGCAGCCCAAACTCCTGCAACGTGTCGTGCTCGATCTCGACGTGGGTCACGTATGCGGGCAGCTCATCCAGCTCGACCTGGGTGATCCCCGGCGTGCTGAGCAGCACATCTCGGACGTCTTCGCCGACCTGTCTCAGGCTCCAGATGTCGATATCGCCGTACAGCGCGACCACCATGACCTGGCGACGGTTCGATTCGAGCCGCACCTCTGGCTGGTCGATCTCGTCGGGAAACGTTCGAACCCTGTTGATGGCCTGGTCCACATCCTGGAACGCCTTCATGCGGTCGGTCCCGGCCACGAGCTCTATCGCGACCGTGCCGCGCCCTTCCCGCGCCGTCGACGTCACCTCATCGATGCCGTCGATGCCGCGAATCGCTTCCTCGATCGGGCGGAGAATGCCCTGCTCGACCTCCGCAGGCGCCGCCCCCGGGTAGCCAACTTCCACCTCGACGATGTCGAGCGCAAACTCTGGAAACACCTCTTTCTGGATGCTCGTCATGGTCCACGCGCCACCGAACAGCAGCGCGATCATGAGCAGGTTCGCGGCGATGGCGTGCTCGGCCATGAAGGCGATCGCGCCGGTGCGGCGGGGAGCTGTGGACGGCGCTACGTCGCGCGTCGAAGGGGTCGGCTCACTCATGGCGTCGCCTCACGGGAATCCGGCGTTGGCACCGGAGAATCCTCAGCAACACGTAGCTCCGCGCCTTCCCGGACACGCGAGAGTTGCGTGGTGACCACCAGGGCGCCGGCCTCCAGTCCGGCCGTGATGTACGCGAACTCCGCGTCTTCGTACGCCACCTCCACCTCCCGAATGCGCAACACTCCGTCAGCCATCTCCCAGACGGTGTCGCCCGTTCTCACGAGCGCGCGCGGCAGACGAATGGCGGCAGGAATCTCGCGCGCTTCGAACGACACGTCGACGAAGCCGCCGAGCAAGAGCGCGGGCTGGCCGGCCATGGCGTCGGTCCGTGCGAGCGGATCTGGGACTTCCACGACGACACGCGCCAGTCGCGTGTTCTCTTCGAGCGCGCCGATGGGACGTCGCAGCACCCCGAGACGCTCAGCGCCATCGGGCCACGCGCCCTCGCTGCGCACGCTGACGCGACTGCCGGCAAGAGCGTTCTCCACAGCGCCAACGTCGTTGAACTCGAGCCAGCGCAAGGTGGCCTGCGGGACGGTCGCGATCACCCAGTAGGCCTCAGTGCCCACGAGCTGGGCGAGGGGTTCACCCGGCGCGACTTGTGCGCCAACCTCGGTGCTGCACGCGACCCCGTGAGCGTCGAACGGCGCCGTCACACGCGTGCGGCCGAGGGTCGCCTCCGCCTGACGCAACGCGGCCCGTGCCGCCGCCACCCGCGCCTCCGCTGCGTCTCGCTGGGGTGCGCGCAGCACCAAGTCACGGTCGCCTGCGGGGAGTTCACTGCCCACGAGTTCAAGGTCGAAACGAGCGACGTCGCCGCGGCCTTCTTCAATCCGCAGGTCAGCGCGGGCCTGGGCGAGCTCCGCATTCCGCTGCGCGACCGCGTTGCGTGAGTCCTCGCGGTCGAGCGAGACCAGCACGTCGCCGGCGTTCACCAGCCCGCCCGGAACGAGCGCATCGGACAGCTCGGTCACCCGGCCCGACACCCGCGCGCTGAGGGCCACAGAGCGCGCGGCTTCGACGGCGCCCAGCGCCCGAATCTGGGGTCGAAACGTTCCAAACTCGGCCGAGGTGACCTGCACCAGCATCGCGGTTTGCCGCACCGTCTCCGACCTCTCGGCGACCGGCTCGCTGTCAAAAATGAGTTTCGTCGCCAACGCGCCGCAAGCGACGATCGCGAGGCACAACAGGACGGTGATCAACGTACGCATGTCAGTTTCCCTCGGAGATTGGGCCCGCGAGCGCGCGGTATAGAGCCACGCGAAAAGCGGCTTCATCTCGGTGTGCATCCACCAGCTCTCGCTCCAAACGCTGCAGCTCGCTTCTCGCCGAGAGCACGTCGAGATAGTCTCCGCCACCGCTGTAGTAGTGGCGTTCGAGTTGCGTCACGGACTGCTCGTACAGCGCCACGCGGGCACTGATGCGCGCAATGCGCTCCCGCTCAGCGGCCTCCAGCGCGAGCGCGTCCTCGACATCTAGCAGCGCGTCCAAGACCGCAGCGCAGTAGTCGTACCAACGCTCCATGCGTACCGCCTCGGTCCGCTGCTCTTCGGCGCGCAGCGCACCACCGCGGAACAGCGGCGCGAGCAGCCCGCCGGCCACCGACAGCGCCCAGTCTCGAAACAGCCGCTCCGCCGACGCGCCCGCAGACTCCAGCCCCGCGGTCAGCGTCAGCCGCGGAAGTCGCTCGGCCGCAGCCACCGCGACATCACGGTCCGCAGCCTCGAACGCGAGTAGCGCCCGCTGCACGTCCGGACGCCGCTCGACCACACCTGTGGGCACCCCTGCGGCCGGCAGCGCGGGCACGCGCACGAGCGTCACCGGAGCCGTGGCGTGTTCCGCGGTCAGGCCACTCGGCGGCACTCCAACCAGCACGGACAACGCCCGCCCCGCAGCAGCCCGCTCCGCGGAGACCGCCGCGCGCTCCTGCAACGTCGCCTCGACGAGCGCGCGCTGCCGAAGCACATCGGCAGTCGCGCCGATGCCATTCTGAAAACGACGCTCCAACAGGCGCAGCACTGTGGTGTTCGTTTCTTGCTGCGCATCGAGGACCCGCAACTGCTCCGCCAGCGCGCCCATCTGCACCCAAATCAGCGTCACCTCGGCGGCCACGCTGATCGCGGCGGCGGCGTGGTCGGCGTGAATCGCCTCCGTCCGAAGCACCTCCGCCTCCACCCCGGCCGACACGCGCCGCCAGAGGTCCACCTCGTACTGTGCTTGGACGCCCACCCGCGCGAACCAACCGTCCCGCTCAAAGGTCGACGGCCCGTAGCCGGCGCCCGCCGTGGCGTCGACCGTCGGGCGGCGTCCTCCCTGGGCGCGCTCGCTCGCCGCCTCAGCTGCGCGAATGCGTTCAAACGACGCCCGCAGCTCCAAGTTCTGCCCGAGCGCGGCCTGGACGGCCTCGTCCAGCCCTGGATCCCCAAACGCCTCCCACCAACGGGCGGACACCGACGCCTCACCCGACGCCTCGAACGCCTCGGGCACCGCGTACGGCAGAGCTTGGTCATGGCGCTCGTATCGCGCAACGCATGCGGAGAGCGCCAGGACAAGTACAAGCCCCAGCGCGACTGCGCCGCCACCGAACGTGCGTCGAGATGCCTGCTTGGGGCGTTTCAACGCGGGCGGGTAGGGCCACACAGCAGGCGGTACCGGGCGTTCGAGGGCGTAGGTCACGTGAGTCGAAGGGTATGCGTTCGAAGTTCGCGAACGGAAGCGCTCAGGCGCGAACGCCCGGACCTCCCACTAAATCGGTACTGCTTGCCCCGCGGTGCGTGACGGACAGTGCTGGACCGCGTTCTAAACAGCTTTCCGCCCCCCTGCAAGCGAACCAACGCACCGCGACAACGCCCTGTGAACAGCGGCCTTCAACGCACTTGGCCCAATCCCCCCGCTCCCTGACGAGCGCGCGATTGACGGACCCCGCTGCCGGTGTGAACCTCTGCGGACAGCTACGCGCTCACGTGCCCACCGCCGCCTCCCACGCCCGCCATGACCGACCACTCCTCTCCGACCCTCGCCGCCCCCGCGATCGGCTCCCGCGCGTTGTTCCCGCGTCTGCAGGCCGACGTGTATCTGAACCACGCCGCCATCTCGCCGTTCAGCGAGCCCGTCGTGCGCGCGATCGCGACGCTCACCGACCAGGTCGCCGCGCATGGACTCGGCGCGCTTGAGGTATCCATCGCCGCCCGCGACAGCGCACGCACGGCGTTCGCCAACCTGCTATCCGCAGCGCCGGAAGACGTCGCGCTGGTGCACAACACCACGGCTGGCATCCGGGCGGTCGCGTTTGGCATCGACTGGAAGCCCGGCGACACGGTCATCACCTTCGACGGCGAATTCCCGGCCAACGTGACGCCATGGCGGCAGGCTGCGCACACCTTTGGCGCCTCCCACATCCGGATCCCACTCTACGACGAAGGGCCCACCGGCGCACTCGACGCCGCATGGCGCGACCGCCTGCTCGCGCGCCTTGAGGCGGCCCTGAGCTCCGGACCCTGCCGAGTCGTCGCGCTGTCGGCAGTGCAGTTCGACACCGGCGTCCGCATGCCGCTCGGGGACATCGTTCGCGCCGCCCACGCCCATGGCGCGCTCGTCCTGGTCGACGCGATTCAGTCGTGCGGCATGGTCCCCCTCGACGCCCCCGCGTCGGGCGCGGACTTCGTCGCGTGCGGCGGCCACAAGTGGTTGATGGGCGCCGAAGGCGCAGGTTTTCTGTGGGCTACACCGGAGGCCGCACAGCAGCTGATCCCGCGCATGGCGGGCTGGATGAGCGACGCCGATCCGTTCGACTTCTTGCTCGGTGACGCCCCCGCACTGCGCTACGACAAGCCGATTCGGGCGGGCATCGACCATCTGGAAGGGGCGGCGAACAGCGCGCTCGGCTACGCGGCCGCTGGCGCCTCCATCCCACTCATTCAAGCGCTCGGCGTGCCCACGATTTTCGCCCACGTCCAGGCGTGGCACGACGCGCTCGCGCCAACGCTGACCGCGCTCGGCTTTCACTCACATCGGTCGCCCGAGCCCGCGCTTCGGTCCGGAAGCGTGACCGCCCTTCCCCCGGCCGGAGCCCCTCTGAGCCGTATCGCCGAGGTGCTCAAGGCCAAGGGTGTTGCGGTGTCGACGCCCAACGGGCGCCTACGGTTCGCGCCGCATTGGCCCAACGCCTTGGACGAGGTTCCCCGCGTAGCTGCCGCACTCACAGCAGCCTGCGCCGCCCACGCCGACGAGACGACGTAGCCTCCGCTGCGAGAGCACCTCCTACCCTCCGCTACGAGAGCACCACGTAGCCGTGGATGTCCGGCACCATGCGCCCGTTAAGCTTACTGGACGCGTAGTGACTCGTCGGGTCGCCGCAGAGCCAGAACGCCGTGTAGATGATCGTCCAATCGTACACATCCGTGACTACACGCGGCGCCTCTGCGGGGTACAAACTGTAGGCCGTGCGCAGCGTGGGCAGGTGTTGTGCGCTCAGCCGTTGCCCGCTCGAAGCACGCGCCTCCGGTGACAACGGGCCGATCGTGAGCAACACCGCGAGCATCTCGAACATCGCGTACCGACCACCAAACCGACCGGCGCGGTGCGCTAGGTCCAACGCGCTCGGAGTCCCTCCCAGGCGCGCCTGGTTGATGATGAAGTTGACGAGCGGAACCACCGGCGGCGGCCCCCGCTCAATGACGCCCGCGACGATGGAGAACGCCCGCTCCGCTTCGCCATTCAGCAGGTACAGATGCCCGAGCTGTAGTTGCGCAGCCGAGTCGTTCGGAAGCAGGTGTAGCGCATTTCCAACGGCCGAGAAGCCCTCATCGATGGCCGCCCGTTTGGTGTCCTCAATGCCGCCGTCTGGCCCGTTCGCGAGCGCGTCCAAGCGGGTGTCCGGATACGCCACGCAGTTCGTGATCGCCTCCGAAAACGCTACCCACACCGCCGGCGTGAGGGGATGCTCGCCGAGCACTTCCGTCAGGAGCCACATCGGAAGCCGGGCCGATTCACGCCCCCAGAACGCGGCCTCGTCGCCGCTGCGAGCGCCCGCGATGGTCTGACACAGCAGGCCTGCCTCGCCAGCGCGCAGTTGGGTTACCACCGCGTCCCAAGCCGGGCCGCCCGGAGCCACAACACCACCGCCACGCCCGACGCCGGAAACGCCGCCGCCGTGTCCCACGTCAAGCTGCGGCGACTCAGCCAGCTCCTCCCATCGTGAGTGCCCCGAGACCTCCCGACGCTCCGCCATGAGCCGGAACAGCCAGAATATGAGGAAGCCGAGTAGCATGGTGCTCATTGGCCCACCTCCGCGCGCGGCACCCAGCCGCGATTCGTCTTCCAGCTCAGCGAACCCGCGATCGCAAACGCGGGCGTCTGGACGATCGCTCTTGCGTTCTCGCGGTCCGAAACGGGGAACCCGCTCTTATACGCTTCCAACCGGCCGAGGCCGTCTCCCCCGCGTGTCATATAGAAATCCTCCAGCAGCTCCACGAGCACGGACCACTCATCACCCCAGCCGGTGAGCGGAGAAATGTGCGCCAAACGAACCCACGCAACGTCCGCCCACGCGACCGGAATGACCGCGCGTACTCCCATCGCACAAAGCGCCGCAGCGACCGCGAAGAACGGGTCCGCGGGCACAATCCAGCGCTCGACAGCCGCCCGCACGGTCGGCCAGTCCAGCGCCGCCACGCCGTCCAACTTGACGACGCTCCCCATCGCGGCCGTGGAGTCCGGTCGGAGCCGCAGGAGCTGGTGCCAAATCTGCGCCGCCTCGGTGTTTCGCTGCCGCATCAGGCAAGCGTCCGCCAACGCCCCCATCGCCAGAACGTCCCCCTTGTCCGAATGGCGACGCAGCACTGGCTCGGCCACATCGGGGTCCGCTTCGAGCAAGCTCTGAGCGGCAATACGCTGCACCACCGGCGCATGCTCGGCTTCGACCAACAGCGCCCGACAAGCGCGCAAGTACGGCTGCCGGTGCGACCCCATCGCCCGAAAATAGCTCCGCAAGTTCGCGGTCATGGCGGCATCGCCCGGCCGCTGCGTACGCGCCCACTCCAACAACACCACGGAGCTACGAATCGAGCCACGCTCACCGACCGCGCCCACGGCGTTCAGCAACAACGCCTGTAGCGCCGCCGGACGCCCGACAAAACCCGCCGCCAATCCAATCAGCGCGGAGGTCCACTCATGGCGGGGAAGCTGATCAAGGAACACCCCGCACACCACCTGGTCACCCGTGCGCACGAGCACACGCTCGGCGACCGCTCGGCGCCGCGCCGGATCGGCAATTTTGGCGAACGCGATCTCCAACAGCCAGCCAGGCCGCGCCGCTGCGATCGCCGCCTCAACCAGCCCATCCGCGTCATCGGTCCAACGCCCGTCGTCCACGGCCAGATACCGGCGCACGTGCCCCGAAACAGACGGAAACTCCGATTCAAACTCCGGAGTCGCCTCCGCCTCCCAGATCGCGCGCGCAGCAGGGAGGTCGAACATGTCCAGCGCCTGCCCAAGCCGCGACGAAAGCATGTGGTGCGCGCCCAACGTGGCGTCACCCTGAGCGACCCGCGAGGCGTCACCCGGAGCGCCCAACGTTGCGTCACCCGGAGCGTCAACCGGCGGAGCGACCGGAACGCCAACGCCGCCCCCTTCCGCCGCCTCGGACGCAGCGGTTTGGCGGGCAAGCAACCCACGCAGCGTGTCCGCGGCCTGCGGACAATAGGGCCGATACTTCACCCACTCCCGACACCGCCGAATACCCTGCGTCAAGTCGTGAGCGGCGCACAAAGCCACCCAGCGCGGCCAAGGCGTCGCGAGGCCCGGCTCCAGCGTCACAGCGCGCTCCAGGAACCGGTGCGCTCGGTAGTCGTCCTGCTCATCCAAACCGGTCAACGCGAGCTCGAAACACGCCTGCGCCCAGCCCTCATCCGCCAGGTGTTCAAACGTCTGCACCGCCTCGTGCCCACGCCCGGAGAGCGCCAACAGCGTCCCGCGCGCGAGGCGCACAGCCGGCGTCACCTCCAGGCCCGCGAGCACGACCTCAGACCACTCGAGCAGCAGCTCCGCGTAGCGCGGGTGCATGTCCGCCTCGAGCAGCTGATACACCAAGTCCGTGAACCCCGCCGCGCGGGGCATCGGCAGCTCACTCGGCAGCAGCGCGCGCACCTCAGCGGCGTCGGGCGCGCTGGTGCCCTGCATTCGCACATGTCGCTTGAGCAACAACCCGCGCACACGCACGGACAGGTGGCCCGGCAGCTCGCCCGCGTAGGCCCGCGCCGCCAACGCGTTGGCCGACTCGATGTGAGGCCGAAACGGCGTCGCGGTCGCCACATCGCGCATCTGCTCGCGCAGCGTGTCGTCGGTCCGCCACCCGTCGGCCGAATCGGCCTCGGCGGCATCACCAGCCGCCTCCTCCTCGTCGGTCAGTGTGCCGTCGTCGGCCCCCGCGTCATAGGTGATCGCGCCCTCCACTTCGGGCACGGCAGCCGCAAGATCAACGCGCTGGGTGTTGAGCCAAAACTCGCGTAACCCGGCGGCGGCGGCGGGCGACATCGGTGCGGCTTTCACTCCCAGCTCGACCACCTCCTTGCCCTGCTCAAAGTGCCCCATACGCACCAGCGTATCCGCAAGATCGAAGCGCACAGTCGGCGAGAGCGGATGCTGCTCTAGCAGCGCCTCAAGCCGCTCCCGGCGCTCGGCCAGCGCGTGGCCACGCCACGACGCCATCGAGGCCTGAACAGCCGCCGGGAGGTGCGGATCGATGGCGAGCGCTGTGTCCAGCGAGCGCTGCGCTTCGGCCGCCAGACCGAGTTGATTTTGCGCCACCGACAGCTGCCACCATGTCTGCGCCGGCTCCCCAATTTTGTCGATCAGCGACACCGCCGCGTCGGCCATCGCCTGCCACTCTCCGTCGCGCCAGTGCTCCATCAGCTCGCCCATCTGCTGCACCACTGGCGGCAGGTCTGGAAGCGAGTCCGCGATCGCCGCGGCGGCGTCCTTCTCGCCCCGCGCCATCAGGTCGTGCATCAACATCAGGCGCTCGATGGGGCTCGCGCTCGGGTGGCCCGCGATACGCTGCATCAGCTCTACCCGAGCGTCTTCGCGCGCGAGCACCGACTGTAGCCGAAGCGCCGTGCGGGCCACGTCCACGTCGTTCGGGTCGAGCGCGAAGAACCGCTCGCGCGCGGCATCCGGCCGCAACGCCAACGCGTCGCGCACCACCTGGCGAAGGTCCGACTGCAGCCGACTTCCGTACCGCGCACGAAACGCCTCCGCCTGCGGAATCAGGTCGCCAGCGAACAAAAACAGCGGCGCCTCATCGAACGCCCGCATCCCATCCGACATCGATTCATACGGCACGAACACCGGGTGCACAGACATCGGATCCGCGATCTCCAACACCTGCAGCGCATCGTCGTAACCGACCACCAACGTCATGTGAGACGACAGCAGGTGGGTGTGGGTCGCGAGCGCCGGCGCGCCCAAGTCGAGGCCCGCCTTGATCGCCTCCAGGTCGTGACCGACCGCGACCGCGGCGATCCCCTTAGACTCCAACCACGCGTCCAGCCGATACGACGGCACACCACTCGCCCCGCGCATCTCGCGATACGCTTCTTCGGGGTCGAGCGCGATCCCCCGGCCGCCCAGGGCCATGGCCACACTCGTGGGCACACACGTGCTCTGCGACTGCACGATCGTGCTCGCGGGCACACGCACCCGGCGGCCGCCGTTCGCCGCCGCGCGCTCCACTCGGACGCGGAGCTCGGTCTCCTCCTCGCCCAGCCACTGCTTGGCCTCATCGAACCGATGCGCCCGTGCTAGGCCCCACGCGACCATGCCGTAGAGCGGCGGCTGAAGTACTTCGTCGCCCAACCGCTCCGCCGGCACCACCGGCTCCATATCGCGCCCGGTGTGCAAGCCGAGCGCGATCGCCAGCACCGTCGCGAACCGGGTCTCAGGGTCTTCGGCAGCCGCTTGCCGCGCCATCACGTACGCCCCGTCGAGGTCACCAAGCCCAAGTCGCGCGTTCGCGTTGAGCACCCGTAAGCGCGTCCAGTGGGGGTTGTGCGTCAGCAGCTGTTCGCATTGCGCGATCGCGGCGTGCCAGTCCCGCAGCACCAGCGCGGTGCGCGCCATAAAGAGGCCGGAAATCGCATCGTGCACCGGCTGCATGAGCGCGCGCGCCTCGGTCCGTCTGCCAAAGACCGCAAGAACGCTCGCGCGAACGGCACGATACAGGTCGGCGTGGCCCGACAGATACTCCAACGCGCGCTCCGCCTCCGACAACCGCCCGCCCGCGGTAGCGTTGCGAACCACACCCAACGCCAGCGGCGCCGGCAGGCTCTCGGCGGAACGCCACGGCTCAAGCAGGCGTTCCACGGCGTCGTACGCGCCCACGTTTACGAGCACGTCGTACGCCATGACAACATCGTTCGGAGCCGTCAGCGGGCCCCGCCGCATGTGCTCCAGCAGCTCCGTCGCCGCTTGAACGCGCCGCCGGGCCGTGAACGCGGCCAGCACGTTGGAGAGCGCCGCCGACACCGGCAAGCGTTGGGGATTGACCTCGAATATCATGACGGCCGTCCTGCATTCAGCAAGCTATTGCGGCAGGGTTCGCGCCGCTCCAACAGGTCCCCGCGTTGGTGAATGAGTAATGCCGCGAAACTAGCAGCGGCCCAGCGACCGGGTCAACGCGGTCCCACATGCCCTATTTGGGCGGCAGCGACTCCGCGAACGCGCGACCACGCGACACCCAGCGCGCCAGCCCCGCGTCTGACGCGATCTCCGACGCGTCGACGAAAATCCAACGCGCCATCGGGCGGCCACCGCGAACGATCGGGTTGGCTCCAGGCTCCTCGAGAAACGCCGCGTGATCCGCGTCCGACGAACGCAGCATCAGCCGACCCTCGGAGTGCGCGCCGACCGCCATGTTGCCGTGAATCATCCAGCCGAAGCCGCCGAACATCTTCTTCTCAGTCAGACCGTCAGCGTCAGCCAACATGTCGCGAATTCGCTCGACGAGCAGCGGGTCGTAAGACATCGGTCACGTGGGTTCGAGTGCAGAGCAGGACTAGCCGCAACACCCAGGGGACGGCAACGAAACCACCGAGTTGCTGCCCCGGCGACACCGACGATGAAAGCTCCGTGATCGCGTTCCGGGGTGGCCTGCGGCGGCAAACGCGGTCACAATGCCCCTCCCGGTGCCGCCCGCGCCGCCCAATGCACGTCCCCTCCGTCCCGATGCCATGTCGACCTCCGCTCGCCCCACCTCACGCGCGCTGCGCGGTGCAGCCTTCGCGCTCGCGCTCACCGCAACCGCCTGCGACTCCGAAGCGCCGGCCAACGACACCGATACGTCGGACGCCGCAGCGCTGGACGCCGGTGATGCGGCCGCGGACACGATAGCCGACGCCGCCGCGGACGTTGACCCCGGCGTCACGGCGCCCGACCGCGTGGCCCGCTTCCCCGCCGCGCTCCCGTTCACCGTCGAACGCGCCGAGTCTGTCGGCGAGGCGCCGTCAACCGAGGCCGTAGACGCGTTCACGCAGCGCATGCTCTCGTTCTACGCCGACACCGACCTGTGGGAGTGGACGCGCTCCATCTCCCACGGCGTCGCGGACGAGAACCCGTGGGACGAGCCGTCGTACCTGTTCTGGTGGCAAGGCGTGACGGTGACCAAGGCCGACGGCCGCGTCACGTTCGTGCACGAGGGGGGCGCCGACAACATGATGTCACACCACGGGCGCGTGTTCGGCCCGCTCGCCGGCGCTTATCTGACGCTCGCCGCCGGGGAGCCCAACGCAGCGGACGACGCGCAAGCCGCGCTGCTACGGGAGCTGCTCATCGGCTACATCCACGGCGTATCCGCCACGTTCACCGGCGGCATCTACGCTGACGAAGACCCGGTCGTGGACACCATCATGGCCCGCGCCATCTTCCACCGGAACCACGACTGGGAGGTGCCCAACCGGGGCCCCGCGGCGGTGGACTACGAGCTTGAGCGCGCCGAGCTGATTCAGCGACGCCACGATACGCTACACAACCCGAGCAACCCCACCTGGGGGGATATCTGGGTGCGCAACAAGCGCTCCAAGGACGACTTCCCGTGGGTGTATCGCATGCAGGCCCACCTCGCGCAGATCCTGTGGACCGTCGAAGACGAGGCAGTCCGCGAGGCCGCCCTCACGTTGTACGACCAGCTCCAAGCGTTCTCCCAAGACGTGCTCGACCACGGCTACATCATCCGCGCCAAAGACGCCGAAGGGGCGCCGTACATTCCGTACTTGGACGAAGGCCGTGGCGTGGTCGACGACTTCGCGTCCATGGTCGAGTTCGAGGCGTTTCTACCCAATGCCGAGTGCAACGCCAAGCTGCCGATCGCGCTCATCGCGACGGGCGAGCCACAGGACAACGACTGCGGAGACGGACAGTTCTCCGACTACGAAGAGGTCGGCCTCGCGCGCTTCTACGGGCACACGTGGATGCAGTGGAACTTCCACATCAGCGCCCTGACCACCGCCCTACTCTACGGCCAGAACGACCACGCCGAGGCCCTACTCATCGGGCTCGGCGAACGCTTCGACGCCCTGCGGGTGCGCGATGACCAAATCTCGCAGGACCCGCGTTTCGCGAGCGACATCGCCCAAACGCTCGTGCTCGCGGCGACCTACGGCATGCCGCTGACCGGCGAAGAAGCCCAGCGCGTCATCGCCGAGTTCGAGCGGTCCGCGGACCACTACGAGGCGTGGCCGTATTGGAACCTGTGGGACGACGACGTGCCGGACGGAGACTACCCCTACCTGCCGGGCCTCTCGCACGAGAACGCCGAACGGGACCAAATCCACATCGAAGAAATGGCCAACCTATTCGAGTATTGCGCCTCGCCTGTACGAGCGCTGAACGGCGCGCAATTCATGGACTGCGCGGCGTTCATCGAAAGGGCCCGCGGGCGCTAGAGGCAACCCGTCTGGGACCAACCCACCGAATGCCCCCAATCCCACCGAATGCCTCGAATCCCACCGAACACACCCTTCCTGAGCGCAGTCGAAGGACAAGTCGAAAGACAACCCGTTCGGGACCAACCCACCGAATGCCCCCAACGCGCACCGAATCCACCGAATCCACCGAATGCCCCCATTCCACCCTTCCTGAGCGCAGTCGAAGGACAAGTCGCGGGACAACCCGTTTGGGACCAATCCCAACGAATGCACCCAACGCGCACCCAACCCACCCAATGCACCCTTCCTGAGCGCAGTCGAAGGACAACCCGAGAGACAACCCGTTTGGGACCAAC
>CBDUJZ010000065.1:0-26611 GCA_965367675.1 uncultured Myxococcales bacterium | reverse complement strand
GTCCACGCCAAACCCGTCCTGAGCTTGTCGAAGGACACGATGGCATCCACCGCCGAGCCACCAACGACACCCACTCCGTCCACGCCAAACCCGTCCTGAGCTTGTCGAAGGACACGATGGCATCCACCGCCGAGCCACCAACGACACCCGCTAGTCCAAGGCAAACCGCTCAACCCTTCCTGAGCTTGTCGAAGGACGCCATGGCATCCAACCGCTCAGTCCGCGGCCAACCCTACCCACTCGGCGCTCTTCTCCCACAACATCGTCGGGAGCTCCGCCTTGTTCACCAGGGGATTCGGCGGCGCGATCGCGCAGTCCGAGTAGTACAGGCCCGTATCGCCTGCGCACTCCGGCGACGCGGCACAAAACAGAGAAGTCTGCGCACCTTCTTCGACCGAGATCATGAAGAAGCGCTTCCAGATGGCCGCAGCCCAAGCCGGAATCTGACGCCAGATGTCGGTCGCCACGACGCCGGGGTGGAGCGAATACGTGCGCAGCCCGGTCCGCCGAGCCAGCTCCGCGCTGAACAGCACGTTCGCGAGCTTGGAGTGGCAGTATTCAGGGAAGCCCGTCTTGGACCGCGTGGGGGTGCGGACGTGGTCGAGCGAAAACGACCGCACGCGGGTGCTCGCACGGCTGGCGACCGTCACAATCCGCGGGTCTGAAGCCGCCGCCACCTGATCGACGAGCAAACGCGTGAACAGGTAGTGGCCCAGATGATTGATGCCGAAGTGGTTCTCAAACCCGTCCTGCGTCACCCCGCGCAAGCCGGCGACGCCGGCGTTGTTGATCAGGATATCGATCGGCGCGCCCATCGCCCGAACGCCCGCAGCAGCTGCACGGACCGACTCCAGGTTCGCGAGATCCATCGCGATAAACTCGGGTTCCGAGCCAGACAGCGCAGAAATCTCGGCGATTGTGCCCAGCGTGCGATCGCGCGATCGCCCCACCAAAACGACCTCCGCCCCGACGCGTGCCAGCTCCCGCGCGGTCACACGTCCGATGCCGGTATTCGCCCCTGTGATAACGACGCGCGCGTCGGTTAAGTCGTTCAGTTCCATGCACAATCCTACATTCATGTCGGGTTTGGTTCCTACCCAGATCCCGGCACGCTCGCATCGCCAGCGCAAGCATCGTGGATGCGCACACTGTCCGCAGAACCGACGCACAGGGCACAATTTGGGGCGCTGGGGAGATCATCTGCATCGAATTCGCCCTTGGCCAACGCGGCTCTGGACGGTAACGGGCGCGCTCACCCCGCAATCCCAGCACTGTCATGTCTACGCTATCCCGCCTCTCATTCGCCGCGCTCCTCGTCGCCCTCACCGCCTGCTCGAGCAGCAAGACTGCCTCCGACGCCGGCGACAACGGCGACACCGGACTCATCCCAGATACCTCCCCGGATGTAGGACTCGACGCAGAGGCCGACACGGCGGCGCCCGAGGTTGGCGTTGACGCCACGACCGACGTCCCCACCGAAGACACCGTCGAGGCCGACACGCGCGTGTGCGAGACCAGCTTCGGCGCCGACATGGACACCGACATCACGCTCGTCCGCGAAGCACGCATCGACCTCCGCGTGGCGCTTGAGGACTGCGACGGTCCGGTCGCCAACGCCGTCATCGACTTCGATTTCGCGGGCGACATCGCGGGCGCCGAGCTGCGCAACACCCGCGCGCGCACCGATGAAGCGGGAGAAGCCGTCGTCGAGCTCGTGGTCGGAGACACCGACACGGCATTTCAAGTGGTCGCCACCGACGGCACCGACTTTGTGACCTTCGACATCACCGTGAGCGGCTCCCCGCTCGGCGGCATCGCGGTCGAGATCACCGACGCGACCGAGGTCGACAGCGTCACGTCCTACTCGGCGTACCTCTTCACCGCCCGCGGCTGCTCCAGCATCCACCGCTTCGACCCGCTCGGCGCGCTTGAAGTTGTGGAGCCCATCACCTCGCTCGTGGCGCCGACGCCGTTCGACGAGCTCGCCCCCGCCGGCAATTACACGGTCGCTGTCCAGGCGCAGACCGACACCGGCGTCATCGGCTTCGGCTGCATGGACGGCCTCGCCGTCGTCGATCGTGAGACCACCGAGGTGGCCATCGAGGTCGCGCTCATCCCGCCCTCCTTCGACGGCATCTACGAGCTCGACAACCGCTTCGACCTGGCCGACGTGCTGCCCGACTCTATCGCGAGCACCCTGCGCGTGTTGGACGAGCTTACCGACGACGAGCACGTGAGCGGAAGCGCGGCGAACGACTCCTGGGGCGTCGACCCGGCCGCCTTCATCCTCGACTTCATCTTCAGCGAGATCTGCTGCTGGACCGCCATCGACACCGACCCGATCGCGTCGGGCTTCCAAGGCGACTTCGACACCTGCAGCGACCAAGACTTCACCCACCCGCTCGGCGACTTGGAGATGCTGTACCGCGAGAACTTCTCCACGTGGGATGGCGCGCAGCCGTCGATTCCGTCGCTGTGCGGCTTCCTCGAAGTCGGCAACGAGACCGTGCAAACGCTGGTCCAGGACCTGATCGAGGACAACGTCCCCGACGTGGCGCTCAACCTCATCGACATCGTCGGCGACCTCTCCCGCGCCATCACGGACATGCACGTCATCTCGGAGCTCCGAGTCGGCGACGTCAGCATCGACAAGATTGGCCAGTTCACTCACATTCTCCGCGAGATGCACGTGGAGCTGCACGACCTCGACGGCGAGATTGAGACGTACGTATTCCTGCTCACCGAGGCCGGCCTCGAGAACCTGGAATACACCGACAACACCACGTCCACGGACGAGGGCCTGCTCAACATCCCGGAGCACAGCTTCCGCCTCGATTTCGGCCGCCTGCTTCGCTACGTGTTCACCGACATCCTCCTGCCCACGCTCGAGTGCGACCGCGACCACGACGGCGTGACGGAGCCCTGCACGTCGACCGCCGACCTGTTCGGCACCTGGATCGACTGCCAGACGGTTGGCGCGTACCTCGAAGAAGAGATCGGCGTGCTCACCGAGGCCACCTACGTCGGCATCTGCAACTCCGGCGTCGACACGGCCGGCGACGCGCTTGAGATCACCCTCGAAGACTCCGTCTCGGCCGAGACCATTCTCACGCTCACCGGCACGGTCCGCGCGGGCGAGCTCGACGACGAGCGCGAGGCCCTTACGCTCGTCGACGGACAGTGGGACGGACAGCTCGTCGAGGACGAGACCAGCTACGGCGCGTTCCTGGGCGTGTTCACTGGCGTCCGCACCCGCGACCTCGACTAGTCCCGCTGCGGGCCGCGTGGCCCTCAAAAACGACGATGGCCGGTGCACTCTTGAGCGCACCGGCCATCGTCGTTTTGGGAGTCGTTCTACAGGCCTCCTAAGAGGCCGTCCGCGCCGGACTCAGACGTCTACGCCGTTGGCACGCAGGCGCTTGATGGCCCCGTGCATCTCCATGTCGGCGATGCGCAGCGTCAGGTTCGGGAAGTGCCGCGCGGCGAAGTACTGGAACCAGCTGTCGAACGTCGCGTAACCGACGAAGTTGCCGCGCTCGATCCAGCGCAGCAGCTTGGTGACCACCTTGGCCGTAGGATGCGTCGCGTTGAACGACGACGCGCTCTCCATCTCCAGCGTGATCGCCGGCTTGGACACATTCTCTTGCGCCAACCCCGGCGTGTCGGTCGTCGGCGGCAAGAAGAGCTTCACCTCGACGCCCAGCAGCTGCATCTCTTGGCGCAGCGCCTCGGCAAAGCCGCGGATGGCGAACTTGCTGGCCGAGTAGGCGCCGTAGCCCCACACGGAGAGCACGGCGAGCATCGACGACACCAGGATGATCTGGCCGCTGCGCTGCTTGCGGAAGTACGGGAGGAACGCCTGCACCGTGTTCACGTGCCCAAAGAAGTTCACGTCCATCAGCTTGCGGAAGTGCCCCAGGTCCGCCTCTTCGACCGGCTTACACTCGGCAAAACCGGTGTTCGCGATCAGCAGGTCGACGCCACCGCCCAGCAGCTCCACAGCCTCCGCCGCGGCTGCCACCATGCGCTCTGTGTCCACCACGTCGGCGGTGACCGCGCCGAACCGCTGCCCCTCGCCGCCCGCCGCACGCAGCGCCTCAACGGCGGCGTTCAGCGGCCCTTCGCGACGCGCGCACACCACGACATGCGCGCCGCGCCGTGCCAACTCCAGCGCCGTCTCCAGGCCAATGCCTGCCGACCCACCTGTAATGAAAACCCTCTTGCCCGCGTAGCTCATCTCATCTCCGTTCACATGCGTTGCTTGATGACGCGCCGTAACGCAAAGCCCTGCGGTCCGCCAGCGCCTTACACCCACAGTTGCCGGGAGCTTGCACGCGAAACGCACCGACGTGGTAGACTGCCACAGGTCCGTTCAAGCGTCCGCTCCTGTTAGCCCGCACCTCTATGTCCCGCTCACCCCTCGAGCGATGCGCTCCACCCGTCGCGCGGTGGTCAGGCGCATCACCGGTGTTCAACGTCCCCGTGGCGCTGGGCGTGTGCGTGCTCCTGACCGCCGGCTGCGCGCCCGACGCCCCCGAACCAGCGTCCCCACTCAACGTCACAGACGACGCCGACAACGCTGCCGACGCCGCCTGGGATAGCGCACAAGACGCGACGGACACGACGCCAACGTTAGACGGCGACACGCCCGACGCCTCAACCGAAGCGCCGACGACCTTCCGCGTGATGACGTTCAACACCGGCTCTGGCGCCTCGGCACCCGCGGACGGAAATGCTGGTTTCAACCGCGCCCAAGGCGAGATCTCAGACACGTGGTACGGCAACGGCCTCGCCTGGCTCGCCGTCATCGCGGACACCCAAGCGTCCATCGCCGCGCTCGACCCAGACGTGGTCGTGTTCCAGGAGATTTTCCACCCCGCCGATTGCCCGGGCATCCCCGCCGAGCACCACGCGGGCTTCGTCTGCGAGACGGACCCCGAGGGCACCGGCGCTACCGTCGTACAGCAGCTGCTGGGCCCGGACTGGCAGGTGGTTTGTCATCCGCAGAAGCCCGACAAGTGCGCCGCCGTCCACCGCCGATTCGGACGCTTTCGCGGCTGCGAAGACGACCTCTGCCTGGACCACATGCGCGGCGAGACGGTCCCCGATTGCGGCAGAGGTGCGCGCGTCGCCGCCGCCATCATCGACCGCACCGACGGTGGTGTACTCAACGTGATCAACGTACACGGCACCTCCGGTTTCTCCGCCGACGAGCAACGCTGCCGCACGCTCCAAGTCGAGCAGGTGTTCGTCACGGACGGCGATCGTGAATCCTTGGTCGACGCCGAGCATCCGAACGTCATTCTAGGCGACTTCAACACCGACCCGGGGCGCATGACGGCCGACGCGAGCGCCGACGCTTGGAACGCGTTCGTCGGGCCCGACACCCCCTTCCACTTCCTGACAGACGCCACCGCAGACGGCCCGGCAACCTACGCGGTCGTGAGCATCGACCACGTGGTTTCTGACCAACTCACCGGCGTCTGCTGGCACCCCGGCGTCTCTCCGGACACCGCGCCCGTCACTTCAATTCGACACTTCGACCACGTCCCGGCGGTTTGCGACTTACGCGCCGCCACCGAAACCCCAACTCCATGACCACCACCTCCGACGACCCCGGATTCCGCGTCCTCGACGCCCAAACCGCACGCGCGCTCCGCGACGAGAGCCGCGAGTTCGCGATCGACGTGCTCGAGGGCCTCGCCGGAACGCCCAAGCGCCTCTCGTCACGTTGGTTCTACGACCACCTCGGCAGCGAGATCTTCGCGCAGATCATGGACGTACCGCAGTACTACCTGACCAACAGCGAGTACGAGATTCTGGAGTCGCACGTCGCCAAGATCTGCGCGCCGATGGCCGAAAAAGCGTTCAACTTGGTCGACCTCGGCGCGGGCGACGGACGCAAGACGCTGGTGCTGTTGCGGCACCTTCACGCCATCGGCGCCGACGTCACGTACGTGCCCATCGACATCTCCGAAGGCGCCATGGCCGACGTCGTCTCGCGCGTACAAGGCGAGATTCCCGGCCTCAAGGTCAGCGGCATCGTAGCCGAGTACACCGACGGGCTGCGCTGGCTCCAAGCGCAGGACAACGTGCGCCCGAACTTGGTGCTGTTCCTCGGCTCGAACATTGGCAACTTCAACCGGCCGCAGTCCGAGGCGTTCTTGCGCAGGCTCTGGACCGCGCTGGCGCCCGATGACCACGTGCTGCTGGGCTTCGACCTCAAGAAGGACATCGACCTGCTGCTCTCGGCGTACAACGACCCGCAAGGCGTCACTGCGGCGTTCAACCTGAACCTGCTCACGCGCATCAACACCGAGCTCGGCGGCAACTTCGACGTGTCCAAGTGGCGGCACTTCGGAACGTTCAACGTGTTCTCCGGCGCCATGGAATCCTACCTGGTCAGCCGCGAGCGCCAGGACGTGACCATCGACGTCATCGGCCAGACGTTCTCGTTCGACGCCTGGGAGCCCATCCACACCGAGTACTCGTACAAGTACCTGGACTCGGACATCGAGCAGCGCGCGGCCGCGACCGGCTACGCGATCGAGAACCGATTCACCGACCGACGCGGCTGGTTTGTCGACTCGCTCTGGCGTGTGGTCCGCGACTAACGCAAACGGCCGCGGGCAAACACCCGCGGCCGTTTGAGCGAATCGCTGCCGCGCCTTACATCGAGATGGAGCCCTTTCGGAAGTCACTCTTGTCGATGTGCACATTGATGCAGACCGGCTTGCCGCTCGCCGCGAGCTTCTTGGCACGCGTGATGGTGCGGTTGATCTGCGCCGGGTCGGTCAGCAGGATGCCGACGCCGCCGTAGCCCTCGGCCACGGTCTGGTAGTCGTTGCGCGTGAGCACGGTGCCCACGTCGTCGCCGAGCATCTCGACCTGTTCACGCGCGATCTGCGCCCACGCGCCGTCGCTGCCGATGACCGCGATCGGCGCCAAGCCGTGGCGACACGCGGTGTCGAACTCGGCGATCGAGTAGCCGGAAGAGCCGTCGCCGTAGATGAGCCAAGTCTCGGCATCCGGGCGGCACAAGCACGCGCCGAGCGCGAATCCGCCGCCCACACCGAGCGTGCCGAAAACGCCAGGGTCGAGCCAGCTGAGCGGGTTGCGCGGCTTGAGGATGTACGCCGCGGTGGCCACGAAGTCGCCGCCGTCCACGACCAGGATCGAGTCGTCGGCGAGCTTCTTCTCAAGCTTGAGGAAGAAGTCGACGGGGTTGATGAGCTCGCCGGTCGCTTTGCCCTGCTCCAAGATGTCGGCGTCGCGTGCGTTCTCTCGGGCGCGAATCTCGTCGAACCAGCCGTCCCAGTCGCCGCGGCCATCGCCCGACGCAGCGCCCAGCGCCTGCAGGAAGTCGCCGGGGTGACCGAGCACGCCGATCTCCGGGCGTCGGTTCTTGTACAGGTCCTTGATCCCCAGGTTGATGCTGACGAGCGTCGCCTTGCGGTTGATCTTCTGGCCGTAGCCGAGCCGGAAGTCGAACGGGAATCCGGCGATGATGACCACGTCGGCCGTCTTGAGCGCGGCGGAGCGCTTGTGCCGGAACTGGATGTCGGACTCCGCGCCGAGCAGGCCGCGCGCCATGCCGCCGAGGAAGGTCGGGATGCCGAGGCTCTCGACCGCACGCGCGAGCGACTCGGCCTGCGCTTGCGTGTAGTTTACGAGCGCCTGCGACCCGATGACGAGCGCGGGACGCTTGGCGCCGCGGACCAGCTCCGCCACCTCGAGCGCCTTCTTGTTGATGTCGCTCTCGACCACGCTGCGCACGGGGTTCGGCATGTCGAAGCCGATGTGCGGCGCGTCAAACTGACGCTTCAGGTGCGCGTTCACGTACACGCCGAGCGCCTTGGCCGTGAGCCCCTTGGCGTTCTTCAGGCCGGCCTCTTCGATGTACCAGCCTTTGACGATGTCCTTATTGTAGAGCAGGTCGACCGGGATCTCGATGAACACCGGGCCGGGCACGCCTTCTGTGGCGATGCGGACCGCCTTGTCGATGGTCGGCGCGAGCGAGTTGTACGTACGAACGCTGGTCGCCCACTTGGTGATCGGCTTCATGATCGCGAGCTGGTCGATGTCCTGCAGCGCGCCTCGGCCCTGTAGAATCGTCGGCGTCGCGCCACCGATGATGATGACCGGCGACTGCGCCATCTGCGCGTTCTTCACGGCCGTCATCGTGTTCGTCACACCAGGGCCGGCGGTGACTGCGGCCACACCGGGCAGGCCGGTCAGACGCGCGGCGGCGTCGGCTGCGAACACGGCGCTCGCCTCGTTACGGACGTCACAAACGTGCATGCCGCGACGCTTGGCCCCCACCAAAACCGGGGAAATATGACCGCCGCAGAGCGTGAAGAGGTGCTGGATTCCAGCTGCAGCGAGGCGCTCGGCGACAACATCGCCGCCGTCAACGAAGGTTCCGGGGGTCTGGTTCATGACGTTCCGTATATAGTTGGGATGCGCACGCGTTACGTCGTACGGGCACAGGTTTCAAGCGGCCATCCTCTCCGACGGAGGCGTGCGCCTTGTGTCGCCGCGCGGAGTTGCCTATCTCGCTCCACAAACCTTCCCCCAGAAGATGATGACCGCTCAGACCATCCCCGTCGCCGATCTCAATGACTTCCGCTCCGACGACACCGCGCGGCGCGACCGATTTATCGCGACCATCGGCGAGGCGCTCGAGGACATCGGCTTCTTCGCGCTCATCAACCACGGCGTGGACGCGGACATCATCCGACGCGCCTACGCCGCCGCTGAAGCGTTCTTCCTGCAGCCCACCGCCGACAAGGAGCGCTACGAGGACCTCGCGCTCAAGGGACAGCGCGGCTTCACGAGCTTCGGCCGAGAGCACGCCAAGGACCACGACGCGCCCGACCTGAAGGAGTTCTGGCACGTGGGGCGCGAGTTCGAGGCCGGTCAGCCGAACCCGAGCAACCTGCCCGCCAACCTGTGGCCGAAAGAGATCACAGACTTCCAACCGGCGATGCTGGAGCTGTACCGGCAGCTCGACCTGTGCGCCGACAGCCTGCTCGAGGCTTGCTCCGTGTACCTCGGCGAGCCCGCCCTCTCGCTGCCCGACATGACCACGCTCGGCGACACCGTCCTGCGCGTCATCCACTACCCGCCCATGCCGGCAGACGCCCACCCGTCCGCGGTTCGCGCCGCAGCGCATGAGGACATCAACTTCATCACGCTGCTGTGCGAGTCGACCGACGAAGGCCTCGAGTTGCTCGAGCGCGACGGCTCGTGGCGCCCGATTCACGCCCTGGACGGCCAAATCATCGTCGACTCCGGCGACATGATTCAACGCCTCACCAACGGACGCTTCAAGTCGACGCGCCATCGCGTGGCCAACCCGTCCAACGACCGCTCCCGCCGCTTCTCCATGCCGTTCTTCGTGCACCCGCGGCACGAGGTCGACCTGACGCCGCTGCAGAGCTGCGTCGACGCGACCGGTGGAAAGGCCGAGTACGAGCCCACGACCGCCGGCGCCTTTCTACTGCAGCGCCTGCGCGAAATCGGCCTCGCGTGACCGCCGGCGCCGACGCTTGATGGGTGTTCGAGCCCATACCCGTGTGCGCGCCACCGCTGCGTTCGCCGCGCTCCTTTGTGCAGGTCTGGCCGCATCAGCCGGCGCCCAAGAGCAGGCCGACGCACGCTCGCCATTGCCGGACCCCGGGCTTTCGCCAATGCCGGACCCCGGGCTTTCGCCAATGCCGGACGATGTGCTCGCTCCCGTACCGGACCCTACCGTGTTCGCCCTGCCCGACCACGACGCACAGCTCGGCGACTTTCGAACGACGGGCGTCTCGTTGTGGGAGCACGAGGCCGGCATCAGCACGACGCGGCTGCAGTTGAGCGGCTGGTCGGAGTCTGTCACCGAGCGGCCCGGCTGCACCTCGCCGGGCATCACCGGATGCAGCGACGCCATCGGATCACGGCTCTCGCTGGACCTGTCGGTCGACCTGGGCCGCCACTTCGAGTGGGTCAACGCGGTGGGGGCCGGTGTCTCGAACCGGTCGCTGTCCGCCGACCTCAGCACGTCGCTGGTGTGGTGGTTCGCGCCCAACACCGGCCTCGCGGTGACGGTCGGATATGCACACGCGGTCGCGCTCGGGACCATCGTTCCGGGCAACCCTCAGGAGGAGCGCAGCACGCTCAACGCCGCCGCCGAGTTCGACGCAATCTTCGCGAATGAGACACCGTTCGATCTCCCGGATCCCGGGGCGCCGCAAGGGTCGTGGTTCGGTGGACTGAGCCTCGTGGGACGCGAATAGTCGCCTTTGCCCCTGGACGTCCGGGGCACGAATCGCTATAGAGCCGCGCAACGAAGTCCCCTCGTCGGCGCTGCACATTCCGTTCAGCCCCGCCCCCCTGAGGGCACGCTGCGACGCAAGTCAGACCGCACGCAGCCACGTAGGGACTCCGAACATCACGACCGTAAGGTTTTTCATCTAACGTCGCGCCCCGCGTGGGTCGGCGTAGCTTTCGCGACGCGTTGCGTGTCGCAAATTTCAGGACGTTCGCGGCAACCACGCCGCAACGCCACCAGGGCGTTTGCCCACACCCAGGCCGCACTTGACCACTTTCTCCGAACTCGACCTTATCGCGCCTCTGCAGCGCGCGCTCGACGACCTCGGCTTCACCGAGCCCACCCCGATCCAGGCGGAAGCCATTCCCCACCTGGTCGACGGCCTCGACGTGCTCGGCGTCGCGCAAACCGGTACCGGCAAGACCGCCGCGTTCGCGCTCCCCATGCTGCAACACTTGGCCGAGACGGCCAGCGGCTCCGGCAAGCCCGTCGTGCGCTGCCTCATCCTCTCGCCCACGCGTGAGCTCGCAGCCCAGATCGCCGTCGCGCTCGCCGATCTCGGCAAGCACCTCGACCTGAGCCACATGGTCATCTTCGGCGGTGTGAACCAGAACCCGCAGGTCACCAAGCTGCGCCGCGGCGTCGACATCATCGTCGCCACCCCCGGCCGCCTGCTCGACCTCATCAACCAGGGCCATGTGGACCTCCGTCACGTCGAGGTCCTCATCCTCGACGAGGCCGACCGCATGCTCGACATGGGCTTCATCCACGACATCCGAAAGGTGGAGAAGTTGGTGCCCAAGGACCGGCAGACGCTGCTGTTCTCGGCCACCATGCCGAACAGCATCGCCAACCTCGCCCAGTCCATGCTCCGCGACCCGATCCGCGTCGAGGTCACCCCGCAGGCGACCACCGTCGAGCGCATCGACCAGACCGTCATGTTCGTCGAGAAGAACAACAAGCGGCGCCTGTTGGCCGACCTGTTGGACTCCCTCGAGGTCGACCGCGCCATCGTGTTCACCCGCACCAAGCACGGCGCGAACCGTCTGGTGAAGCAGCTTGAGCAGGCTGGACACGCCGCCGCCGCCATCCACGGCAACAAGTCGCAGAACGCGCGTACGCGTGCCCTCGACGGCTTCCGTAGCGGCGAAATCCCCGTGCTCGTCGCCACCGACGTCGCCTCCCGCGGCATCGACATCGACGACGTCACGCACGTGTTCAACTTCGACCTGCCGAACGAGCCCGAGAGCTACGTTCACCGCATCGGTCGTACCGCGCGCGCGGGCCGCGAAGGCGTCGCGATCGCGTTCTGCGACGACTCCGAGGGCGGCTACCTGCGCGACATCGAGCGCATCATCAAGCAGCCGATCCCGGTCGTCGATGACCACGAGTACCACTTCCCGGCGGCAATCCCCGGCCCGAACGCGCGCGGCGGAAGCCACGGCGGCGGACGACGCGGCGGCGGCGGCGGTGGTCGCGGTCGCTCCGGCGGCGGCGGTGGCGGAGGCGGCGGTCGTGGTCGCTCCGGCGGCGGCGGCGGTGGCGGAGGCGGCGGTCGTCGTCGTCGCGCCTAATCGCGAGCTGCCAGTGACCTCACAACGGGGTCCAACGCAGCGCAGATTCGAAGAAACGCCCGCGGCTCCTGTCGTGGGCGTTTCGCGTTTTGCCGCCTGGGAGCTGATCAGTCAGCTCCCTAACCTTCGTCCGCCACGCACCCGTCGGTCCCGTTGCCGACCATGCCGTCTGGGCATGTGCAGACAGCGGCGCCGAAATCATCCGTCTGGCAGACCGCGCCCAACCCGCACGGGCCACCCTCGACGAGCGTCCGCGTGTACGCAAAGCCGCCGCCCGAGTCTCCGCCGGAGTAGCTGCTAAACAACACGTCAAAGTACAGGTCCTCGGCAACCACGTGCAGGCACAGCGTCGCGCCGATCGCGCTACGCGGTGAGCATCCCGTCGCTGCCGGGAACGACGTCTGAAAGTCCCTCGGCCCCGTCACACACGAGCCCGCCGCCCAGCGGGTCCCCGCCGGGCTCGTGGTTGCGCAGCCCCCCGGAACCGCCGCGTCTTCGGTCACCGCGTTGAACAGCGGCCCGTTCACGCCGCGGGCGATACACACGGACTCCGTGATGCAGTCTTGCTCCGCCGCGTCGCCCGAATCCCCGTCCGGCTTGGTGAACTCGACGGGCGCATAAGCAGCACAAGCGTCGTACGAAACGCACTCCTCACCGTTCCACTCCATGCCGGCGTCGCACACGACATCAAGGTCCGCTGGGATGTCCGCCGGGATGTCCAACGGCGTGTCCGACGGCGTGTCCGAGGCCACATCCAATGGGGCATCTTCGGGCACATCCGCCGGAGCATCGCCGCAGCCCACCAACAACGCCAAGGCGCTCACGAGCGAAAGCGCGGAGGCCAGCGAGAACGGAGGCGACGCGGTCTGACGGTTCATAGAGCCCCTAGAGTGAGCGTCCAGTGCGGCGTTCCCGTGGCTCGCCAGCACGTTACGGACAGGCAACGCCGAGGGTGACCGTGTCGCGCGCGTACGCAAAGCCGCCGCCGTTGGACTCGGTGGTCCAGCTGCTGAACGTGATGTCCACGTACAGGTCCTCGGCGGTCAGGTGCACGCACCCCGGCACATCGACGATCGATGGCGGCCCGCAGTTGGCGAACTCGGGTCCGGTGAACCGGCTGAACGCCGTCGCGTCGGCGCACGCGCCGGTCGCCCAGCGGGTGCCGATCGGTGAGATGGTGTCGCACTTGTACACTTGGTCGGCGCCCTCTCGCGCTGCGTTGTAGATGGGGCGCGACTCGCCGCGGGCAACGCAAACGTCCGGCGTGATGCAGTCCTGCTCACTGCCGTAGTCGGTCTTCTCGAAGGCCGTCGGCGCGTCACAAACGCACCAGAAAGAGCCGCCGTCAGCGGGTTGGCACGTGTTTCCAGCGCCGCACGGGTCGCCATCGCACACATCGGGCTCGATGCAGCCGAGCGTGTCGTCATAGGTGAGCTCGCCCGGGCAACGGCAGCTAAACGTGTCGACCGCGTCCACGCAGACCGCCTCCCCGTGACACGACCCGCTGTACTCCGTTCGCGCGTATGAGAACGACGCGTCACCATCATCTGTCACGCCCCAATCGAGCATCTCAACGTCAAAGTAGCGGTCCTCGGCCACCGTCCGCAGGCAGTAGCGTTGCCCACGCAACCGTTCTTGCGCGTGGGCCGTCGTGCACGACGCGATATCGGCGAACGTGGTGAACTCCTCCACGTCTGCGCAGCGACCGAAGGCCCACTCGGTGCCAGCGGGCCCAGTCCACGTCTCGCCGCAGCCCGCCCCCACCGCAGACTCGGAAACGCTGTTAAACCAGTGCAGCTCGCCCGCGGTTCGCTGAAAACACACCGACTCGGTCACGCAATCGGGCGCATCGCCTGCGCCATGCACAACCACGACCCGCTCGGGCGCGCACTCATCGACCACGACACACGCGCCATCTTCGAACACCGCGCCGGGCACGCACGCGCAAGCGGCGTCATCGCCGGTCCCGTCGCAAAACTCGTTCACGCCGCACGCGGGCGCGCAGTCCCCTTCAGGCCAGCAGGTCATCCCGTCGCCCGTGTACCCCGCGTCGCAAACGCACAGCGGCTCGGCGTCGGCATCGCACGTCGCGTTCTCGTCGCAGGTCACCGTTTCGCACGGAGGCAAGCACTCAAAACCGTCCCACACCGTGCCGGCCGGGCACTCCGGAATCACCGGCACGTCCGGCGCGTCCACCGACACATCCGACGCCGTATCGCCGTTGCCGGTGTCCTCCGCCACATCGTATCCGCCCACTTCGGAGCTGTCCGCGCCAGTGTCCGCCTCGGGAGATTCCTCCGAATCGCAACCGAACGCCACGAGCAGGAGGGTCAGCCCAATCGGGCGCAGTTTGTTCATCATGGCGACTTGGTCAGGGAGAGACGCCGGCAGCATAGAGCGATGGCCAACGCCACGTCCAGCCCAGGTTGCTCCGCGCGCCGCCATTCTCGGCCCGGACCACGCACCGGCCGCAGGGGCGCGAACCGGTGGACGTCGACGCCCAAAAGTGCGACGCGTGCGCCGATGTCATCGACCGCCAAATCCAAGCGCAGTAACGCCAACAGCGCCACCGCGCCCCGCGTGCACAAGACCACCCTTGAGGCCGCCGAGTCGCGGTTCCTGGAGCTCGCCGGCCGCAGCTTCGCGGACCTGGTCGACGAGGCCGCGCTCCGCCGAATCCCCGCCAACAAAGGCGGCGCCGGACAGCTCATCGAGACCCTGCTCGGCGTGCAGAGCGGCCCCCAAAAGCTCGACTTCGTCGACGGCGAACTCAAGACGTACCACTGCGACCCAGACGGGTTCCCCATCGAGACCATCGCCATCTGCCGCGCGGACGACATCGACGACATGCTCATGCTGCCGCCGTTCGCCAGCTCGCGCGCCTACGCCAAGCTCCGACGCGTGCTGTTTGTAGGCGTCTGGCGGCCCGACAGCGACCCCGGCGCGTGGCGCATTCCCATCGCCTTCCGCCTCGATGCGCGCCCCGGAACGGAGTGGTTCTCCCGCCTCGAGGCCAGCTACCAGACCGTCCTCAAGCAGCTGCACAAGCGCTTGGTCGACGGCGACAACTTTACCACCATGAACGGCCCGTTGCTGCAAATGCGCGTGCGCGACTCCCGCCCGTACAGCCCCGTCTTCTCACGCCGACTGAACCGCGAAGTGTCCAACAAACGCCTCGGGTTCTACCTGAAGAAGCGCTTCATCACCGAGTGCGTGACCGAGGCCCGCGCGTGAGCGGATTGTTCGACACCGAGGGCTTCCGAAACGCCGCCCGCATCGCTCCCCTCGCGCTGCCCGCGCTGCTCGGGTTCGCGTCCGCGCGCATGCGGCTGATTCGCGATGTGCCGTCCGCGATCGGCGCGCTCAACGTGCTCGCGTTGTACTTCGCCTTTCCCGCGCTCGTGGCGCGTAGCCTCGCCGACAGCAACTTCACACTGCCCACGCAGTGGGGCTTCTGGCTGGTCGTTCCGCTCAGCCAGGTCCTCATCGTCACCACCGCCGTCCTGCTGTCGCGGGCGCTGCGCGAGTCGGCGGCGGCGGGCACGCTCGCGCTCGTCGGGCTATTCGGCAACGTCGCCTACCTCGGACTGCCGTACGTCTCCGCGGTCCATGGCCCCGAGCTCGCCGGTGTCGCCGCACTGGCCGTCGCCATGCACGTCGCGGCGGCCGTATCGCTGGGCCCACTGCTGCTCGTCCGATGGGGCGGCGGCCAAGCCCAGCTGTCGGTGCGACGCGTATTCACGCAGCCCTTGTTGTGGGCGCCCGTCGTCGGCCTCGCTGCCCGCGCCCTGCCCGACGGCCCGCGCGAAGCCGGTCTCGCCCTCATCGCGCCGCTCTCCGCCGCCGCCGCGCCCATCGCCCTCTTCATGCTCGGCCTGTACCTGTACCAACAGCGCGCCGCCCTGTTCCGCGTCCACTGGAACACCTCCGCGCACGTGGCCTTGCGCCTGCTGCTGGCCCCGGTACTCACCGCCCTGCTCTGCCTGGTTGCCGCGACCCTCGACGCCATTCAGCCCGAGCACACCGCGGTGCTCATTTTGCTCGCCGGGATGCCCGCCGCCATCACCACGTTCTCTTTCGCGCGGGAGTTCGATATCGGGCAGCAACGCATCGCCGCAACCATTGTACAGTCCACGCTCCTGGCCGTCGTCTCGCTGCCAGCGCTCGCCTGGCTCGCCAGCCACTGGGTCACGCTGTTGACGCAAACACCCGGCTCGTAGCCTTCCGGCCAACCCGACGCTCTCCGTTCCGACTCCATCACACGCCCCCGACCCCGCTGTGAAAGAAAAGCACGTACGCATCCGCATCGAACAGTGCCTGTCGCTGGCCAAAGCCTCGAACTGCCCACGCCGCAAGTTCGGCGCCCTGCTGCTCGACCCCACCCGCAACGTCATCCTCATGGACGGCTACAACGGCGGCCCGCGTGGAGGCGGCCGGCTGTGCGGCGGCGACGAGTGCCTGCGCGACACCCAAGGCGTCACCTCTGGCACCCGCATGGAGATCGGCTGCCATCACGCCGAGATGAACGTGATCTGCAACTGCGCGGCGTCAGGCGTGCGCACGGACGGCGCTTGGCTCGTGGTCACCGGCGAGCCCTGCATGATGTGCGCAAAGCTGCTGCACCACGCCGGCGTCCGGCGCGTGATCATCGTCGGCGGCGGATACGCGGGTGAAAACGGCGTGCAATACCTCGAAGACCACGGCATTCCGGTTCAAATCGTCGATGGCCCGCAAGACCCGCGCTTGAGCGCAAACACCACGCCTTAAGCGCGACCTCTAGCCCCACCGATGCAATGCCCATGAACACCATCAAAGCACCCGCCGTCGCCTTCGCGCTCCTCCTGCCAGCGCTCGGTTGCCAATCGCGCAGCGACGCCGACGCGCCCGCAAACAACGCCGAAACGGAGGCGCAAGCCCAGGCCAGCACCGTAACCAGCGCGGTAGCCAGCGTACCTGCGGCCACCGCCCGGACCGCCCTGCCCAGCTACACCGTCACCCGCGCCGCGCAGCCACCGGCCATCGACGGCACGCTCGACGACGGTTGCTGGACCACCCCCACCGAGGCGTTTGTGCACCCCGGCGGCGGCGACGCTGTCCCGGACTCGCCGGTGCGCGCTCAAGCCTGGCTCTCCTACGACGACACGAACCTGTACCTGGCCATGCGCGTGGCCGACGCTGCGCCCGAGTCCAGCAACGGCCGCGACGACGTAGACCCCCACGTTTGGGCCACCGCGTCCGGCATCGAGCTGATGCTGCAGCCCGGAAACCCCGGCGACAACACCCACTACTACGAGGTGCAAGTCGACGTGAACGCCGCCGTCTGGGACACCCGCTTTGACGACTACAACCGACCGATCAGCGGTGACGGCGACGCACGCCAGTTCGGCCACCAGTCCTGGGACGCGCAGCTCGAGCGCGCGGTGAGCCGCGAGGATGGCCACTACGTGATCGAGGCGTCGATGCCTTGGAGCGCCATCGCTGCAGACACCGCCGAGGATCGCGCGGCGGTGCCGCCACAGTCCGGCGATGCGTGGCGCGCCAACCTGTACAGCTTCCGCGACGGTCAGCGCGCGTCGCTGGCGTGGTCCCCGCTGCTCGGAGAGGGCAACTTCCACCGCAGCGCGCGCTTCGGAACGCTGACGTTCGAGTAACGTAAAACGCGCCGCGAACCTTCAGGTGCGCGGCGCGTTTTAGCGTCTAATCGCCCCAACGGGCGTGGGAGTCTACGCGCCCCTTGGGGTGGGAGACTACTCGCCCCAACGGGCGCGGTCGGCGACCACGTCGCAGTCGACGAACTCAGCCGAGGCCGGGTTGCGCAGCGGCGAGTAGCAGTACTCCAGGATGTGCGCGATCTCGGTCGGACGAACCGCGACACCACGCTGCGGCATGTAGTCGAACGTGCCGTCCTCGATGCCCTCGGCCCACGGGTCCCACAGCTCGAACTCGCTGTAGTGGTCCACGCTCAGGCCGTACTGCTCCTGAACGAAGCGGGCCTCGTCGCCGGTGAGCGGAAGCCCAACCGTCGCCATCGTGACCAGCACCACCGCGATGTCCGACTCCCAAACTTCTTGGGTGTCGCTATGCGGCAGAGCCTCGCCAGCCGCCCAGCGGTCGGCGCGGTCCGACAGGCCGTCGAACATGCGAAGCGCCGTCTCGTTGTCGTTGTTCATGAGGGCCAGGTAGGCCGTCGCAACGTGGAACAAGCGGTAGATCGCGTAGTTAAAGTAGTGCGTCGTGGTCGCGGCGCGCTCGAACGCCTCGTCCATGCCCGTGGTGCACTCCAGCCCCAGCGTCTCGCCAGAAGCGGTGTACGCGACCGACAGCTTGGCGGCGCACTCACCCTGCGGCAGCACGCGGTCGAACAGCGACAGCGACGCCAAGTCCTTGATGTTGCCGTCCTCACGCGTGGGAACCACCGGCACGCCGTCGGCGTACTTGGTCATGATCTCGTAGTTGTTCTCCGTCATGTGGAGCGAGAACCCCTGCAGGTACTCCAGCGCCAACGCGGCGGCGGCGCGCACCGACTCGTCCGGCGCCTCTTCGACCGCACGCATCAGCATGGGCACCGAGCGCATCATGTGCGGGATGTCGTCCTTGGAGCGCTGATTCACAAAGTGCACGTCGCCCCAGTAGGGGTTGGTGGGGTTGTGAATGATGGCCGAGTTCCAGGCGTCCTCGTCGCGACGGACGGGGTCGTAGTCGATGCGCACCTGACGGCCGCCGACGGTCTCGAACTCGTGGTTGCGCGTGAACGGCGCGCGGGCCTGTAGGTACGGCTCCACGTCGTTCTCTTGGAACTCCATGACCATGCCCATCGCCGCCAGGCCACGGCTGTAGTTCTCGACGATCCAGCGCATGTCCTCGTCGCCGGTCAGCAGGTAGCCCGCGATAGCGTTGTTGAGCACCTTGCACGTACGCAGCGTCACATTGTCCGCGCGGCCGTGGTGCTGGAACGTGATGGTCTCGCCGTCGCGGATCGCCCGCACGTCCTGCCACCAGATCGCGTAGCTGAACCAATCGTTCTCGTTCGAGTCATCAATGCCGTGGGACGTCATGCGCACCCAGCGGAAGTACTCGGACTCGTCCCAGAACCCGGTCAACGCACGGGTAAACTCCGTAATCTCGGACTCGGTGGGCACCTCGCCAGCGGGCTCGCGCGTGTACTCGAAGGCCAACGCCTCGGGCAGCCCCTCGGGCGTCGTGTCCGGCTCGACATCCTCAGCGCCGGATCCGTCCGCGGTCACATCCTCTGCGACGTCTTCGATCGTAGCGTCCGCGCCCACGTCCTCGGTGGTGTCGGCGGACACGTCCGAGGCGTCGGCGACGTCCACAGACACATCTTCTGCGCCGGCATCATCAGACGGGTCGGACGAACATCCGACGGCGAGAGCGAGCGGAATCGCCCAGGAAACTGTTCCGAGTTTTTTCATCGTGTAGTCCAGGTCATTGGTGTCAACGGGCCGATACTATCGGCGACTGAGCGATCGAATGCTAGACCTTGAGCCACTCGGCCGGTTCGACACCCTCACGAAGTGAACCCGTGAGTGAATACAGCCACCCGTCGGGCGTCCAAACCGCACGCTCTGCAACCCAAATCCCAAAGGAACCCTCATGATCGACTCCCCCAAGAAAGCTGGCTTCGTTGCCTGGATGATGCTGACCGGCGCGGCGATTGCACCCGCCGCTGCCCAATCCGCCGACGAGATGGTCGCACAAGAACCTGAGGTGACGTTGGAGCGCGCCCCCGCAGACGCCCGTGAAGAGCTCTCTGAGGGGTCCGGTTCGGACGCACCCGCCGTAGACGCGCGCCGTCGAAATCGCGAGCAGGAAGCGAAGAGCATCCAGCGTCGCCATCGAGAGTCCGACAACAAGGTCGCGCCCCAGTAGACGCCGCCCTTAGGCGGCTCGAGTCGCCCCCGCCTAAGGGCGGGACACTACGCGCGGGTCTCCGCCCACGCGCGTTCCAGCAACATGTCCACCAGCGCGCCCGCGACGTCGATACCCCGCGTCTGCATGTGCCCGAAGTAGAACGGCGTGTTCGCTTCGAGTACGTAGTCCGTCCCGTCGAGCGTTCGGAGGATATCCACGCCAGCCGCGTCGACCTCGACCGCGTCGGCAGCCGCCACCGCGACACGCGCGAGTTCAGCGTCGACCTCGACGAAGTAGTCCTCCGCGTTGGGTGACGTGATGGCGCGGAAATCACCGTCCGGCGTCGCGCCGCGCGCCGCGCCCACGGCTTTGCCGCCCACGACCGCCACCCGCCAAGCCTCCGCGTCGCCGATCCACTGCACGATCTCCGGCCGTCTGCCGCCCGCCTGCGCAAAATCCAGCGCGGAGTAGAGCCCAGCGCGCGAGTCCACGCGCACGATGCCGCGCCCGACCGAGAACCCCGGAAACCGCAGTACGATCGGGAACCCGCCGAGCGCCTCTACGGCAGCGTCGACGTGCGCACGCGCCGTGGTGTTGCTCGGCACCGCCGTCGGCACGTTGAGTCCGGCGTGGATGAACGCCGCGCTCGACGCCGTCACTTGCCGCAACGGGCCCAGGTCGCCACGGTAAACGGTCGCCACGCCCGTGCCCCAGATCCGCTCCTCGATCGCGCTCGCCCGAGCCGTCGTCGCAGGAGTGTACAGCAAGCTCCCTGGGGGCAGCGGCGCCAACGCCCAGTTCTGCACCGACGCCGCGTCGAGCGGCCGGAACTGAACGCCCCGCGCTTCGCACGCCATCCGCAGCGCGGCGATGGTCTCCCACGGGACGTCATCGTCCACACAAAAGAACCCCGGACATTCGGAACCACGAAGTTTGGGCGTTTCAGACATAAGGGCTCTGTTTAATAAGGGGAGACCGTACTCTAAGCCGTCGCCCGCGCGCCGACCAGCGACTTAGATCGCTGGACCCGCCGCCGCGCGCATGCACATCTAGTCGACACGCAATCATCCCAGCACGTCGCTCTCCCACGCTCGCCCGGCAGCCGTCATGTGGACCACCATTCGCTCGCGCCTCACCGAGGTTTTCTCCACAGACGCGATCATCGCGTGGGCCGCCGCGCGCACGCCCGACGTGGTCGCCGCCATCGCCACGTTCATCGCCTTCTGGGTCATGTGGAAGCTCGTCGAACGCACCGTCGGATTCGTGCTGCGCTCCACCCACCTCGACGAGACCGCGCGCCGCTTCGTCACCACGCTCCTCCGCTACGCCATCCTCACCATCGGCATGGTCACCGCGCTCAGCCAAGTCGGCATCAACACCGGCTCCATCCTCGCCAGCCTCGGCGTGCTCGGCCTGACCATCGGCTTCGCCGCACAGGACACGCTCTCCAACATCATCTCGGGCCTGTTCATCTTCTGGGACCGCCCGTTTGTCATCGGTGACCTCGTCGAGATCGGCAGCAGCTACGGCCGCGTCGAAGAGATCACCATGCGCTCCACCCGCGTGGTCACGCCCGACGGAAAGATGCTCGCCATCCCCAACCGCGAGATCGTGAACTCCACCGTCGCCTCCTACACCAACTTCCCGAACCTCCGGCTCGACGTCCCCGTCACCGTCGGCGTCGACGAGTCCATCGACAAGGTCCGCAAGTTGCTGCTCGCCATCGTCACCGACGACCCGACCTACCTGCCCGAGCCCGCGCCACGCGTCGTCGTCTCGGCGCTCAACGACTACAACTTGGAGCTGATCTTCCAAGTCTGGATTCACGACGAGCGCGACCACATCGCCCTGCGGTTCAACCTGCGAGAGGGCATGTATCGGGCGCTCTACAACGCCGGAATCGACATGCCGTACCAACGCGTGACGCTCGACGTGCACAACGTCTCGGAGGCCAGCTGATGAACCGCCACAAATCGCTCAGTACATCGCGCAGAACACCGCGCAAAACATCGCGCAGCACCGGCCTCATGGCCCTGCTCATCACCGGTGCGTGGCTCACCCTCGCCCCACCCCGCACCGCCACCGCAGCCGAGGTGCTACAGACGGACACCTCCACACTGTCGGTGGGCGGCGTCGTCCGAGCGGGCTGGAACGGCGTACAAAACGAGGGGCGGTTTGACCACGGGCCATGGCTCGGCTTCGCCCGGCTCAACGCCGCCGCGCGCTACGCAGATCGGGGTGAAGTCTTCGTGCAATTCAACGCGAGCAGCCGCGGCGTCCAGCTGCTCGACGCGCGCGCCACCGTGCACCTCGCGCCGTGGCTGAGTTGGAACGTCGGGCGCTTCAAGTCGCCGGTATCACTCGAGTATCTGGTCGGGGGCCCAGCCACGCCGTTCTCCGGCCGCTACCTCGCCGGAGCGATCGCGCCGCGCCGGCTGTACGGCACATCGCTGGTGCACGCCGCCGAGTTCGACGACCGCGTGCTCACGTTGGAGGCCGGTGTGTACGCCGCCCCCGCGACCCCGGCGAACGTGCAACGCGACGACCTGGTGTTCGCCGCCCGCGCCGCCTTTGAGCCCGCAGCGGGCATGACGCTGCACTTCGGTTTCGCGGAGCAGCTCGAGCGTCTGGAGGCCGAAGAGAACGCGCCCACCGCCGACCCCACACGGACCGAAACCGACTACGGCAGGGTGGTCGACCTTGGCTTCGCCGCCCGCCGCGGCGCCTGGAACCTGCACGCCGAGGTCACCGCCCAGGTGCAAGCGCAGGCCGATGCGCCCGACGCAAGCCAGTGGGGGTTCGTCCTGATGGGCGGCTACCGCGTGAGCACGCCCAACGCGCCGTTCGACGTCGAGCCCATCCTCTCGTTCGACTCGCTGTTCGCCATCGACACCGATGTCTCCACGCTCCGCGCGCGGGGCGGCGTCCGCATGCTCTGGCGCGAGGCGCCCATCAACGTGACCTTCGAGCTGTACAACACGGCCACCGACGGCACCTCAACGCTGGGTGGCACACTGTTCGGACAGCTCACGCTGTAAAATCACGCATCACCCTTTCGGCGCCGGCGCACTTGCGGTACCCGCCGCGCTACGCCGCGACCAGCGGCGGGTATTTGCGTCCTCCAGTCGGACCTCCGATGACCGCATCCAACGTCACCGCCCCCATTCGCGTGGTCGGTGTGCCTGAGCACTTCAATCTCCCGTGGCACATGGCGCTGCAGCCCGACGCCGCCGCCACGCTCCCGGTCGCACTGACCTGGGAAAACGCGCCGGGGGGCACCGGTGATATGTGCCGCGCGCTCGCCGACGGAACCGCCGACCTCGCCGTGTTGCTGACGGAGGGCATCGTCAAACACATCGCCGGCGGCGGCGACTCACGCATCGTGGGCGCGTACACCGAGACGCCGATCGTCTGGGGCATCCACGTGGCCGCACACGGCCGCATTCACACCACCGACGACCTGCGGGGCGCGCGCTACGCCATCAGCAGATTCGGCTCCGGCTCCCACCTAATGGCCGCGCTCGACGCCGCTCAGCGCGGCTGGGAGACGCCCGAATTTGTGGTCGTCGGTACGCTCGAAGCCGCCCGCGAAGCGCTCGCGAACGACGAAGCCGACGCGTTCATGTGGGAAAAGACCATGACGCTGCCGTTCGTCCACTCCGGTGAGTGGCGACGCGTGGGCGAATTCTTTGGCCCGTGGCCCGCGTTCGTCATCGCCGCCAGCCCCGCCCTGCTGAAGCGCGGCGTGGACTGGTTGCCCGCGCTCTGCGCCCACGTGGGAGCTGCCTGCGTCCGCGCCGAACGCGAGCGCGACGCGACGGTCGCCTTCATCGGCGACAGCTACGACATCCCTGCCGAAGACATCATGGCGTGGCTCGACGAGACCCGCTGGCAGTGTCAGCCGACCGTCTCAGCCACCATGCTGCAGACCGTCGTGAGCACGCTCGAAGACGCCGGAATCCTCGAGCCCGGCCTGCAGGCGAGCGACCTCGTGGACACCCCCGACCGACTCACGCCTTAGCCCCGCCCATCTCCCCATGGATGCACGCGACCAGCCGGTCCAATCCCGCCGTTAAGCACGCGGGCCCCGGCTGAAGGATGATCTCCGAAGCGACCTCGTGCACTCGGTCTGCCGCGACCGCCCGCAGCGACTCCAAGCCCGGGCGGGCGTCGAACGCCGCGCGGTCGAACGGCTTACCGCACCACGACGCCAGCACCACGTCCGGGTCCGCGGCGACAACCTCAGCGACGGTCACGAACCGCCCCTTCGCGCCCGCAGATTGCGCCCGGTCCTCGAACACGTCGCGGCCGCCCGCGATGCCGATCAGCTCGCTCACCCACGCGATCGCGCTGATCATCGGCTCGTCCCACTCCTCGAAATACACCCGCGGCCGGTCCGCTCCGCGCGCTCGACGGCCTGCCATCTCGGTCTCCACCGCCTCCAGCCGCGCGATGTAGCCGTTAACCAGCGCCTCCGCGGCCGCCCCCTGGTTCACCAGCCGCCCCACGTTCAGCACCACGTCGAGAATCTCCTGAATCGACCGCTGATTGAAGATCAGCACCGGCAGGTTCTCCGCGATTAGCTGCTTGGCCAGGTCCGCCTGGATGTCTGAGAACCCGATGATCAAGTCCGGCTTCAGCGCCGCGATCTTGGGAACGCTTCCGCCGATGAACGCCGAGACCACCGGCTTGTCGCGCTTCGCCTCCGGCGGACGCACGGTGTACGCGCTGATGCCCACGATGCGGTCCTGCTGACCGAGCGCGTAGAGAATCTCGGTCGGCTCCTCGGTGAGGCAAACAATGCGCTGCGGGCCGTTCTGTAAGGAGTATTGGGACATGGTCGCGCTCGGCTTGGGGCGGTCCAGTGTACGGGATGCCCCCAAGGTTCGCACGGGGGTTCGCTTGGACGTTCGCACGGAGGTTCGCACGTCCGCTCGCCCCACCGACCGCGCTTTCTTTCCTTCACCTCCGCCGACCACACGACTACCGTGCCAGCGCCTCCCGCGCTCCCCGACCCGATATGCGAACCTCCCTCGTCCTCCCCTGCCTGCTCGTCCTCGCCGCCTGTGGTGACGACCCCGCGTCCAGCGCCGACGACGCCGGTCGCGACGTGCCCGCGCTCGACGCCACTGACGCGAGCGCCGATGCCACCGACGACACCCGTAGCGACGCCGCCTCGGATACGACTGCCGACACGACCACCGACGCGCTGAGCGACACGACCACCGACGCGGCCGTCTCATCGGACGCGGTCAGCTCGGATGTCAGCGCAGACACGGGCGCAGACACCGGGGTCGACACCGGCGACGACACCAGCACCGACGCCCCGTCGGATGTCACCTCAGACGCTGCCGCGGACGTTGCGGACACGACCGCAGACGTCGCGCCCGACACCGCACCGGACGTCGAGCCCAGCGGCCCGTGCGACTACGCGACCCCCGTCGCCGAAGACGCCGATCGCATCGTACTCGTCGGTCACACCAACACCGACGTCCCCACCGAGCCCGGCACCGACGTCCGGCTCATGGTGCTGCGCGCCGACGGGACGCTCGAGGACGTGGGCTTCCGCCTCGATGTCGGCTTCCGCCCCGAGCGCATCGAACTCATGCCCTCCGGCGAGATGGCCCTCGTCGTCGGCGAACGCGGCGAGACCGCCACCGTAGCGGTCACCAAGACCGGCCTAGCGCTCGTCGACAGCATGACCATCACCGCCTTCGGGGTGAGCGACGTGCGGCTGGCCGCCGACGAAGGCCTCGCGTTCCTACTCAGCCACGACTCCTCCGCCACCGGCGGCATCCACACCGTCCGCATCGGCTGCGACGGCACGCTCTCCTCCGACGGCGACCTGCTCCCCCTACGCCTCTCATCCACGCTCGACTATCTGCCCGGCGACCGCGCGGTGGTGCTCGGCGGCCAAGCCCTGTGGGACCACCCCGAGCGCGACGTCAACGACATGCGCCTGCTCGCGCGCGAAGGCGACAGCTGGCGCGAGATCGCCGGCTTCGACATCTGGGGCGACTTCACCGACGCCCTCCGCATGTCGACCTCCCCCGACGGCGCGTACGCCATCGTGCCCAACGGCTCCCCGTTCAGCGACGACGGCAACCAGATCGCCCTCGTCAGCATCAACGGCGACACCATCACCGAGCGACAGCGCGTACTCGAGATGAACGACGTCCGCGAGGCGTACTTCTCCACCGACGGTCGCAGCGCCTTCGCCACCCTGTTCGAGCCCGGCCAAGTGGTCGTGTTCTCGTTCATCGGCGGCACGCTCACCGAGACCGAGCGCTTCTCCGGAATTGGCCTCGTCGACACCGCCGCCGTCGTCCGCCGCGGCCCGCTCACCGACCGCGTATTGATGGCCTCGACCGACACGTCCGGCATCTCGAACGTGGCGATGATGCAGCTCGATGGCGACGGCGACGCCACCTACATCGGGCAGGTCGACTTCGGCGATGGCATCGCACAGATCCCGGGTCCGATCGCCGTCGTCCCCTAACCCAGCCTGAAGAAGGCAACCCGGTTGGGCTCCATACCCCCAACCCCTCCTGAGCGCAGTCGAAGGACAGGAGCCCAGTCGAAGGACAGAACGCAAAACAACGCCCCAAACCCCTTCCTGAGCGTAGTCGAAGGACAGCAGCCCAGTCGAAGGACAGAACGCAAAACGCCCCCAAACCCCTTCCTGAGCGTAGTCGAAGGACAGAACCGTAGTCGAAGGACAGAACGCAAACGCCCCCAAACTCCTTCCTGAGCGTAGTCGAAGGACAGAACCGTAGTCGAAGGACAGAACGCAAAACGCCCCCAAACCCCTTCCTGAGCGTAGTCGAAGGACAGAACCGTAGTCGAAGGACAG
>CBDUJZ010000064.1:0-26844 GCA_965367675.1 uncultured Myxococcales bacterium | reverse complement strand
CCGTGTGCTGGCAACGTCGCGGCTCGTGAGAACGACTGGGCAAAAACGACAACGGGCGAGGACTGGCCCCGCCCGTTGTGGCTAAAGCTACCGCTAGCGCTGACCGTTACTCAACGCAGACCGCGCTGTCGCAGGTCATGCCGCTCGGGCAGTCACAGTCGTTCGTGCAGCTGTCCGGGGCCGGCTGCAGCTCGCACACGCCCGTGTCGGTCGCGCACGTCAGGCCGTTCGGGCAGTTGCAGCTCGCGCGGCAGGTGAAGAAGCAGCTGCCTTCCACACAGCGCTGCTCGGAGCCACACTCCAGGTCCTCGCGGCATTCCACGTCCGGGTCGTCGTCGCAGTAACCCGAGCGGCACAGCATCCCGAACCCGCACTCCGTATCGGTACGGCACACGTCGCGGCACTCGCCGTCCACGCACAGGAAGCCCGTGTCGCCACAGTCAACGCCCGTGCGGCACTCCGGCTCCGGTCGCGGAGCGCACACGCCACCGCGGCACTGCTCGTCCGAGGCGCAGCCAGCGTCGTCCGCACACATCGCGCGGCACAGGCCATCGATGCACAGCCCCTCATCGGAGCAGTCCGCACTGAACGTGCAGGTCTCACGCTCCACCGGCGTCTCGCACACGGCGTCCATGCACACGTCGTCGCCGTCGCAGTCGCGGTCCGTCGCGCAACCCGACTCGGTGAGGCCACACGCGCCGTCCACACAGGCTTGTCCCGTCGGGCAGTCGCGGTCTTCCGTGCACGTCGACGCGTCCGGCTCGCACATTCCGGCGGTGCACACCTCGCCGCTCGGGCAATCCGTCGACGTGGCGCACGCGCCCAGCGCTTCACAAGAACCGCTCACGCACACCTCGGGCGCCGCGCAGTCGCGGTCCGTTCGGCACTCATCGGCCAGAGGCTGGCACTCTCCGCTGACGCACGACTCAGAAGCGCTGCAGTCCGAGTTGCGGTCACACTCCGGCGTCGGCGACGTGTCTTCGCACGAGCGAGACTCCGGCACGCACTGGTTGCCGCTTCCGGCGGTCAGGCACTCGTATCCACCCGGGCAGTCACGATCGGCGGCACATTCGCGGCCGCAGAATCCCGAATCGGCACCCTCTTCCAGGTCCAAGCAGAGCGCATCGCCCTGGCAGTCGGAGTGTCCGAGGCACGGCTCACACAGGCCCGCTTTCGGCGTCGACTCGGCAGGCACGCAGCGATCGCCAGAGCCGCAGTAGTAGCCCGACGCGCACTCCGAATCCCGCACGCACTCGCGGCGGCCGTCGTACACAGGCACAACGTGGACCGGCGCGGCGTACACCACACACGTGTCCTCACACTCCGTGTGGCACTCGTCCCAACAACCCCATGGGTCGCAGTACGTGTCGCACACGTCCCAACACTCGGTCACGACCTCCACGCAGTCGTCATCAACAAAAAAACACCCCGAGAGCAGCGCCAGGGCGGTGCAACAAAGGGACAACAGGGGGAGAGTGCGCTTCATGAAGACCTCGTGGTCAAAACAGGATCCGACGGACACGGTCCTAGAGTGAGTGGAAGTCTGACGGAAGAGTATCGGCACTATTCATGCTGAGGTGATCTTTGCGACGGACATGCCAAAAACGATGACGCGGCCGGCGCCGGCCGACCGCGTCCAGTTGGCCGGGTGGGCTAACCTTCGATGAACACCTTGAGCAGATCGCTCTTGGCAGGCGCGCGCAGCTTGGACAGCGCCTTCGCCTCGATCTGCCGGATGCGCTCACGCGTCAGAGAGAAGTCCTTGCCGACCTCCTCCAACGTGTGGTCGCTCTTTTCTCCGATGCCAAACCGCATGCGAAGAATCTTCTCCTCGCGCGGGCTCAGCGTCGAAAGCAGTCGCTTAGTGTGTCGCGACAACTCTGTGTCATGGGCGCGCTCGGACGGCGACTCCGCGTTCTCGTCAGAGATAAAGTCTCCGAGCTGCGTGTCGTCCTCGCCGATCGGCGTCTCAAGCGAAATCGGCGAACGCGAGATCTTGAGCGCCTTGCGGACCTGCTCAACGCTCATGTCGAGCTTCTCGGCCACCTCTTCCGGAGTCGGCTCGCGTCCATGCTCCTGCTCCAGGTAGCGCTTGGTGCGGATAATCCGGTTGATCGTCTCGATCAGGTGCACCGGGATGCGAATCGTGCGGGCTTGGTCCGCGATGGCGCGCGTGATCGCCTGGCGAATCCACCACGTGGCGTACGTCGAGAACTTGTGACCGCGCTGGTACTCGAACTTCTCGACCGCGCGCATGAGCCCGATATTGCCCTCTTGAACCAAGTCCAAGAAGTGCATCCCGCGGTTCACGTACTTCTTCGCGATCGACACGACCAACCGAAGGTTCGCCTGGATCATCTCCGACTTCGCGCGCTCCGAAGAGCCCTCGCCGTCATCCAGCGACCGGACCAACTCCGCGAGCTGCTTGGCGTCCATCGCGAACCGCGACTCCAGCGTCTGCAGCATGGTCCGCGCCGACGCGAAGCGATTCTCAAACTCCAAGAATCGGCTGTCATCCGTGTCGCTGTCCGCGCTCGAGCGCATCTCCTCAAGGAAGCTCGTGATCTCGCTCGCCGACTTCCCGAGCTGACGCTCGCACTCAGCGACCCGACGCTCACAGCGCTTCATCGTCTCAAGCGCATCGCGAATCGACTGCGAGAACTCCAGCACGATGCCCGGATCCAACTCCAACTCCAGCATGACCGCGCGCGCCCCCTCTTGCGCCGCCTCAAGCCCCTCACCGCTGCGATGCGCGTCGCACAACGCTTCATAAGCAGCGCGAACGGCCGCCACGCGAGCGCCGAGATTCTCGCGCAGCACCTCCGAGTCCAGGTTCGAAGGAATCTCCTTCGCCGGCAGGAAGTACTTCGCCCGGGTCATGCCTTCATCGACCTGACGCTCCACGTCGATGTAACACCACAATCCGGCTGGAGAGGCGAACAGCGACTTCTCAAGCTCGATACGACCCGACTCGATCCGCTTCGCGATCTCGACTTCTTCTTCGCGCGATAGCAGCGAGACCGCTCCAATGCGCTGAAGGTACATCTTGACCGGGTCCATCGTGTCTTCGCCCGCCTTTCGGGCGTCGGACGTAATGAGCCGGCTTTGGCTTTGGCGAGTTGGCGTCTGTTCCATTGGGTTCCCTGAAAAGGCCCGGAATTCGAAGATCACGAGGGGTCTGGAGGATTGTTAAGAGCAATCGGTGTGCCAAATTGACAAGCGACCTGCGATTCCTCTCGTTTCCTGAGTAATAACAGCACCATGGAAGCGCAACCGATCGAACGCATCCCCATAGCGCGCGCCGACTAGCTCCCCCAAACCACGACACGTGTGTCAGCACCCGATCCCCCAAAATTTCGAATAACCCCCCGCTGACACTCGGTTTCCGCCCGCCCCGACTTCCCAATAGTCGAAAGTTTGTAGCGACGTTCTGCGCGGGAGGTATGCAAACTTTGCGCACCTCACCCCCTGGACCCACACAACCATCGCAGCACCTGCCAGCCCAAAGCCATCGCAGCACTTGCCACCCCAAAGCCATCGCAGCACTTGCCAGCCCAAAGCCATCGCTGCACTTGCCAGCCCAAAGCCATCGCTGCACTTGCACCCCCTCGATCCGCTGAAGTACGTGATGCGTTCCGCGCGCCCCCCACTGCGAGACGCTGCCGCATGAGCCCACAACACCACCGCGACTCCTGCGCCGCGCTCCCGTCCATCCAGCCGCCGCGTTCATGGTAGCCCCCGCCAAGCGCGTGATCGGCATCGACCCCGGCAGCATCACGCTCGGCTGGGGGATCGTCGAAAAGAGCGGCTCCAAGATCATTCGGATCGACTCCGGGATCATCCGCTGCGGCAAGCGACCGCTCAGCGAACGCCTCGGTCTGATCTACGCTGGACTCGCCGAAGCGTGCGCGGCACACTCACCAAACGCCGCCGCCATCGAGGGCATCTTCCACCAGAAGAACGCCCAAAGCGCGCTCGTACTCGGCCACGCCCGAGGCGCCGCCATGCTCGCCCTCACCCACCACGGCCTGGTCCCCTCCGAGTACGCCCCCACCATCGTGAAGAAAGCCGTCACGGGCACCGGCCGCGCCGAAAAGTCACAAGTCGCCTCCATGGTCGGCCTCATCCTGGGGACCTTCCAACCCAATACGCACGACGAGACCGACGCGCTCGCCATCGCCATCTGCCACCTACACGCTGCTGCTGAAACCCCGAGGTTCCGATGATCGCATGGCTAAACGGACGCATCGCCCACAAGGGCGTCGACGCGATGATCCTCGACGTCAACGGCGTCGGATACGAGCTGCAGGTCTCCCTGCGCGCGCTGGAGCGGCTGCCCCCCGTCGGCGATCAAGCCGCCGTGCACGTCTATACAAACGTGCGCGAGGACGCGATCCAGCTGTACGGCTTTCACGACCCCGGCTCCAAGCGCATGTTCACCGAGCTCATCGGCATTAGCGGCGTGGGCCCCAAGATGGCGCTCAGCGCGCTCGGCGTTTACGACGCAGCCGAGCTCCGCGGCATCATCCTCGACGGCGATATCACGCGCCTGACCCGCATCTCCGGCGTCGGAAAGAAGACCGCGCAGCGCGTGGTGCTCGAGCTCAGTCAGAAGCTCAAGGGCGTGGACATCGGTGGCGGCGACGTCGGGCGTAACCCCCAAGTGCTCGTGCTCGAAGACCTGCGCAGCGCGCTCGTGAACCTCGGCTACTCCGCGGCCAAAACCGACGGCATTCTGCTCGAACTCGAACCGGCGGCGCGCGACAACGCCACGCTGGAAGAACTTCTCAAACAGGCCCTCGCTCTGATAAGAGCCTGAACAAGAGTTCACCCTTTTCGATGCACCCACTAGAGTCCATCCATGGACCTGCCCTTCCGAGATTCCAACGCCGACGCTGACGAGTCCGAGCGACGACTCGAGCCCGCGCTGCGCCCCAAGACCCTCGACGAGTACGTGGGGCAGGCGAGCGTAAAGGAGCGCCTGCGGGTCTCCGTCCGGGCTGCCGTCAAACGCGGCGAGCCGCTCGACCATGTGCTGCTCAGCGGCCCTCCAGGGCTCGGTAAAACCACCCTCGCCGCCATCCTCGCCGCCGAGCTCGGCGTGGCCATGCACACCACCAGCGGGCCGGCGGTCGAAAAGAAAGGCGACCTCGCCGGAATCCTCACGTCCATCGAAGAAGGCGACGTGCTCTTCATCGACGAGATCCACCGGCTCTCCGCCGTCGTAGAGGAGAACCTCTACCCCGCGATGGAGGACTTCCACATCGACGTCATGATCGGCGACGGCCCGCACGCGCGAAGCCTCAAGCTCAACCTGCCGCGCTTCACGCTCGTCGGCGCCACCACCCGCAGCGGCCTGCTCACGTCGCCTCTGCGCGGCCGGTTCGGCATCGTCGAGAACCTGGAATTCTACTCCGCCGAGGAGCTCTCCAAAATCGTCCTCCGCTCCGCCGCGCTGCTCGATATGGTGGTCGACGACCTCGCGGCCAACGAAATGGCCCGACGCAGCCGAGGAACGCCGCGTATCGCCAACCGCATCCTGCGCCGCGTGCGAGACTACGCCGACGTTGAAGGTGCCGACATCGTCGACTCCGCCCTCGCCGTACACGCCCTCGAACGCCTCGACATCGACCCCCGCGGGTTCGACCGCATGGACCGCCGCTACCTCGACGTCGTGGTCATCAAGTTCGGCGGCGGCCCCGTCGGCCTGGAAACGATCGGCGCCGCGATGGGCGAAGCGTCACACACCATCGAGGACGTGCTCGAGCCGTTCATGATCCAAGAGGGGTTTATCCAGCGTACCCCCAGAGGCCGCGTCGCGACGCGGCGCGCGTTCGAACACATGGGCGTGGTCGCGCCCTCCGTGCCGATCATCCCCGGCCTCTTCGACACCAAAGGATCATGAGCGAGCGAACGCCCGAAGACATCTTCGCCGAGTACCTCGCCGCGCTCGGGCATGACCTCGACGCCAACGCCGAGTTGCAGGGCACGCCGCAGCGCTTCACCACACTGCTCCGCGACCGATTCGCCCCCGACGCCGACGCGCTGCCTGAGCTCAGCCCGCTCCCCACGCGCGCCGACCGCGACGGTATGGTCGTCATTCGAGATGTGCACTTCCACGCCCTGTGCGTGCACCACATCACGCCATTTTTCGGAACGTTCGCGTTCGCGTTCATCCCCGACGAGTCCATCGTGGGCTTCGGCGCGCTGCACGACCTGGTGCACGCCGCGACCCGATCGCCGCAGCTCCAAGAGCAGCTCACCGAACGGCTCGCGGCCCACATCCAGAAGACGCTCAAACCGCGTGGGCTCGTCGTCGTCTCCAAGGCACGGCAAATGTGCATGGAGCTCACCGGCACCCCGCCCGGCGCCCTCACAGTCGCCATGTCGTGCCACGGCGCCCTCAGCGGTGAGCCCGGACGCACCCTGGCCATGCAGCTCGTCGAATGACCGCACAGGTACTCGTGGTGGGCGCCGGCCCAGCGGGAATGTCTGCGGCACTTTGGCTCCACGACCTGCAAATCCCGTTTCGCTGGATTGAAGCCTCCGAATCACTCGGCGGCACATTGCGGCGCGTGGGCAACCCCATCGTCAACTACCTAGGCCTGCCAACGCGGCCGGGAAACGTGCTCGCCACGGACTTCACACAAGGCATCCGCGAGCGCGGCCTTGAACCGGAGCTCCGCACCGAGCTCCGAAACCTCGAACAGCACCACGACGGCTGGACCACCCACACGGCCTGCGACGGAGAGACCCAGCCGACGCAACACGTTCGCGCCGTCCTGCTGTGCACCGGAACGCGTCCCCGACCGCTCGGCTTGCCCGCCGAAACCACCCACGCTGGACACGGAGTCGAAGTCTCCGTGAACCACAATCTGGAACGCTACGCCGGACAACCCGTGCTGGTCGTCGGCGGGGGAGACGCCGCGGTCGAAGGCGCTCTGCTCCTCGCTCGCGCCTGCGCGCACGTCCACGTCGCACACCGGCGCGCGACCTTCCGCGCACAGCGCCGATTCCTCGACGCGCTGCGCGCTAGCCCCAACGTGACCGTGCACGCGCCGGCGACCGTCGCATCGATCACCACCGAAGGCGACCACGTCTGCGGCGCGCAGCTCGCCGACGGAACACACCTCCAAGTCCGCGGCGTCTTCGTCCGAATTGGTGTCATCGCCCGTATCCCGGCCGGACTCCCCGCCTCACTCGTCGGCCAACACGGCTTCATCGCGACGCAAGCCACCGGCCGCACGAACGCCCCACGCTTGTACGTGGCCGGCGACGTCGGAGCGCCGGAACACCAGTCCGTGGCCTGGGCCGTTGGAAGCGCCGCGCGGGCCATCCGCTCCTTGGCAGACGACCTCGGCTTCACCCACTAACGACCGGTCCCGCAACCAGCGCGCTAGCCGAGCAGCGCCATCGAGACGACGAACGCGAGCACAACGATCGCGATCGCCAGGGCCACCCACACCACAAACGGAACGCTCGATCCCGGCGCCGACTTCGCAGGCAGAGGCCGCTCGGAAGCCCCCTTGGATCGCGCAAGCGACCCGGGAGCCATCTTCGCGGGAATGACGACAACCGCCGGCTCGATCGGTGCCGCGGGTCCGTGAGGCGGTACCTTGGCGGCACCGCTGTCGTCGGCGTCCCGGACAAAGTCGGCCAGCGCGGAGCCGGAGCCCGAACCCGTGGGGGATTGCCCGGCGGCGCGCGCCACCTGAAGCGCAGCTTCGGGCGAGAACGCCATCGTACGCGCCACGCCCTCGTCGATGCCGGCCTCGGCACCCGACGCGCCGAGCTGTTTCGCAGCGCCGTCCGTCGTGGCGTCGCCTACCGGCGTGACCGCTCGAATCTGTCCGGCACGACTCTCAGGCGCCTCACCCACGTCAGCGTAAGGCACGTCTGGCGTCGTCGCTCGGCCGCTCTCGGGCACCGGAGAGGGCTCATGAGTTTTGTAAGGAAGCACGTCCCGCGGATCGCGAACCGGCCGCCCCGGCTGGGTGCGGTCGCTGGGCTCCGGTCGCGCCGAAAAGCGCAGCGGCACGTTGGACTCCGTGCCGGCGCCGATCACCGCGGCGGACATCTCTGCGACCCCGCTCTGCTCCACACGATCGCGCATCTGACCGGCGGACGCGTCCCGACCGAGCGAGGCACGATCCGACGTTCCCGCGGTCGCGACGGGCCCCGTCGAAACGCTGTTGGCGCGCTTGGTACGCCGTTTACGAACGATGCCAAAGCCAGCGACGTTCGCCGCATCGGCCGAGTCTTCAGGCTCGCGGGTGGGCGCGGCCAGAACGTCAGCGCGCACCAAGGGCGCGGTGGGGAGCTCCCGATCCGACGAAATCGATCCCTCGGGCGCAGGAACCGCCGCGGAGGCACTCGACGAGACTGTAGGCGCAGTGGCCGAGCGAGCTGTCCACGCGTTGGGCGCCGACGCCGGCGCGGACGCAGAGGCTGAAACCGATTGGGACCCCGAAGCGGTCGGAGCGACGCCAAGATCAGCCGGGCCGCCCGGAATTGCGAGCGTGCCGTCGGCGACCTTCTCGTCGATGAAGCTCTGGATATCGTCCAGCCAGTCGTCGTCCAGCGCGAGCCCGCCGCCACCGATCGGCTGCACCGGATCGGAGTCCGACGTCAGCGCAGCGATACCCAGCGATGTCTTGGAGCCAGAGCTCACCGGGCGTGGGCTGACCGACCCATCAAGCTGCGAAACAGGCGGCGCGGGCACTGAGGACAGCGGGCCCGTGCGCGCCGGCGCGAGCGGCGAACGACCGTACATCGTCGACGTCGACGCGGGGCGACCCGGGCTAACGGACTCGAGATCACGCCCGCGGTTGGCAAACCCAGGGCTGGCGAAACCTGCCTCACCCACCGGCGTCGCCGGACCGGACTCCGGCCCAAGGATCGCGGCGAGCGATCCGCCGTGCATCGTGGCACCACCGGCCGGCATCGCGCCAGCGGCGGTCGGACGGATCGAACCATCAGGCTCGTCCGACAGCCCAAACCCGTCCGCGGTGGCCAGAGGATCCTCATCGTCCAGCACGTGAATACCGAACGACGTCCGACTCGGCGCTGCCATGCGGTGCGGTCCGGCCAGCGCGTCATCCTCGGCGATCGGCCGCACACCGTACATGGTCGTCGGCGTGGCTTCCCGCGGCTCGGCCGTGAGCGAGCGCCCGCATCGCGCACAAGAGCGCTGTTCGGGAGGGTTCTGTTGATGACAGTGGCGACAGACGAGCACGTCAGCCTCTAGCGGGCCTTCCGGCCAGGGCGAAAACGAAGAAGCTACAGTGTGCCACTAGAGTGAGCGTCCTGACAAGAATGGCCCCGTTGCGAGCGCGGCCCGAGCCGGATAGGCTGAGCCACCTTCACCCCACATTGCTGTGTATCGGCTCGCTCCAACTCTCATCCGCTCGGTCGAAGACGCGCTCTCCAACGAGAACGCTGAGCACGCGCTAGGCCTGCTGTGGGTGGCGATGCACACCCATCACACCACCGTCGACGGCCTCCGACTCGCAGCGCTCTGCGCCCGCCAACTCGGGCACGACGAGGTCGTCGAGGCCCTGCTTCGCGCCGGACACTCGCTCGCCCGATCCGACGGCGATCTGATCGGCGCAGTCGACGCCCTACGCCGACTCGACGCACTTTCGGTGGACACGGAGCCCAACTGGGGCTCCTTCCTCCACCAAGTCGCCGGCTTCGGATTCGACGCCGCGCTGGGCCAAGCCACCTTCGTGCCGCCTACCCGTTCCAGCGACGCCGAACAGCCCACCGGCGCCGATCTGCTGCGAGGAGTGCTCGAGCTCGCCGCAAACGTCGAGCCCAACAATGAGTGCGCGTTCTCAGCGATCCCACTGCTCGACGCGCTCCCAATTCACGAACTCTCCGCCCTACTCCGCTCGCTGCAACTCCGGGTCGCTCCTCCCGGAACTCCGATCCTCAACGTGTCGAGCGGAGCCCCCGCGTGGATCACCTCCGGCGAAGTCTCCCACCGCTCCGGAAGCGCCAGCCCGCGCAACGGCTCTCTCGTGCTGCCAGGTGACACCGGCCCAACCGCCGAGACCCCCGTCCGACTCGTCGCCCTGCCCAGCGAAGTCTGGGAGGAATACCGCGGCCTCGAAGCGATCACACGACCGCTCGCAACGCTCGCCAAACAGGCCGACCTCGCCGAAGTCCTCCGCAACTCCTCGTTCTTCCGCTGCCTGTCGTCCGAAACGCGCCACCACTTCCTGCAAGAAATGCAGTGCGCGACCCTGCAGAACGAGGCGATTATCCGACGCGGAGAACCCGTCCGCGGCCTGTTCATCCTCGTATCCGGCGTCGCCGGGATCGTCGACTCATCCCAGGAACCGCCCGTCGAAATCGCCACCCTCCACGGCGGCGACGTCTTCGGAGAGTTCGACGTGCTGACCGCCGCCGGCGCGGGCTACGACGTGGTCGCCAAAGGCGCGGTGAACCTCTGCCTGCTCGAAGCACACAACGCTCGCGTCATGCTCCAAGACGACCACGAAGCGCGACGCTTCCTCGTCGATCTGCACGACCAACGGAGCGGACACAACGGCGCCCCCCAAGCCATCCCTGCGGATTCGTAGAACGAACCCGCCCTTGTGCCGTTCTGACACCGTGCGCACAATCGATCAGACCCTCTGGAGCACACAATGAAAGCAAAGCGCCAAGTCGCACTCCTCGCCGCCACGGCAGCCAGCTTCGCGCTCGTCGCGGTCTCGCTGCCCGGCCGCGATATCGAACCGCAATTCGTCGATGGCACGGTGGCACCCCTCGCCGGAACGCTCCTCATCGACGTCGCCGACCACCTCAGCGAGCGCGAGCGCGCCGAGTTCCTGGCCACGCTGCCCGGGGAACCCACGCTCAACAGCCTCTTCTCACAACACGAAGGGCTCTACCGCCTCGCCGTGTCCAGCGAAGACGCCGCCGCGCTGCTCCCCGCACTCCGAACCAACGACGCCGTTGAGTTCGTCGAGATGGAGTCCGAGTACGAGTCCCTCGGCGCCGCCGCAGCCAACGATCCACTGCTGCAGTTCCAGTGGCACTTCGACGCCATCGGCCTCGAGGACGCATGGGACAACGCCGATGGCTCCGGAGCCGTCGTCGCCGTCATCGACACCGGAGTCGCCTTCGCAGACGTCCCCGGGCAACCCTTCCGCCGCGTGCAGGACCTCGAGGCCAGCCGAATGGTGCCCGGCTACGACTTCGTGTCCGACGACGATCAGCCGCACGACGAACACGGGCACGGAACCCATGTCGCCGGCACCGTCGCGCAGACCACCAACAACGCCTACGGCGGAGCCGGAATCGCGCCCAACGCCCGAATCATGCCCATCCGCGTGCTCGACGCGTCCGGACGCGGCAACACCGCCGACATCGCCGAGTCCATCCGATGGGCCGCCGACAACGGCGCCGATATCATCAACATGTCGCTCGGTGGCCCACTCCCGTCGCGCATCATGCAAGACGCCGTGGCCTACGCGCACAACAAGGGCGTCACGGTCATCGCAGCCGCCGGAAACAACGGCTGGGCACGACCGTCCTACCCCGCCGCATACCGCAACGTCGTCGCCGTGGCCGCCACGCAGTTCGACGGCTCCACCACGTTCTACTCCAACTTCGGCAACTACATCGACATCGCCGCTCCCGGCGGAAACACCCGCGTAGACCAGAACAACGACGGACGCCCCGACGGCGTACTCCAAGAGACCCTCTCCCGCGGAAACCCCGCCGAGCACGAGTTCGCCCTCTACATGGGCACCTCCATGGCCAGCCCGCACGTCGCCGGCGTCGCAGCGCTCATCCACGAACTCGGTGTCACCCACCCCGATCGGGTCGAAGAGATGCTCAAATCGAGCGCCACGCAGGACGTCCCCGCATACCAACGCGACCGCTTCGGAGCCGGCTCGCTTCGCGCTGACGTGGCCACACAAGACGCGCTGACCCGCTTCCAAACCCCGCGCGCCGCCTTCGCCTTCCTCCTCTCGATCCTCACCCTCAGCTTCGCAGCGGGCTCTCGACGCGGCGCACGACTCGTTTCCGCACCCGTCGCCGCAGGCGTCGCCGTGTTCGCAGCGTCCGGCCTGTCCCTGTTCGCCTGGATCGCCACCACCGTCGGTCTCGACGCGTCCGGCCTCGCACCGTTCGCAAACGGTATCCTCCGCTGGCCCGCCGCCCTGGGACTCTCCGGGCTCGCATCGTCGGCGGTGCTGCTGAGCGCCATCCCCGTACTCGGTGTCTACGCCGTCTTCGGCTCCGTCCGCGGACGCATCACCGGCGGTGTCCTCGTCGGTCTGATGGCCGGTCTCGCCGCCTTCCTCGGCGCCGAAGCCCTCGCCCCCATGACCAACGTCGTCGGTGTTCCCGGCGTTGGCGGGCTCGACCAGCTGTGGCTCGCACTCAACGCCGCCGTCGCACTGTTCGCCGCCTTCGTCGCAGCGCGACGCGCCTAACCACCGACCGGCGTCCCCCGCTGGCCTAGTGACAGGGAGCGGACGCCACAAAGTCCGCGATCAACGCACGGTTCGCCTCAGAGATCGCGTCGAAGATGACCGCCAAGCGGCCGTCGCGATTGCGAAGGCGGCCGCGCGCCGAGATCACGTCGTGCGTGCCCGGAAGTTCGAACTCGACTTCCACAAACGGGCTGCGCGATCGACGCGTGTCGTGAAGCGTGCGGAGGCCAATTCCCCCTTCGCTCAAGTCGTGTCCAGCGCAGAGCGCCGGCAGCCCGTCCTGAAATGCGTTGAAGAGGATGTCGATGCGGCTACGGGCCTGAAGCCTTCTTTCGTTCGTCACGGTGTTCCCTGGTAGGATGATGTCCTACATGTAGGACAACCCGACGAGGTCCGCAAAATTCGAACGTGCTACGCGGTCGGTCGTCGCGAGCGCAGCCCACCCAGGCCCGACACAGCTTCGATGCTCACCGGCAGCTCTCCGCGCTCTACAACCTCGCGGCGAGCCGCACGCGCCACGCCCTTGTTGCCAGCCACCAAGCGGTAAACTTCTTGCTCCGGCAGCACCAACAGCACGGCGGACGACGACGACACCACGCCGACCTGGACCGGGCGTCCCAGCACCGTCGACACGTAGCCAAAGAAATCGCCAGCCTGCAGCGTCACGCGGCCGAGCCCGCCTGCGCCACCCCGTCCATCGAGCACCAGCTCGCCGGACTGAAGCACGAACAGCCGGCGGTTGATATCGCCGGTCTGCATCACGGTTTCGCCCGGCCCAACGGCCAGCGAAAAGAACCGTGCGCTCAGGTCACGGCGCTGCTCCACGCTGAGCGACGCGAACAGAGGAGCGCGTGACATCAGATCGTGGAGCACCCGATCGCGCAACGACGCGACGAACGCATCGTTGATCTGCGGATCGCTCGAGCGGAACGTGTCCGCCTGCTGGCGCGAGAGCTCGAGCGTCGTCACCGTGCTCCCCGCCACGGCGCGGCCGCGCGCAGGCATGCCAGCGAGGAACTCATACTCTCCCAGCAGCCTGCCAGCCTCGAGCACTTCATCGGGGCCAGCCAGCACCGTTCCTTCACAGATCACTATCAGGCGGTCCACCGAAGCGTCTTCGCGAACCATCTCCGCGCCAGGCGCGTATCGCACCACATCGCACGCCTCGAAAACGGTGCCACGAGCTCCGCGAGGCAGGCGCTCAAACAGCGGATTCGCGGGGACATCAGCGAGCGTCAATCCGTGGTCCTTGCCAAGGATTCGCCGCGCGACGGTCACAGCGACCACGCCCTCAAGCGTCTCCACCGCCACGCGCGAAGCGACCCCGGACGACGTGCTCGGAACGTTGATCCGAGGCGCCTTGCCTGCAGGGATTCCCGCATGAAACCCACCGTCAGCCGTGCGCTCACCTTCACGCCCTGGCCGAATCAACGACTCGACCGGCCGCGCCGGTACGGTCGGCGGGGAGAACTCCATCTGCAGGTCTTCGGGGCTCAGCAATTCCACCGGGTCCGCCGCGCTAGGGTCCAACTCTGACGCCGTAACGTCGGTGCTGACGCCCGTTGGGGCGCGATCGACCGACGCGCTCGCCGACGCACCGAGCACGAGCGAATCCACGGCCGACGGCGCCGAACCCGCGGGCGTGTCAGCGGACGACTGGCCCCGTTCACGAGGAAGCCCATCGCGCGTGCGCGACACCGACGACTCAGAGATCGTCACGGCCTCCGAGGACGCCTTGGCGCTCGCCGCCGTGCTCGACGTCGCCTCAGAGAGCGCCCCCTCCCGCTCCACCGTCTCGGACGCCTGGCGGAGCGCGAGCGAGGGCTCGTCCGCCGGACGCTCTGTACGAGAGGATTCCGTCCCACCGCGTGACGGCTGCTGATCAGCCGGTGCGTGCTTCGGAGCGGTGCGGCGACGCGGCACTCGATCCGGAACCGGAGACACTTTCATCGTGGGCGCCGGAGGCGGCGCTTGCTCCCGCCGCGCCGCGCCTGACCTAAAGTTGGCGTTGCGCGCGGGCTCCGCGGCCGCAGCTTCATCCGCTGCGGGCTGCACCACCTGTGGCTCTGCCGCTCGCGCATGCTCCGCCGAAGGGAAACGCGCATGCGCCTGCACCATCAACAAACGGAGCTCGATGTTCTCGGGGTCCAACCCCAGCGCAAAGCGGGCAGCGCGCAGCGTCTCGTCCCCGTCCCCACGCGCCATGTACACCGTCGCGACCGACATCAGCTCCTGCGCCGCGCGACGCGTGTCGCCCGTCTGCAGCAGGAGCCGAGCCAGGGCGCGCCGAGCGTCCACATCGTCGGGCTGTTCTTCCAACCGCAGCTGGAGCCGGGATCGTTCTGAGAGATCGCTAATCTTCATGCGCTACCAATCTTCGTAGCCATAGTCCGAATACGTCTGCGGCTGATCTACACCAGACACCCGCCAAGAGCCCTGCTCGCGCAACAACCGAATCGTCACATCGCCCACCGTCACCGAGGCGACGTCTCCGAACACTTCCAGCTCGCGCTCGCCACCGGACGCCAGCGCCGACGCCAACGCCTCGATCTCCGACGCGTACTGCTCGCGCATGTCCGTGCTCAATAGCCCGAGCAGCTGCGCCACTGCCTCGCTGTCCAGCGCGGCCGCAAGCGCCGCCATCGAAGCGACTGGAGTCTTTCCGCCATCGATCAGCGACACCGACTCGCCGATGAACCAACTGCCGTCTACGTGCGCCAACGCCACGCTTCGAAGCCGATCCACCGGTACCCGTGCCTCGACCTCAAGCCCAGCCGCGGACAGCCCCGACAGGATCGCGTCCGCCTGCGCTTCGTAAAGCGCACCATGCGATTCACACGAGGCGACGAACTCCGACTCCGACTCCGCGCCCGCAGCCAAGTAGCTGAACGCGCGCGCGCATTGCCCCGACCGAATCGCGTCAGCGTACGCGGTCAGAACTTCTCCCGGAGGCGCGACCGTGGTCGTGCACGCACTCGCGAGAACCACAATCAGAGGCAAAATACGTCTCAACTGAACTCCGTCGATAGACCGGCTACCCGGCCACACTAGAACATGGCGCCCGCGTGTCAAAACGACCGGGATGCGTTCTTGCGCTGCACGATCACCCGCTTCAGCGCCGACTCCACCCACCCCGCCAACGCGAAGATGTCGGAACCCGGCGAAGCGAGCTCACTCGATGAACCCGAATCCAGCACCAGCAGCGCCACCACACGGCGGCGAACCAACAGCGGAACGACACACGCCTGCGCACCGAACGCACGCGGCAACGCACGACGCAGCGCGTCAGCACCCGGCAGCGTTCCAACGAAAACCTCTTCGGTGGTCGCCACGCGGTGCCAAAGCCCGTCCTCCGAGAGCGGAAACTCCAGCCCCAACGGGCCATCCGCACCCGTGGACAGCACGCCGTCCCACACCACCACGTCCGGTGGACGAAGGCTCAGCAACAGCACCGTCGGGTACGCCAAGCTCAGCGTCTCCACCAACTGGCGCGCGATCGTATCCCGATCCGTCGCCGCCTCGAGCGCGTTTCGCGTAAGCTCGAACACGGCCTTCGTCGCCTCATCGGGCTCCGCGGCGCGTGCCAAATACGAGTCGCGGCTAAAGAAACAGCCCTCGCTCTCGTCCAAAAACTCGCCGACCGTCGGCACCGGACGAGGCGTGCCTGAGAACGCCTCGCCAGCCATCGAGAACGACAGACTGCGATGCCGCGGCGCAGAGTCGATCGTGCCCCCGGAACCCACCACGCTCGACTCTCCAGACCGCACCAACAGCTGACGCGTCCCGCTCTCCGCCGCCAAAACCGCCGGGACTCCGGTCGTCGGTGTGCGCTGCGAAGAGGACAAACCGGGAGTGGCTGCTTCCAACTCGCTCCACATATCGTCCGGTACCCGCTCCACCGCCATCGCCGGCGTGACCTCCGAACCTCGGGCGCCAGAAGCACCGGTGAGTTCCTCGGCCGATTTCACTTCTCGCAACGGCAAAATCCGCGGGTCGATGCCATGGATGGTGGTCGTCACGTTTGTCGCGGTCGCCAAGTCCGCGTGCCGGGACACCGCGCCCGCCTCCACATCATCCAGCGCGCGCAACGCCTCGAGCGAATCCGTCGAGCGGCCCCCTCCCGAAGGCTTGAGCTCCAGCACCGCCTCCCCCTCCAAGGAAGACTCGTCGACCAACTCAATCGCGATCGCCGGCGCGCGAGAGCCCGACGAGTCACGCTCTTCGATGACGTCCTCCTCCGCCAGATCGACCGTCTGGTTCGGCCCCAGAATCGCGTAAGAAGCCGACAGCGTGAAACCGCCCTCTCGCTTGGCCGCGGCAGCGCTACCTCCGCCGAGCACCGGCCCGCCGATCGCTTGGAACGGCGCGCTCACCTCTTCGAGGTCGTCCTCTTCCAGCGTCAGCAACGTCGCCGCCGCTCCCGCCTTCGGCAACATGATCAGAGGCTCGTCGCCGGTGTCATCCACCAACTCCACCGCCACTTGGGTGCCCTCAGCGCCCGGGAAGAACAGCGACTTCAGCTCTTCATCAAGCTGCTCGTTCGCCGCCCCGATCTCACGCCGAGCGACCTCCACGTCCTGCGGCAGCACCTTCCAAGCCCGCCCCGTCACCTTCTCAAACAGCGCCGAGAACTGCGTCACCGAGCACAGCCGAAGCACAAAGTTCTTGCCCGACATCAGCTCGGCCGCGCCAAAGCCCGACGGCTCCACCGGGTCCATCACCCCGACCAGCACCGTACCCGAACCCATCGCAGCGAACGGAATGAACCCGCCAGCGTACACAACCTCGAACGGTATCCCGATCAACGCGTTGGGATGGGCCGCGTCCAGCTCTTTCAGCGACGGGCGTGGCATCCCGCCAGCTTCCGCGAGGAATGCCGCCAACGCGCCCTCATCGACCGCACCCAGCAGCACCAAGTGAACCGCCAACGACCCACCCGACGCTGCGTGCGCCGCTCGCGCGCTGGCCATGTCAGACGCGGAAACCAATCCGCTCGACACGAGCGTGCGGCTCAAGTCGGCCATGGAGGGTGAGTTTAGTTCGGACATGCTTACCTAGTGTTACGCCCCAGCGCCGGACGACGAGCGCCGGCTCCCCACGAGGACCCTACTACTTCCAAGCGCCCTGCAAAACCGCCGTCGGAGGGCGCCGATCTCCTAATGACCGTGCCCGTCGTCTTCGCGCGTCGGACGCGCACCCGACTCGATCCACGCTTCCATCGCGACCACCCGAGCCTCCAGCCGGCGACGCAAGCTCGGGTCCTCCAGCAGCTCGAGCGCAGCGTTATACGCCGGCAGCGCGTGCTCGGGCGAAGAGTCGTCCTCGTAAAGCTCGCCAGCGCGCTGGAACAACCGCGCCCGATCCGCCCGCGGAATCCCGCGACCCGCCGCCTCCTCAAGCTTCTCGGCCGCCAAGTCATTGCGCCCGATCGCCGCCATCGCATTCGCCCGCTGCAACGCGACCTCCACGTGGTTCGGATCCAGCTCCGCGATCCGCGTGTACATCCGCGCGGTCAACAACAGCGCCGCGTCCGCGTCCGCCCCGCCCATCGACAGCCGTACGTACAAGTCCGCCAAACGCTCCCGCGCGTCCACCGAGTCCGGCCGAATCTCCACCGCCTCTCGAAGCGACTCCAACGCCAGGTTCGCGTCGCGCTCGACCCCAATGTAGTGAACCACCGAACGGTTGATCTCACTCGCGTAGCGTCGCTGGAGCTCCGCTGCCGCATCCGCGTGCGGAGCCGCATCCTCCAGCCGAGCGTTGCCCAGGAACACCGTCGCAGCGGCCGTGGCGTAGCCCCAGCGCGCAGCCTGCACCTGCGTCACACCGACCAGACCCACCAGCACCACAACCACCAACGCCAGCGGTCCCGCCGACATCGCGCGGTCACGCTGCACCGGCACCGAAGACACCAACGCCAGCAGCACGCCCAACATCACCATGCCCGCCGGACTCAACAGCCCCGGAGACACCAGCGACATCACCGCCATTACCGCCGTTCCCGCCGCAAGCGTCCAATCGCCGCGGCGCACGCTCAACGCGAGCCCCCACAGCAATGCGCCCAGCAAACACAGCGGGACCCAAACACCGTAGTCACCCCAAAGCTCCGCCAACGGAACCGGCGCACGACGCGCGACCGGCAGCCCAGTCGTCCGCGCCAAAGCAAACGACGCATCCGTATCCACATACCGCGACTGAGCGCTCGGCCAACGTGAAGCGCCGTGGCCCCACAGCCCGCCAGCGAACGCATACCGCCACGCCGCATCCGAATAAAAATCCTGCGCGCCCATCTCGCCGTACGGCCACTCCGTTCCCACGGCCAGCTCAGCCACCCGCGGACGCACCGACAGCGCATCCGCGTCATCGAGCCGAGTCGGACCCGGACGCGCGGCACAAACCACCACCATCACGAGCGCGGCAAACACCGCCGCACCGCCGAACGTGCGGCGACCGAGCAACCCGAACAAGCCGAGCGCACCACAAGCAGCCGCCACGACGCCCACCTCGAGCCACGTCCCGGTCAGGCCCAAACCCAGCGCCGCAGCCAACACCAACGACCAGCCCAAACGAGAAGACTTCGCAAGCAACGACGTCCCGACGAACACAGCGCCGGCGAACCAAACCGCCGCGATCGCAGGAACATCAAAAGTCGCGCGCACGCCCAACTCCAAAGGCGTCGAGAACGGCACCGGCGCCGGAATCGAGAAGCCCGCGAGCTGTGCCAGCCCAGCCATCAACGCGAGCACAGTCGCCACCAGCACCGAGCGCCCCAAAACCGAGCGTACCCCGGCCTCTGTACGAGCGACCGCAGCGGACAACACCAACAACGTCGGAATGAAAAACAGCGCCGCTTGGTCGTACGCATCGCCGTCCGAGACCAGATAGGCCGAACCAACCACGTACCCGGTCGCCAAGAGCAGCGTGATGCCCACCCCAGCCGTACCCGTGAACCGCACGCCCCCGAACGTCGTTCGAAATGCCCACACCAGACCAGCCACGCAGGCCAAGAGCGCCGCGCCCGCCAACTGGATCAGCTCAAAGCGCACAAACCCGTTCAACGAGAGCGCCACAGCGCAGACCACCGCGAGCCCGAGCAGAACCTGCTCACCGCGTAGTCCCCAAGTACTCTCCTCTGAATTCATGATCGCCTCGTCGCAGAACCCGCGTGGACCGAGCTGGCGGCGCCAGCACCAACCGTGCCCTCACGCCTATTCTGACCTACAGCCGCACTGTCAAGCGCTGAACGCCCACGCTTCACCCAACGCGCCCGGCAGTCTATTGTCCCAATCCGGCCTCTGCCTTTCACAACCCGCGGTCTCTTGAGCCAACTCCCATTCGAGCAGCAATACCTCGGCGAAACCCGTCTACGCAGGCCGCTCATCGCCTTCGTACTCTCCCTCGTCAGCCCCGCCGCCGGCCTCGCATACGTCGGCCGGCTGAGCGCCGGAGTCGCCACCAGCGCCAGCTTGGCCATCCTGTGGTTCGCGTTCGTCATCGTCTGGACCAAGCAGCGATTCTTCCCCTCCCTCCCCTTCGCGACATTCGCGCTCGGCTGGACGTTCATCGCCGTCATGATCGGCCTCGACGCCGCACGAGAAGCTGCGCGCGTCGGCGACGACTACGTATTGCGCGACTCCAACCACCCGCTCGCCTACGCCGTGCTCTTCACCTGCGCGACGCTGCTACCCCTCGCCGCCATCACGCACCTCGCCATCCCGCAGCTCTGGAGCGTGGTCCGAGTCGAAGACGCCACCATGTACCCCGCCCTGGTTCCCGGCGATGAACTGCTCGTCCGAAACGCCAGCGCCAGCTCCCGGCCCCCTGAGCGCGGCGAGATCGTCCTCTACCAACTCGAGGACGAAACCCTCCGTTTCGGACGCGTCGTCGGACAACCCAACGACCAAGTCGCCATGGCCGAACACCTCGTGTTCACAAACGACCAACCCGCCCTCCGGTTCCGAGCCACGCCAGACCAACGCGACGAACTGCTCGCCGTCAGCGGCGAGACCAACGCCGACAGCGCGTTCGAGTTCGAAACCCTCGGCCTCCGCAGCTATCCCATCACATCGCCCCACCAAACGTTCGTCGCCGAGCCCGACCAGTGGACCCTCGGAGACAACGAGTTCGTCGTGCTCAACGACGACCGTTCAGACCGCGACGACTCGCGACAGCTCGGCGTCGTAAGGCGTGAGCAAATCCTCGGACGCCCGCTCTTCGTCGCACACTCCCAGGAGACCCCGTCCTCCGCCCTCGCTCTGTTCGGCCGGCTCGCCGTCCCAGGAACCAACGCCGAGGGCTTCCGCGCCCAACGCGTAGGCAAGCGCGTGCAGCCTCCCGTGCAACTCGGCGCACGCTGAGCGAAGGCGAAGGAACGGACACGCCAAATTGCGGTCCACACTCCCAGCCCACCCTTCCTGAGCGAAGGCGAAGGAACGGACAGGTTCAACCCGCTCCGTGTCCCGATTGACGAACCTGCACAGACTCAACCGTCCATCGCATGCCGTCCCGCAAGCGCGGTCACCACCGGCTCTCCCACGCATCGGAGAGAACCAGGGCCGCGCGTCGCGTCACTCCTTCCAGATGATGCGCCACGGACGACGCTTCAGCTCACGAACAAACTCGCGCATGTCTTCGAAGATCTCTTCGTCTCGAAGCAATCGGCCAATCGAACCTTCGCCCTGTTCAATTCGGTGCACCACGGTGCGAACGTCGCCTGACGCTGCGGACAGGTCCGCCGTCAGCGCTTCCGCGTTGTTGACCGTCCGCTCGATCTGCTCCTCGTTGTCCGACAAGATTCGGTCCGCGCTGTCCGCGGCACTACGAATGCTCGTCAACATGGGCTCCGCCTCGCGAGCCGCCACCTCAGTGACCGACTCGACGTTGTCGATGATCTCGCGAATGTCGCTGCCGTTACCCACACCACGGTTCAACGAACGTCCCAGCGAATCGAACTCGCCGGTGGCGGACTCCACGTTCCGCAGGATGTTCGGGATGGTCTCCTTGTTAACCGCGATCTCTTCGACGATGGCATCCACGTTGCTGAAGATGGCGTCGATCTCCTCACGGTTCTCGACCACGCGTGCGTTCAGCTCGCCCGCTGCGTCAGCGATATTGTTCACAAAGTCGTCGATCCGGATCGGGTTCTCGCCCCGACGATTCAACCGGTCCATCAGCTCACGCACGCCCTCGAGGATGTCGTAACCAGCCGACAAGAGCTGGTCCAAACGCGGCGGGTCTGTGCCGAGGAAGATCTGGCCGGCCTCAATCGCCGGCGCCGTCCGGTCGAGACTCGTGATCTCGACGTACGGCTCGCCCAAGACGCCCTGCGTCGTGATCGTGAACGACGCGTCACTGCGGATGGACTGACGAATGTCGTCCTCGATGAAGAGCGTCGCGCGCACGTAAACCGGACGCTCGACCCCATCCTCGAACTCCTCGATCTCACCACCCATGAAGCGTACCGACTTCACCGAACCCGCCGGGATACCCGCGAGTCGTACCGGCGCACCCGGCTTCAGGCCCGCCGCATTGTTGAAGTCGACCGACACATGGAAGCCCGGACTGAAATTACAGTCGCCGAGCACCATGATGAATCCGATGAACACAGCGATCGCCAACAGGACTAGCCCGCCGACCTTCACTTCAATTGCTGTTTCCTTGCCGCGCATTCGTTCCCTGGTGTCGGGGCAGTCTCAGCGACCGCCTAAAGCGATCGCCTAAACTTCCATCGGTCCTTCTGGACGCCCATTGATGAACTGCTGGACGATGGGGTCGTCCGTTGTCCGGTACTTCGAAGGCGGCCCGTCAAGCACGAAGCTGCCCTTGTAGAGCATGGCCACACGGTCGGCAACGCCGAAGATGGAGCGCAAATCGTGGCTCACCACGATCGACGTAACACCCAAACGGTCCGACAAGTCGCGTATCAACCGGTCCACAATATTTGCCGAAATCGGGTCGATTCCCGTCGTCGGCTCGTCGAAAATCACAAACTCGGGGTCCAGCGTAAGCGCGCGAGCAATCGCGACCTTCTTACGCATTCCGTCGCCAAAATCGGCCGGGTAACGGTCACCCTCTTCTTCCATGTCCACCAGCGCCAACTTCTGACTCGCCTGCAGACGCGCCTCCTTCAAGGTCACCTTGAAGTGCTTGCGAATCGGCAGCGCCACGTTGTCGAGCAACGTCATCGAGTCGAACAGCGTCGAGTTCTGGAACACGTACGAGCACTTCTTCCGAATCCGGTAGAACTCCTGCTCGCTCAAGTCCGTGATGTCCTCGCCGTCCAAGTGCACCCGACCCGAGTCAGGCCGCAGCAACCCGACCAAGTGCTTCACCAACACGGACTTGCCCGCGCCGGACTGGCCGATGATGAACATCACCTCGCCCTTGTTCACCGTCAGGCTCGCGCCCTGAAGCACCTTCTTCGCACCAAACGCCTTATAGATGTCGGTGAACTCAATCATCGTGGTGCACCGTCAGCGGCAGCCGTCTCGCACATCGGAGTGTCGATTCGAAAACCCATCAGAACAGCACCAAGAAACCGAAGCCGGACAGCAGAAAATCGATGAAGGTAATCGCGAGGCTCGCGTTCACCACAGACTTCGTCGTCGCCCAACCTACGCCCTCGCTACCACCGAACGCGCTCAATCCCGCCTCAGCAGCGATGACCGGAATCGCCACGCCGTAAGCGAACGACTTCATCGTAAACACAATCAGGTCGCCCCACTGCAGCATGCTCATGTTGAAGAACGTCGACGGGTTCACCTCGAACACGAAGAACGCCAGCATCATGCCCGTGCTGTAGGACACCACGATCGCGAACACACTCAGCACCAGCGTCATCACCACGCTCGCCATGAACCGTGGCACGACCAAATACTGAACCGGGTCAGCGTTGTTCATCTTCAGCGCGTCGACCTGCTCCGTGACGACCATCGAGCCGATCTCAGCAGCAATGCCTGTGCCCACCCGCGTCGCCAGCATGAGCGCCGTGATCGTCGGACCGAACTCGCGAAACAGCATCTGTACGTACAGCGCACCGAGCATCTGAAGATCCCCAATAATCCGCTGAGCTTGGAACCCCGACTGATAGATCAGGATCATCCCAAGGAAACCGAGCACCAGCGTGATGAAGACAAACGAACGGTTACCGATCTCAAAACACTGCTTCCACACCTCGTCCCAGCGAATCGGCCGGCGCACCATGTAGAAGAGCGTCAAACTGAGCACCCGGAAGATGTTCAGGATCTCGGTGCCAACGAACACTAGCGGCTCACCGACGGACGCCAGCACCCGGCCGAATCCCGTGGGCTCCGTCACCGGTGCCACGCGACGAGCGTCGCTTGTCGTATCTGAGCTCATCGCGCCCTCATTGCAGAATGAACGTGACGGCGTAGTCCAACACGAAAATGCTCACCGCTGAACCGACGACCGAACTGTTCACAGCCTGGCCGACACCGACTGCACCGCCGGACGTCTTCATCCCGTAGTGGCAGCTCACGACGGCGATCGCGATGCCGAAGAACAGCGCTTTCACGAGCCCATTAATTAGGTCTTCCACCTTAATGTACTCGTCCACACTCCAGAAAAACAACGTCGGCTCCACGCCCAGAAGCGCCTTCGCCGTCACCGCACCGCCCAATAGCGCGGTCAAATCACCCACGATCACCAATAGGAACAACATAGTGACGATGGCGATAAAGCGCGGGACCAGCAGATACGTGAGCGGTGTAATCGCCAGCGCACGCAGCGCGTCCACCTGCTCCGTCACCTTCATGGTGCCGAGCTCCGCCGTGTTGTTCGCGCCAACTCGGCCCGAGAACATCAGGCCGATCAGCACGGGACCGATCTCTCGCAGCGTTGCAAAGCCTGCACCCCAGCCCAATAGGCCGAACGCATCAAACTCGGCCACCAGCGCGCCAGTTTGAATCACCATGATCGCACCCACGAGGAGCGCGGTGACCACAACAATGGGGAAGCTCTTGACGCCTACCTTGTACATGTTGCGCCAGAACTCGCGCATGTCCAAGCGCAGCAACATCGTGTTCCAGACCAACTGGCCCAGCAGAACAAGCATCCCGCCGAGCGTCTCGGAGACCGACAAGAACTTGTCGCCGATGAAGTGAAGCAGTCGTCGCATCAATCGCTCTCTCCGCGCCAGAACTGCTGCACGAACCGAATGTCCGAGTTCTCGATCTCGTCCCGGGAGCCGCGAAAGATCAACTTGCCTTCGTTCAACATCGCGAAGTCGTCGCAGATGTCGCGCACGCCGAGAATGTCGTGCGTGATCACAATGGACGTCACACCGCGCTCCCGCTTCATGCGGTCGAGCAAGATGAAGATCTTGCTCGACGTCACCGGGTCCAGGCCCGCGGTCGGATCATCGTAAAACAGAATCGGCGGCTCATGAATGATGGCGCGCGCGAACGTTACGCGCTTCTTCATGCCGCCCGACAACTCGCGCGGATACTGTTTCTGGATGCCCGGAAGGTCCACCTGATCCAGCAGCTCGGCGACGTGCTCCTCGATCTCCTTCGGCGTGTGCTTCCCGCCGCGCTGCAGCGGGAACCCAATGTTCTCCTCCACGGTCATGAAGTCGAACAACGCGTAGTTCTGAAACAACATCCCCATCTTCGCGCGGGCTTTCGAGAGCCCCACTTCGTCCAACTCCAGCATACGATCGCCGTCCACGACGACCTCGCCCGCCTCCGGCTTCACCAACGCGGTTATCACCTTCAACAACAGGCTCTTGCCAGCACCACCAGGACCGATCAGCGCGAGCTGCGTCCCCTCGCGCACCGACAAACTCACGTCGTCGAGAACAATGTCCCGCTCGTGAAACTTGGTCACGTTCCGCACGTCGATCATGGGCCCACAACCGATGCCAGGAGAGACGCGCCACGCGCGATGTAACGGCTCCGCGGATACTCCCGCTCGATCCAAGCAAGCGATTCCCGCATGCCTTCCACGTCACCCAGCTCGGCCTGCAACTCCATCACGTGGAACTGCACGTCGTCACGTCGGAGCGACAGCTTGTACATCTGCACAAAGCGCTCGTAGACCGCGATCGCCTCTCGCAGCTCGCCGCGCTCCTCGTGAATCTCCGCCATGCGGTTCAGCGACGGCACGTAGTACTCCGACTCGTAGTCCGCCATGATCCAGCTCACCTCGCGCACGTCGAGGAACGCAGACAACAATCGGTACTCGGCGTCAATCTCGCCCAGCGTCCGGTAACACAGCGCCGTGCGCCACACCGAATCATCCACCAAGCCGCTCGGATGGAAGTTCAGGATCAGAATCTCGTACACACGAATCGCTTCCGCCGGGCTCTCCAGATCGTCCTGCAACACCCGGCCGGTCCAGTACGCCAAGTTGTCGGCGATCTCGGTCCGTTGCAGCGCCAGGTAGTGCGTCGTCAAGAACGCATACAGCGTCCGCGACTCACCCCGGCGTCGCCAGTAGTCGATCAGCTCGTAGAGCGCGTCGTCCGCGAAGAACGTATTCGGAAACGTCCGAATGACCGTCTGATACAGCTCGACCGCCGTCGCTTCGTCGCCCAAGGCGTACCGATAGATCTCCGCTGTCCGGAACAGCGCCTGGCCCGCCGTGTGGTCGTACAAATTGTACGGGCGCGTGTACGCAGCAGCGTACGCCTCCAGCGCCTCCTCGTAGCGCCCCTGTTTCTCGAGCATCAGTCCGAGCCGATACCGCACGTACAGCAGCAGATCGTCGCGATCCACGCGAGGGGCGAGGTCCATGTAGGCGTCGAACGCCGCGTCGAACGCACCGTCATCCGCCAACCGATCGGCATCCAACAAGTCGCGATGCAGTTGCCAGCGCGCCTCGGTCATTCCGCACGCACCCAGCCATAGCGCTGCGAAGAGCGCGAATGCGGAGCGAATGATGGAACGTGGGAGCAAGCAACCTCGTGGACGTAAACGCGGGTGCGCCATTCTAGAGGTCGCGCGCGTACACGCAACCCGCGTGACACGTACCGCACCACGGGGCCGGATGCCACAGCGCCGACGCCTCCAGGCGAGGAATCCACGCCCCTGTGATCCGTCCTGTCTTCCCGAACGCCGTTCGAGACGAACGCGCCGGCGAGCCTGGGACGACGATGCAACGATGGCGGACATAAACGCGACGGATTCACGCCCGCCACCGGGCCAGAACCGAGCCGTCAACCGGCGTGAAACGCGCCTCACGGACCGCGCTCGAACCGACAGCCAAAGAACCCGGCCCTCGGCGGCGGACCGTGGCGCCAGACCGTGGCGGCAGACCGTGGCGGCAGACCGTGGCGCCAGACCGTGGCGCCACACCAGGTGGCGCCACACCAGGTGACCAAAAACGTCAAAGGCCCGCACATCGTATTGATGTGCGGGCCTTTGGTAAGGGT
>CBDUJZ010000063.1:0-27248 GCA_965367675.1 uncultured Myxococcales bacterium | reverse complement strand
GGGTTCGAGCCATCGTCGCCGCAGGCCACAACGGCGGCGAGCGACGCAAAACACACAATAAATAGGTGGCGCTGGAGCATGGTACACAAGGGGTCACGAGGTGCCGCAGAACTACCACCCCAACGCAGCCCGCGAAACCATCGCCGACCCCGGCAATCCGCCCGCGCAGCCCGCGAGACCGACCGCCGACGCGCACTTTCGAGAACTCTGCGGTTTCACCCATGACCGGCGTGCATTACAGGGGCTCTCGCACGTCCCCCGCCCCGAGATTCATGCGTACCTGCACCCGCAAACTAGAGTTCGACTCCGCGCACCGCGTCATGCAGCACGAGTCCAAGTGCCGACACCTGCACGGACACCGCTACGTCGCCGAGGTCACCCTCCAGGTGCCCGAACTCGACGCCCTCGGCCGTGTGCTCGACTTCGGCATCATCAAGGGCGAGCTCGGCGCGTGGATCGACGCGCATCTCGACCACGGGACCATCCTCCACAAGGACGACCACAAGCTCATCGCGCTATGCCGCGAAGAGGGCTGGCGGGTCTTCACCATGGACGGAAACCCCACGGCCGAGAATCTCGCCGAGTTGATCTACAACAAGGCCACCGAGATGTTCGCCGGGCGCGCCGAAGTCGCGAGCGTTCGTATCCAAGAGACGCCCAATTGTTGGGCCGACTACGCGCCAAACCGATAGCCCGCGCCCTTTCCGCCGCCGCGTTAGCACCCTGCCGCCACCGCACCTGCCCGTCAGGCACCAGACCGAGGAGTCCACGTGATCACCGTCCTGTCCCCCGCGAAATCCCTCGACTTTGAGACGCCGCTTCCCACCGAGCAGTACTCGACCGCGGACTTCCTCGACCAAAGCGACAAGCTCATTGAGAAGTGCCGGAAGCTGGACGCGCAGGCGCTCAAAGACCTGATGCACATCAGCGACAAGCTGGCCGAGCTCAACGTGCAGCGATTCGCCGACTACGAGCAGCCGCTGGCCCCCGGACCGCAATCCCGGCCGGCCGCGCTCGCCTTCACCGGCGACACCTACGTGGGCTTCGACGCCAGAACGCTCAGCGAAGACGAGCTGCGCTGGTCCCAGGAGCACGTGCGCATCCTCAGCGGCTTGTACGGCCTGCTGCGGCCCATGGACCTCATCCGCCCCTACCGGCTCGAGATGGGCAGCCGCCTGGAAAACTCGCGTGGCAAGAACCTGTACGCCTTCTGGGGAAACCGGCTCTCGAACGCCATCGACGAGGCGCTCCAGGGCGCCGAGCACGCGGTCGTGATCAACTGCGCCAGCAAGGAGTACTTCTCGGCGATGGACACCAAGGCGCTCAAGGCCCGCGTCGTCACGCCCGTGTTCAAGGACTTCAAGAACGGCCAGTACAAGGTCATCAGCTTCTTCGCCAAACGGGCCCGCGGTGCCATGGCGCGGCACATCGTCAGCAATCGTATCACCGACCCGGCCGACATCGTGAGCTTCGACTACGGGCACTACGCGCACGACCCCGAGCAGTCGACGCCCGACGCGCCCGTGTTCACGCGGAACGTCGAGTAGGATGTGCCCGCACGTGCCTCAGTAGGACCGCCCGTGGTCGAGCGTGAGCAACCTAATGCGCGCGACCGAGCGTGATCAGCGCGTCCCCGGCCTCGAACGTAAACCGCTCCGAATGTCCGGGGTTCAGGCTCGTCTCTCCGCCTCCGGCGTCCCCACGACGGAAGCCGATCAAAATCTCGCCGCTCGCGCGGGCTTTCTGACGCAACTCATCGCCCGAGACCGGGTCGTCCGAGATGCCGAACTGCTCCACGGGCCGGACGAAGAACTCCGCGCCGCCGACCGAGAACAGCGCCTCGTAGACCGCTCGCAGACGCGGGCGCAGGCCCACGTGCGCCACCATCCGGCTCACCACCACCGAGCTGACGATCACGTCGCCCGTCCAGCCGCCGAACAACGCTTGGTTCGCGGCGTCCAACAGCTCGACCACCACGTTCGGCCCTGACGCACACGCATCATCGCCCCGCCCAAGTTCTTCGCGCTCGAGCTCTTCGCGCAGCACCATGTGCCCGAGCAGCGTCCGCGCGTCCGCCTCGTGGTCGCTCACGATCCAGTCGCTCGCCAACAGCGCGACGCGATCAAACGACGCCGGGTTCACCGCGTGCAGGTCGAACGACGAAACGAAGTCGCCCTCGTGATGCACCCCCGTCATCCCAGCGAGCGACACACCGGCCGCCCGAATGGCCCGCGCACGCTCTCCCTCGGGCACGATCGAGAGAATGTGAATCTCCGGTTCCATGTGCCGATACGTGCTCAACTCTCCCAAGAGATCCGGCACCTTACGGCTCCATCCCAGAATGAGAATCCGGCCTGGCATACGCACTTCTGCGTCCGGCTGAACGAACGTCACCGCGTTCGCCCATCGCACCATCTCCTCCGGGATCGGCGCGCTTGAGTGGAAGCTCTCGGCCACCAAAACCAGCTCATCGTTCTCGTGTAAAATCGCGTCCGACGGCGGGAGCAGCGACACATGGCGCTCGCCGTCATGATCATTGTGCAGCACGCCGACCGGAACGGCGTTCGGGAACACCGCGGCCGCGCTATCAAACGGCCGCCCCACGAGCACCGGCGGGCACGGCTGAACGTACAGCTCGCTGCCCTCTTCGTGCCCCAGCAGCTCCGTGTACGCGTCCGCGACGCCCGGATGGCGGAGAATCTGCGCCACGATCCGGCTCACGATCACATCACTGGTCACCACCTCGACCGGGCCCGCGTACGCGCGCTGCGCCAAAGACGCCTTATCGCTCGCCACCATCTCCGCGACGATCAGCGGCCACTCCGCCGGGTCGCGATCCGACATCGCCAGGTTCGCGCTCATGAGCGTCTTGATGGTCCGCGCGTCGATCTCGGACTCGCCGCCCACCGCGCCGGCGGGTACCAGCACAACCGCGGCATCGGCGAACCCGGCACGGCTCAAGTGCCGCGGACGCAGCGCTGAGCCCGCGCGGACGGTCACCGCGCGCGGGTCCCACAGCGGCCCCAAGCGCTCCGTCAACTCCTGGATCACAAACGGCACCGGAGCGTCGACCAGCAACACCACCCGCACAGAGCGAATACCGCGCAGCGCCAAGAACCGCGACACACGGTCGCCCGCCGAAAGCAGCTCGCGGATGACCACCGGCGTACGCGTCGTCCATCCCAGCACCACCACGTGGTTGCGCGTCGACACCGGCGTACGCCCAGACTCCACCCGCTCCATGATCTCAAGCAGCCACTGCGTCATCACAGCGATGAGCGTACCCACGAACACGACCACGCCCAGCACCGTCGTGATGGTGCCCACAACCCGCAGACCGAAGCCCTCATCGTCGCCCAGGTAGCCGGAGTCGGACAGGTGCAAGAACGCCCACCACACCCCCTCGTACCAAGTCTCGATCGGGCTCACCAACCACGCGACCGTGCCGCACGTCACCGCGATGCCGCAGAGCATGCCAGCCAGCACAACGAGCCGAAAGAACGGCCCACGAAGGAGCCAGCCCTCGAGCGCGAACATCAGGCGTTGGCGGAGTCTACTCATGACGACACTTCTGAATCGGATTGGCACCGCAGCGGAGCCTGTGAAGTCCGTACAACGGAACGCGCGTTTGGACCATGCAAACGGCGCAGACGCCAGTCCGCCCAACGACCACAACGCGACACTCGGCGCGCGACGCTGTAGGCTCTCGCCCATGAGCCCCTCCCCTCCCAGCCTCGTCGGCGCCGACTTGACCGGCCGCGACCTCCGCGCGCACCCGTGCATCGACCTCGACCTGTCCGGGGCCACGCTCGATGGCGCGAACCTGGATGGCGTCGACCTGACCGGCGCGCAGCTCAACCTCGCGCGGGCCAACGGCGCGTCGTTCCGCGACGCCGTCCTTCACGGCGCCGACTTTGAGGGCGCGTCACTCGCCGAGGCCATGCTCGCCGGCGCCGACTTCTCGGACGCCAACCTGCGCGACGTCGACTTCTCCGGGGCGGACCTGCGCGGCGCCAAGCTCCTGCGCTGCGACCTGCGCGGGGCGAACTTCGCGGGCGCGACGCTGGAGTGGGTCGCGTTCAACGGCGCCAACCTGATGGGCGTCGACCTGCGCGGGGCGTTCCTGCGCGGCGTCGACCTGTCCGACGCCAACGCACGCGGCGCGCGACTGGACGGCGCCGAGCTCGGACGGACGCTGCTCGAAGGCACCGCGCTCGTCCAAGCGTCGCTCCGGGGCACGCACCTCGACGGCGCCAAACTCCACCGCGCGCTGCTGTCGAACGCCGACCTCACCGGCGCCAAACTCGTGAGCGCCGACCTGACCGACGCCCACCTGCAAGGCGCCAACCTCACCGGCGCACGCCTGCGCGGCGCGCGACTCACCGGCGGCCGCCTCAAGGGCGCAAACCTGACCGACGCGGACATCGCCGAAGCCGTGTTCGACCGCGCCGACTTGCGCGAAGTCTTCGGCGCGCAGTTCGACGGCAACAGCGCGCGCGGGGCGCGGTTCGGATATCGCGCCACCGACGAGTGGTCCGTGCTCCGGCGCTTCTACACGGGCCCGCGGCTGCTGTTCAACGTGCTGCTCACGCTGTCCGCGCTGCTGCCCTACGCGTCCCAGGCTACCATGTGGTGGCTGCTCAATCGCGTGCAGAACAACGCCAACCTGGTCGACTCTACCGGCAGCAACATCTGCCTGGCGCAGAACTGCGAGCAGTGGCGAACCCTTGAGCTCGTGCTCGGCTTTAACCGCGGCTTCGGGCCCGCCGTGCTCACGCTGGTCCTCATCGTCTACGCCATCCTCCGCGCCTGGCTCACCGCCCAAGTGGCGCCGCTGCGAGACGACGAAGAGCGCTCCGGCGTGCTGCCCGCGCGCGTCGACTACCTGCGGCTGTTCAAGGCCCATCGCGTCGTACGCATCCTCTTTGTGGTCGCCATCGCGTCGGTCGTGTACCACGCGGGCTCCTGGCTCTGGCAGCCGATTCAGCTGCCCGGAGACGCCCCCGAATCGGCGGTCGTCGCGCCCGCGCCTCCCGGCACGACGCCCTAACGACCGCCACCGAATTGGCCGCAGCAGAGATGTCCGTAACCGAACCTCAAGTCCCCGCCCCGCAGCTCCTGTCCGCCGCCCTTGAGAGCCGGCTGTCCGCGCTGCCGAGCCCCGCGCCCAAACCCGTCGCCGTCCGGGTCGACCACAGCGCAGCCGCGTCGATCCGCCGAGGCAGCCCGTGGATCTTCGACACGCAGGTCACCCGGACGAGTACGGACGGCGCACCCGGCGACACCGCCATCGTCTACGACCCCAAGAACAAGCTGGCCGGCGTCGGACTGTTCGACCCCGACTCGCCCATCCGCGTCCGGCTCCTGCAGCGCGGGCCCCTCAACGTCGACGACACCTTCTACGCCAAACGCATCGCCGCGGCGGACCAGCTCCGCGAACGGCTGCGCGACGACCCCAACACAACCGGCTGGCGCCTGCTGCACGGCCCCAACGACGCCCTGCCCGGCTTCGTCGCCGACCGCTACGCCGACACCGTCGTCGTCAAACTCTACAGCGCCGTCTGGCTCCCGCGCCTCGCCCCCGTGCTGCGCGCCCTGTACGCCACCAACCCGTGGGAACGCCTCGTGTTGCGCGTCGCCCGTGGACCGCAACAGGCATACGCTGAGCACGGCCTAAACGACGGCGACGTGCTCGACGGACCGCCCCTCGACGGCCCCGTTATCTTCACCGAGAACGGCATCCGGTTCGAGGCCGAGCCCGTCATCGGCCAAAAGACCGGCTTCTTCCTCGACCAACGGGAGAACCGCCAGCGGGTGCAAAAACTCGCCGCCGGCCGCGACGTGCTCAACGTGTTCTCCTACACCGGCGGCTTCTCGCTGTACGCCGCCCGCGGAGGTGCGCGCTCGGTCACCAGCATCGACATCAGCCAGCCAGCCACCGACGCCTGCGTGCGCAACTTTGCGCTCAACCAGCACGACACCAACATCGCCGCGGCCCAGCACACGCCCATCGCCGAAGACGCGTTCGCGGCCATGACCGCCCTCAAGAACGCCGGTAAACGGTTCGGCGTCGTCGTCATCGACCCGCCCTCGTTCGCCAAGAAAGCGGCCGAACGAGAACGCGCGCTCGCCGCCTACGCGCGCCTCACCAAGCTCGGTCTCGACGTGCTCGCGCCCGGCGGCACGCTCGTCCTCGCCAGCTGCTCCAGCCGAATCCTCATGGACGCCTTCCGCGAAAATGCCGAGCGAACGGCGGCGGCGTATGGACATCCGCTGTCCGTCTTCGAGACCACCGGACAGCCGGTGGACCACCCCGCGACTTTCGATGAAGCAGGCTACCTCAAGTGCCTGTTTTCAAAAGAATCCTCGCGCTAGAACCGCCGTCTTCCGCGAGTGATTCCACATGAAAACCGCGTACGCGTCTCCCCTCATCCGCATCGGTTTCACGCTCTCGCTGCTGGCGTGTGGTGACGCCCCCGAACAAACCGGTGACGCAGCACACGCGACCACCGACGCGGGGCTGGATACACGCTCCGACGCCACCGCGGATGCGACGACGATCTCCCCAACCGCGTTCAAAGAACCCGGACCGTCGAACACCGGCGGCTTCCACGACCAGTGGACCGACGAAGACCGTAACCGCGACCTGCCGCTGACCGTTTGGTACCCCACCGAGCGCACCAGCGGCCCAACGCTCCGCTACTTCCGCGGCCTGCTCCAAGACGGGACCGCGCTGGCCGACGCCCCTGTCGCCGACGGCGGGCCGTATCCCGTAGTCATATTCTCTCACGGCAACAGCGGATTCCGCGGGCAGTCGTACTTCCTCACCGAGCATCTCGCGACGCACGGCTACGTGGTCATCGCGCCGGACCACATCGACAACACGGCCACCACGTTCACAACCGAGCGGTGGCTCAACTCCACCATCGACCGCCCGCTCGACGTCGCCGCCGTCATCGACGCCGCCGCGGCCTGGAACGCCGACCCCGCGCACCCGCTGTTCGGCGCGCTCGACCTCGACACGATCGGCAGCGTGGGGCACAGCTTTGGTGGCTTCACGCAGTTCGCCGTCGCCGGGGCAGCCTTCGATAGCTTCGACATGTACGCGCAGTGCGCCGCCCGCGGCGAGGCACAATGGGGCGGTATCTGGGCCTTCTGCGACCGCATCGTAGACGCCGAAACCGAGCGCGCCGAGGCCTGCCGCCCCTGCCAAGCCGGCGACCCGCGGGTCGACGTGTTCGTGGCCATGGCCCCGGCGTACGCCAACTTTTTCGTCGCGGACGCCCTCGCAGGCATCAACCGCCCCGTCCTCATCATGACCGGCACCCGCGACGACCCGTGGAGCCCCGCATATGCCCAAGCAGGCTTCTTCAACGCCTTACAGCAACCCGACCGCCTGCTGTGGACCATGCGAGACGGCGGCCACTACTCGTTCTCCATCGCTTGCGCGATCCCGGCCCTGCGGTCGCTCGACCTGTTCGAGTGCGGCGACGAAATCATCGACCCGCTCGAGGGCTTCGACCTGATCAATGGCGCCGTCACCGCGTTCCTAGAACAGCACCTCCGCGGCAACGCATCCGCTGCGGCGGCGTTCGCAGCCGACGCCATCTGCGGCACACCCGTCACAGTGGAAACACCGGACGGAACCGTCGCCTGCCCCTAAACGCCCAGCATCGCCGGGCGCATCACCGGTCGCCCGTACTCGCGCATTTCCGTGGCCTTCGGACTTGCTCTCGTTGCCCCGCAATGCCATGAAGCTGGGTCCCGAAATTGAACACCCCTGCCATCGGAGCCCCCCGTGAGCGCCTTCCTCAGCCAACTCAAGCGAAGCCATAACTGCGGAGAGCTCCGCGATTCCAACGTCGGCGACGATGTGGTCCTCATGGGTTGGGTCGATGGCACCCGCGACTTCGGGCGCTTCCGCTTCGTCATCCTGCGCGACCGCTACGGCATCACCCAACTGCGCTTCGACGAGCACGCGGACGCCGACCTGTACACCGCCTCCGCCGAGCTCCGCCCCGAGTACGTCGTGGCCATCCAGGGCAAAGTGGTGTCCCGCGGCGACCAAGCCAACGCCGACATGGCCACCGGCGCCATCGAGGTTGAGGTCACGCGCGTCGAGGTGCTCAACAGCTCCGTCGTGCCCAAGTTCCCCGTCCGCGACGACATCGACGCCGGCGAAGAGCTCCGCCTGGAGTACCGCTTCCTCGACCTCCGTCGGAAGCCCATTCAGGACAAAATCGTGCTGCGCGCGCAGGTCACCCACATGATCCGCGACTTCCTGCACCACGAAGGCTTCCTCGACCTCGAGACACCCGTGCTCACCAAGTCCACGCCCGAGGGCGCGCGCGACTACCTGGTGCCCAGCCGCGTGCACCCCGGCCAGTTCTACGCGCTGCCGCAGAGCCCGCAGCTGTTCAAGCAGCTGTATATGATCAGCGGCTACGACAAGTACTTCCAGGTCTGCCGCTGCTTCCGCGACGAGGACCTCCGCGCCGACCGTCAGCCCGAGTTCACCCAGATCGATATCGAGATGTCGTTCATCGACACCGACGACGTCTACGACCTGTGCGACCGCCTCGTGGCGCGCATCTGGAAGAACGTGCACGGCGTCGATCTGCAGCTGCCCCTGCCGCAGCTCAGCTTCGCCGAGGCCATGGACCGGTTCGGCGTCGACAACCCCGACATGCGCTACGGCCTAGAGCTGCAAAACTGCTCCGAGCTGTCCGCCGGCGTCGGCTTCTCCGTGTTCGCTGAGACCGTCGCCAGCGGCGGCCGCGTCAACGGCATGTGCGTCCCCGACGGCGCCGCCAAGCTCTCCCGTAAGGGCATCGACGCCCTCACCGACACCGCCAAGCGATACGGCGCCAAGGGCCTCGCGTGGGCCAAGGTCGCCGACGGCGCCTGGACCGGCGGCATCTCCAAGTTCTTCAACGACGAGGAGCGCGCAGCCTTCGAGGCCAAGCTCGGCGCCAAGCCCGGCGACCTCCTCCTCTTCGTCGCCGACAAGCCGCTCATCGCAGCCGCCGGCCTCGGCAACGTGCGCAAGCAAGTCGCCAAGGACCTCGACCTCATCCCCGAGGACGCCTGGGCCTTCACCTGGGTCACCGACTTCCCGCTCCTCGAGTTCGACGAAGAAGCCAACCGCTACTTCGCCATGCACCACCCCTTCACGTCGCCCCGCGTCGAGGACATGGCGCTCATGGACACCGACCCCGGCAAGGTGCGCGCACGCGCCTACGACCTCGTGCTCAACGGCAACGAGCTCGGCGGCGGTAGCATCCGTATCTACGACCAGGACATCCAATCGCAGATGTTCGATGCGCTCGGAATCGGACCCGAAGAAGCGGAGCAGAAGTTCGGCTTCCTGCTCAAGGCCCTCCGCCACGGCGCACCCCCGCACGGCGGCATCGCGTTCGGCCTCGACCGCCTCATCATGCTGCTCTCCGGCGCCTCCAGCCTGCGCGATGTCATCGCGTACCCGAAGACCGCCTCGGCCACCTGCCTGCTTACGCAAGCACCCTCGCCGGTCGACGACCAGCAGCTCTCGGAGCTACACATCGCCCGCGCCACCAGCGCAAAGGACGCACAGAAAGCCGATTAAAAACGGACACCTGGAACCAGTTACCCGAACAACCGCTTCGCGGAATTCCGGGTAACAGTTCGACCCCGACGCGCCGCCTGCTCTCATGAGTGGTCCGGCGCGTCGGCGCGTTTTCACACGCCATCTTCAGACTCCATCCGCGCCCCGCCCTACCATGATCGGACTCGACTTCGGGACCACCAACAGCGCCCTCGCGCGCGCTACCTCCGACGGTGTTCAGCTCGCCGAATTCTCCCTGCTCGGCCAGCCCACCACCTCGTACAGATCCATCCTGTACTTCTCGATCGACGAGCGCGTCTCGGCGCGCGAAGCCGGCGTCTTTTCGGGGCCCGCAGCCATCGAGCAGTACCTCGACGAAGGCGCCACCGGCCGCTTCATGCAATCCCTCAAGTCGCTGCTCCCGAGCCGCACCTTCGAGACCACGCAGATGCTGGCCACCACGTACGAACTCGAGGCCCTCATCGCCGAGATCATCAAGGGCATCCGCTCCGCGTCCGAGCGGCAGTTCGGCGACATCGGACGCGCCGCCGTCGTCGGACGACCCGTCGAGTTCGTCGGCGCACGCACCCCCGCGGACACCGACTTTGCCCTCGACCGGCTGCGTCGCGCCCTCGCCATGGCCGACTTCGAAGACGTGGTGTTCGAATTCGAGCCCGTCGCCGCGGCCTACGCCTACTCCCAACGCCTGACCGAGGACGAGACCCTGCTCGTGGCCGACTTCGGCGGCGGTACCAGCGACTTCTGCGTCATGCGCGTGGGCCCGGGCGCCAACAGCATGGCCGCCGGCGCCTCGCTGCTCGCAACCGACGGCGTCGGCCTCGCCGGCGACCGCTTCGACGCCCGCATCTCCGAGGCCATCATCGCCCCCGAGCTCGGCCGCGGCGGCGAATACCGCAGCTGGGACCGCAAGTCCGTGCCCATCCCGGACTGGCTCTACCAACGCCTGTCCAGCTGGCACGAACTCTCGTTCCTGCGCGCCGAAAAGCCCCTCGCCACCCTCCGCGAGATCGCCAAAAACGCCAACGAACCCGCCAAGCTCGGCGCCTTCCTCAACCTCGTCGAGAACAACCTCGGCTATCACCTGTACGACCACGTCGAGTCGTCCAAACGCGCGCTCTCCGAGAACGACACCGCAACCCTACAGTTCGACGAAGCCGACCTCGACATCGAAGCAGAGTTCACCCGCGTAGCGTTCGAGTCCTGGATCGCTCCCGACATCGCCGAGATCGAAGCCGCCATGACCCGCGCCCTCACCACCGCCGGCGTTGACGCGTCCCAAGTCGACCGCGTCTTTATGACCGGCGGTACCGCTCGCACCCCCGCAGTCCGGCAGCTGTTCATCGACGCGTTCGGCGAACACAAACTCGCCGGCGGCGAAGAGCTCACCAGCGTCGCCACCGGCCTAGCGCTCCGAGCCCGCGACCTAGGCCGCTAGCCGAACCATCGAGCGGAAGGACCATTGCATTCGAACCGCACAAGCATAACGCACTGCGTTGTAGCGAATCGCGGCCTCTGATACCTCACAGGCCGACCGCGTTCCCCATGTGCGTCTAGTGTGCGTCAAATGAGCTTTGGATCCCGAGACAAGCCCTTCGATCTCGTCGTCGTCGGTGGTGGCATTAATGGCACCGCGATCGCCCGAGACGCCACCCTCCGCGGCCTGAACGTCGCCCTGTACGAGATGCGCGACTTCTCGACAGGCGCCACCTGGGCCAGCTCCGGCATGATCCACGGCGGGCTGCGCTATCTGAGCTCAGACCCCGAGGTCACACGCCTGGCGTGCCTCGACTCCGGCTACATCCAGAAGATCGCGCCGCACCTGATCTTCCGCATCCCGTTCGTGATGCCGTGGCTCGACTCCGGCGGCCTCACAGACAAGGTCGTGTTCGAGCTCGCCGAGGTGTATTTTGACACCTACGATCGGTACCAGCCGCTCAAGATGGGCAAGCAGCACACGCGGATGACCGCCGACGAGCTCACCCGCGTGGAGCCCGGCATCCGCCGCGACGTGCTCGGCGCCATCACCATGGACGAGTGGGGCATCGACGCCCAACGCCTGACCATGGCCAACGCCATCGACGCCAAGGAACACGGCGCCGAGATGAACACCTACTGGCGCGTCGAAGACCTCATCCGCCCGGACAACCGCAAGGTCGAAGGCGTCCGCGTCCACGACCGCGTCACCGGCGAGCGCCGCGACGTGTACGCCAAGGCCGTGTTCAACGCCTGCGGCCCCTGGTCGATGGGCTTCGCGCAGGCCCACGGCATCAACAGCGTCAAGGTCCGGCCCGGCAAGGGCGTGCACCTGATCGTCGCCGGCCGCATCACCAACTACGCCGTCATCTTCAACGCGATCGACGGCCGGCAGATGTTCATCTGCCCCCACCAGAACACCACGCTCATCGGCACCACCGACGACGACTACTACGGTGATCTGGAGCAGATCCCGGTGCTCGAAGACGAGGTCCGCTACATGCTGCAGGCGGCGGAGCACATGTTCCCCGGCGCCAGCAAGTACCCGATCATCGGCACCACCGTCGGCTGCCGTCCCACGCTCTACGAGTACGGCCCCATGGAGGGCGACCTGAGCCGCGGCCATCGAATTTGGGACCACAAAGACGAAGGCGCCGACGGACTTTTCTCTATGGCTGGCGGTAAGTTAGCAAGCTATCGCGTCATGGCCGAAGAGGCCACCGACATCGTCTGCAAGCGGCTCGGCAAGGGCGGCGTATGCACCACCGCTGACCTCGCCCTGCCCGGCGGCGAAGACCACGACACCACCATCGATGCGTTCGCGTCCCTCGGCGTAGACACCATGACCGCCACGCGGCTGCTCTACCGCCACGGCTCACGCGCCGAGGACATCCGCGTGATGATGCGCGAGAACCCACGCTGGCGTGCGGTCATCGACCCGTGCGAGCCCGTCACCGAAGCCGAGCTGCGCTACTGCATCCGCAACGAGCACGTGCGCACGCTCGACGACCTCAAGCGCCGCTGCCGGCTCGGAATTGGCCAGGACGGCGGCGCGCGATCCGCCATGCGCGCCGCGCAGATCTTCGCCGAAGAGATGGGCCACCACGCCAGCCTCGTACCCGAGCTGGCGCGCGACTTCCTGCAGCGACGGTGGGAAGACCGACGCGGCGTGATGTCGCTGCCGCAAAGCCAGCGAATGGAGGCCATGACGGCCGCATCGCTGTTTGAAGTCGCCCAAGTGCACCACCAAGCGTGGGCCGAATCGGACGCCGTAGCCAAGGCGGAGGCCGCACAATGAGCCGCAGTATCTCATGTGATCTCGTCGTCATCGGCGCAGGCTGGAGCGGCGCCGAACGCGCGCTCAAAGCCAGCCGAGACGGCGCCAACGTCGTGGTCAGCGACAGCGGCAACGGCATGTCCGCGCTGTGGTCCGGCGTCCTCGACGTGTACGGCCCGACTGTGCCGCAGCCGCCCTCGCAGCTGCCCACGCGGTTCCGCCAAGGCGCGACCGCCGAAACCCGACGCACCCTCGATCCCGCGCGGCGACTCGCGCTGCTCGAGGCCCAACAGCCCGACCACCCCTACGCCGCGCTCGGCTTTGACGTCGACCGCGTGCGCGAGGCATTCGCAGAGCGCATGGCGCTGCTCGACATCCCGGGCACCCTGCACGACGCACCGGTCGCGGTCGCTACCAACGCCGGCACCGTACGGCCGGCCGACTTCGTGAGCGAAGGCGTCGGCGTGCTCGACGAGATCGACGTCCTGCTGGGCCTCGAAGAGTGGCCCAACTGGTCGCCCGAGTGGACCGCCAAGGCCGCCGGACGCGATATCCCGACCGCCTGGCTGCCCTACGAAGGCCGCCTCGCGCAGAGCGCCCTCGCCATCGCCGGCCGCAACAACCCGCTCTCCGATGACGCCGTGCAGGCCATCCACCGCGCCGCCGGCGGAGCCACCGCGCTCATGCCCGCCGTGCTCGGACTGACCTTCGAAGCACAGCGCGCCGCGATCGCCGCGCTGGCCGCCGTCGGACAGCCCGTACGCGAGCTCGCCGCCGCGTTCGACTCCCCCTTCGGGCTCCGCCTGATGACCCACCTGCGCGCCAAGATCGACGCCGCAGCAGAGCGGCTCGGCGCCGTTACGGCACTCCCCGAGCGCGAGGGAAATCGCTGGCGCGTCATCCTCTCCGACGGCGGCGTTCCAGTCCACGTGATCGCCGACGAGCTCGCGCTCGAGATCGACGACGCCGTACCGCCAGCTTGGCTCGAGCCTTGGCTCTCCGCCCGGCCGCGCTTCCCGCGCAACGCCGCAAACTCGCCCTGGCAGCGCCACGGATTCCAGGAAAGAAAGGTGACCCTCCCATGCTAGGTTGGAAAGCATTCTGGCTACTTGCGTTCCATTTCTGGAAGCATGTCTTTAAGAAAGTCACGTTCATGTACGACCGTGGCGGAGAGAAGCGTTTCGTAGAAAACTACGAGCCCGATCGCATCCTCCCGCTCCCCGAAGACGCCCGCGCCAAGCTCCCCCAATGGCAGGGCTGCACGGCATGCGGAATCTGCGACGCGGTGTACCCCGCCGACACCTCGCTCATGGGCCTGGTCGTCAGCGGCATCCGAGACTTCTCCGCGCAACCGGCGCTCTCGGCCGAGGCGGCCAAGTTCAACGACGAGGACAAGCTGATCGCCGCCGAACGCGCCTGCCCCAACGCGGTGCCGATTCGCGAAGTGGTCGCACACATCTCGCGCGCAGACGAGCGGCTTAAGACGGCCCTCGCCACGACCCGCTAGGCGCACCCCTGCGCCCGCACGCGCGACGCCCAGCCGGACCGGCGCGCGTCAAACGGCGGACGTCTGCGCAGAACCTTGTGTGCCCGATAAGCTGTCGGGTACCTTGCCGACCGTGGCCCGCTCTCCGGGCCGCGTTCCGGCACCCTCCCCCGTCCACCGGCTTGCATGAACGAGCGCGCGCAACGCGATCCGCGCCTGACACGTCGTCGCGTCGCCATCCCCCTGCCCTCCGCGTTCGACGCGCACCTGCGCAAGATCCTGGGCCCCTACCGCGCATACCTTGCCGAGGACGCGCTCTGGTTCGCCACGCTGACCACGTCCCCGCGCACGTTCTACGCCCAGCCTGCCGGTCGGCGCTGGGATGTCGGCTTCGGCACCGGCCTGAACAACAGCGGGCCGAGCAGCGAGCGCGTCCGTGAAGCCGCCGCGCACATCGCGACCGCCCTGCACAAAGCGTTGGACGCCGATCCCGCCTTCGGCCGCACCCTCCGCGCGCTGCTCGACGACACCGCGCCCATCCGCAGCGAGGCGTCCGAACTCGGCCGCGCGCGCGCGCTGCGTGGTCCTGCCGGCACCGGACCCGACGCCGCGCTGACCGCCTTCGCCGTCGGCGACCTCATCGCCGGACTGGCCGTCTGCGAAAGCACGCTGCCCACGCCGGGATCCCCCGCATTCACCGTCTGGCGCGGCTTGCTCGGCGACCACCGCGCCGCGGCCCAAGGCGCCAACGACATCGCCAGCGACTCTCCGACCGAGACCAAGTGGCGATTCGCCCAAAAGGCGCTCGCCGCCGCCGGTGACGAGCTCGCAGCCGACCTCGCAGCCATCGAAGCCGCCGACTGGATGGAGCCGCTCCACGCCGCCGACACGCTCAGCGCCATCGCCGAAAACTTGGGCCGGCGCGGCGACTTTCCTGCCGCCTGGAAGGCCGCCGTCGGGGCCGTCAAGAAGGCTCCGCGGCACGCCGGAGTCCACGTCGGCGCCGCCTACGCCTTCGAGCTCATCGGCGCGTTCGACGAAGCCGAGCAACTGCTCAAACGCGCCGTCACCCTCGACGCCTCCATCCCCGAGGGCCACCTCGGCGTGCTCCGACTCGCGCTCTGGCGCGGCGACCACGCCCGCGCGCTGCCCCTCGCCAAAGACGCCCAGGCGCGCTTCCCAGACCGCATCGAAGGCTTCCGCGGCGAAGCCATCGCCCACTTCCTCGCCGACGACACCGCAGCCGCAATCGAGGCCGTGGACCGCGCTTTGCAAGTGTGCCCCAACGATCCGGAGACCCTGCTCTGGCGGGCCGGACACCGCATCATGAACGCAGACTACGCTGGCGCGCTCGAGGACATCCAAGTGTCCGCCCTGCGCATCCGCTGGCCCGCCCAGGGTGTACTGCACATCCTCCTGCAGTCGCGCCGCGGCGACGACGTCTTCGAGATGCTCAACCACCCCGCCCTGCGCGACAACTTCCACGACGGGCTGTTCACCAGCACCCTGCCCGCCTGGATGGGCGCAGAGCGCCAAGCCCGCGCCGAAACCTCCGTGCCCGCGCTCATCGAAGAGGTCGAAGCCCTCATCGGCGAGATGGCCGGCAACCGGACCGCGCTCGCCACCCGCGTCCGCACGGTCGACGGCCGCGCCACGCTTGAGCGACTCCCCACCGTCGCCCGAAGTCGCACCGAGTCCGGAAACGCGCTCAAGATGCTGCGCACCCATCCGTTCGAGGACGTCGCAGCCCAATTCGACACGCTGCTCGCCACCTACCCCGAGTCCCCCCACCCATGGTGCTACCGCGGTGAGCTGTGGCTCTGGAAAGGCGACTATGATCGCGCCATGGCCGACTTCGACGAGGGCCTCCGCAACATCCCCGTCCGCTGGGGCTTTGTCGGCAAAGCCGCGATCCACATCCTCCGCGGCGAGGCCGAAGCGGCAGAGGCACAGATCCAGATCTGCGCCGAGAAGTTCGACGCGATCCCCGGCGCCACCACGCACGTGTACGTGGGCGAGCTGCGGCGACGCCAGCAGCGATTCGCCGAGTCCGAGTACGAGCTCATGGAAGGCCTGCGCGCCAAGCCCAAGCGCCACGCCGCCCGCATGAACCTCGCGCTCACCCTCGCCGCCCTCGGACGCCGCGACGAAGCCCAGGCGGCCTGGAACGGCCTGTGGGAAGCGATCCCCGGCATCCTGTGGGAGGCAGGCCAGATCGAGGGCGTCCCATTGGACGAGCGCACCTCGCTCGGCGCCATGGAAGTGATCGCCGAACGCGCGCTGAAGATGATGCGTGGCAACCGATCGAGCCACCTGATCACCTACTTCGTCGACGACGCGATGCGCATCGCGCCCGACACCGCGCACTGGCAACAATGCGCCGCAGAAGCGCTAGACGTGCAAGAAGAGCTCATTTTGACACATGTTCTAGCGCGATAGCGGCGTTTCGGCCCAAGGCACGCGTTGACTTCGCGCGGCGCCGCGATCTAGAGTCCGGCGTTCTTTGCTCCGCCCCTCTCGTCGCCTTTTCCAGCACGGCCGCATGCAGCGGAACTTCGCAGCCACTATCGCGCAAGTCATCGTATTCTGCGCTTTTTGTATCCTCGTCCTCTTCCTCAGCCAGCAGGTAAACCACCTGGAAACGCTGGTGATCACGGGCAACACGCGCGTGGAGGAACTGAACTCGACGCTCTCTCGGCTCCGCAACGAGCTTGAGACCGGCGCGCTCAGCGTATCGACGGGGAATTCCGGCTCCGCAAGCGGCGACGCTTCCGGAGACACCTGGGCCCGCCGGTACTACTCCGACGCCCAGTGGGAGCAGCTCACCGCGCCCGGCAACCTGATCACGTACCGCACCGAGCGTGCGTTCGTGGAAGGCGCCGTCGAGGGTGGCACCATCCACCGCGCCGCCATGTCGGACATCCCCGGTATGAACCCGCTCACGCAAAACGCGGCGGACGTCTCGGAGATCTACCACTACGTGACCGAGACGCTCGCCTCGCGTCAGCGCAACGACCCCGACCGCTGGGTCAGCGACTTGGCGACGCGCATCGAGGTCAACGACGACTACACCGAGTACCACGTGTGGCTGCGCGACGACGTGCTGTGGCACGAGGCCGCCGTCGACTTCACCGACCCGCGCTACGCTTGGCTCAACGTCGACCACCCGCTGGTCGCCGACGACTTTGTGTTCTTCCTGGAGCTCGTCCTCAACCCGCAAGTCGAGGCCGCGCACCTGCGCAACTACTACGAGGCCTGCGCGGGCATCGAGGTCATCAACGACCACGAGTTCATCGTCCGCTGGAACGAGCCCCAGTACCAATCCATCAGCTTCACGCTCGGCATGCAGCCGCTCCCGCGCTGGCTCTACGGCTCCGACCAAGACGGCAACCTGTACGACGCCTCCGAAGTCGGCCGACGCTTCAACGAGCACTGGTTCAATCAGAAGGCCATCGGCATGGGCCCCTACCGCTTCAGCCACTGGGTCCCCGGCGGCTCCATCCTGCTTGAGCGTAACGAGCAATACTGGGGCGAGAAGCCCCCCATCGAGGCCATCGAGTACCGCGTGATCAGCGACGGCACCGCCCGCCTCAACAACCTGTCCGCCGGTGAACTCGACTACGTCGACCTGCAACAGACCCAGTACCGCAACGCTGTCGTCGAAGGCGGCGTGGCCGGCTTCCGCGAAGGCGGAGACCTGGAGCACGAGACCTTCCAAGGCACAGCCTACCGCTACCTGGGCTGGAACGCGGACGGCGTGTACTTCGCCGACCGCCGTGTGCGACTCGCCATGACCCACGCGTTCAACGGCGAGCTGCTGCTCCGCGAGAACATGTTCGGCCTCGGACGCCTCGTCACCGGCAACTTCTTCATCGACGGCCCCGACTACAACCAAGCCCTCACGCCCTACCCGTTCGACCTCGACCGCGCAGCGCAGCTGCTCACCGAGGCCGGCTGGGAAGACAACAACGGCGACGGCATCCGCGAGAAGCTCGTCGGCAGCGATATCGTGAACTTCGAGTTCGGTATGGTCACCTACGGCCACCGCCCCGAGTTCATCGCCGCCATGGAGCACTTCCGCAACGACCTCCGCTCCATCGGCGTCATCATGAACGTGCAGCCCGTCGAGTGGGCCGTCATGATCGAGCGCATGACCGAGAAGGACTTCGACGCCTACACCGGCGGCTGGGTCCTCGGCTGGGACTCCGACCCCTACCAAATCTGGCACTCCAGCCAGGCGGACGAGCCCACCGGCTCCAACCGCGTCGGCTTCCGAAACGCCGAGGCGGACGCCATCATCGAAGAAGCCCGCCGCACGTTCGACCCCGCAGCGCGCTCCGCCCTGTTCCACCGCTTCCACGAGATCGTCTACGAGGAGCAGCCCTACACGTTCTGGTTCTCGGGTCTCGAGATTGGCGCGTGGCGTGACTCGGTTGAGAACGTTGGCTTCTCTCCGCTGCGCCCGTTCGCGTCGAACCGCAGCTGGTACCTGGCGCCTTGACCCGGTACATCCTAAAGCGGCTCCTCCTGATGGTGCCGACGTTCCTGTTGATCACGGTGTTGGTTTTCATCCTGATCAACTTGGCGCCTGGGCGCCCCGGCGGCGCCGGTGGTGGCCAAGGTTCCGAGGACGCGCAGGCATCCGCGAACGCCCGCGAGGGGTACCGGCTCTTCAAAGAGCAGTACAACCTCGACAAGCCCATCGTGCTGAACTTCCGGTTCATGCTCGAGCGCGCGGACGTCGAAGAAGAGCTGATCGTCATCGCCCGCAACATGAGCTCCGGGCTCATCGGCGAGAACGAAGCACTGCAGGTCGGTGAGACCGCCGCGGCGACCATCACCAACCTGCTCAACGTAGAGCACTTCCGGATCCAGAACGCGCTCGCGCAACCTGGACTGTCGGCCGAAGAGAGCGAAGCGCTCCGAGATGAGCTCCAGCTCGTCGGCTTCCAGCGCGTCGACCCCATTCGGCCGCAGCGACCGCGCCAAGGCCGTCTCAAGGACGCCGAGGATCGTGTCGAGGACTGGGGCGCCGAGATCGTGCCCTACCTGCTGGAGATCGCCGAAGACTACGTCTACGTGGTGCCCGCCGATCACGACGACCTCTGGATGGACGGCGTCGCGATGTCGGCCAGCGAGATCGGAGCCACCGACCTGTTCGGCCCCATCAACGTGGACGGCGTGGACTACATCATCCACCCCACCCTCACGCGAAAGGTCCGCTTCCTGGCCGTCCAGCGACTGACCGTCAACGCGAAGCGACCGGTGGTCATTCGCGACGGCGAGCGTGGCAGCGAAGAAGAAGAAGCCCAAAACCGCGCGGTCGTCGCCGAGAACAACCGCATCGCGGAGTGGCTCTACCCCCTCACCGCGTCCGACGAGGAGATCGCCACCACGACCGCGCTCTGGACCGACTGGTTCGCAGAGAACCGCGGCCGGTTCGAGCGCACCACCGCGCAGACCGTCGCGATGGTCTTCCTCGACACCCGCTTCGCCAAATACTGGGGCAACCTCGCCCGCTTCGACCTCGGCACCTCCATCCGCTACCGGCGGCCGGTCGTCGAGGTCATCGGGCAGCACTGGCAGTACTCCATCTACCTGTCGCTCGCCTCGCTGTTCTTCGCGTACTTCATCTCGATTCCGCTCGGCATCCTCGCCGCGGTCAAGCAGAACCAGTTCGCGGACCGCGGCATCGGCATCCTGCTCTTCATCATGTACAGCCTCCCGTCGTTCTTCGTGGCGTCACTGCTGCAAACGAACCTGACGGCCGCCTCCGAGTTCACCGCGCTGCAGTGGTTCCCCGTCGACGGGTTCCAAGGCGTGGAGTCGACCGAGGCCACCACGCTGGGCCTGCTGCTCGACATCGCGTGGCACATGGTGCTGCCCGTCGCGTGCCTCACCTACGGCTCGCTCGCGGTGCTCTCGCGATACGCCCGTACGGGCCTGCTCGACGTCATCCGCTCCGACTACATTCGCACCGCGCGAGCCAAGGGGCTCAGCGAGTGGATGGTCATCGTGAAGCACGCCGTTCGCAACGGCATGATCCCCATTCTAACGCTCCTGGGAACCACCCTCCCGGTACTCATCGGCGGCTCCATCATCATCGAATTCATCTTTACGATCGATGGTATGGGCAAGCTGATGATCACCGCGATTCAGTTCCGCGATTACAACATCATCATGGGCATCTTGCTCATCTCGAGCATCCTCACGCTCCTGGGCATCCTGCTCAGCGACATCAGTTACGCGCTGGTCGACCCGCGCATTAGCTTCGACTGAGATGAGTGCACCCGTAGGAAATACCTCGAAAGAGTACGCGTCGTATTGGTCGATCGTTTGGGACCAGTTCACCAAGAATCGACCGAGCTACTTCGCCCTCTGGAGCATCATCGGCCTGTTCGCAGTCGCCACGTATGCTCCCGTCTTCGCCTCCAAAACGCCGTTCTTCTGGCGGGATGAGAGCGGCCTGTCGTTCCCCTGGTTCTCGGGCTTGTTGTTTAACCGCAACGTGTTCGAAAGCAGCGTCGACCTGTTCTTCAACCTGCTCCTGGTCGCCAGCCCGTTGATCCTCGCGACGCGGTTCTGGCTGCGGAAGAAGACCGCCAACATGAGCACCCGCGCCGGCGGACAGCTCCGCGGACGCGTCCTCCAAGTGTGGGCGCTCGTGCTGCTCGTGTGCTTCATCGCGCTCATCGTCTTCGAGCCGCGGACCGCCGTGCTCGACTACCGACGACTGTCCTGGAACGACGGCGGCACCGGGTTCTTCGCGCCGCTGCGCATGGCCTACGAAGACACCCTCATGGGCATCGATGGCCCCGGTATCCACAACCTGCTCGGCAAGGACGACGCGGGCCGTGACATCTTCACGCGACTCCTGTTCGGCACCCGCGTGTCACTGTCCGTCGGCGTCATCGCGGTCAGCATCTACATCACGATCGGCACCATCTTGGGCTCGCTGGCCGGCTACTTCGGCGGCCGCACCGACCTCATCATCCAGCGCCTGGTCGAGATCTTCCTGTGCTTCCCCGGCTTCTTCCTCATCCTCACCTTCATCGGGTTCCTGCCCCAGCCGAACCTGATCGCCGTCATGGTGATCATCGGACTGGTCGGCTGGACGCAGCCCGCACGACTGGTGCGTGGCGAGTTCCTGCGGCTCAAGAACATCGACTTCGTCGCGGCCGCACGCGCCTGCGGCTTGTCGAACCCGCGAATCATCTTCCGGCACATCCTGCCGAACGCCATCGGCCCGGTGCTGGTCAACGCGACGTTCGGCGTCGCCTCGGCGATTCTGCTCGAGTCGTCCCTGTCGTTCCTCGGCTTCGGCGACCCCACGCTGCCCTCCTGGGGCCGCATCCTCTCGTTCGGCCGCTCCACGGGCGACACCAAGATGATGTTGATCGCCGGCATGGCGATCTTCTTCACCGTGTCGGTCTTCAACCTCGCCGGTGAAGGCATCCGCGACGCCCTCGACCCCAAGCTTCGCAAGTGACCAAACCGAACGCAGCCGCGCCGACCAGCACGCCCCCCGAAGAGGACTACCTGCTCGAGCTCGACGCCGTGCAGACCTACTTCTTCACCGACGCTGGCATCATCCCCAGCGTCGACGGCGTCAGCTACAAGATTCGCCGCGGCGAGACCCTCGGCGTGGTCGGCGAGTCCGGCTGCGGTAAGAGCGTGACCGCCCTCTCCATCATGCGGCTGGTCCCCACCCCTCCCGGACGACACGTCGGCGGGCGCATCCTGTTCAACGGACGCGACCTCACCGAGATGAGCATCCAGGAGATTCGGCAGATTCGCGGCAACGAGATCGGCATGATCTTCCAAGAGCCGATGACCAGCCTCAACCCCGTCTTCACCGTCGGGAACCAGATCGGAGAGGCCATTCAGCTGCACAAGCGGCTGCCGCCCAACGAGGCCCGAGAGCTCACCATCCGCATCCTGGAGCGCGTCGGAATCCCCTCCCCCGAGGAGCGCATCGACGAATACCCGCACCAGATGTCCGGCGGCATGAAGCAGCGCGTGATGATCGCCATGGCGCTCGTCTGCCGCCCCGAGCTGCTCATCGCTGACGAGCCGACCACCGCGCTCGACGTGACCATCCAAGCCCAGATCCTGGACCTGCTCAACGAGCTCCAAGAAGAGTTCGGTATGAGCATCCTCATGATCACCCACGACCTCGGCGTGATCGCCGAAGTGTCGGACAGCGTGGTCGTGATGTACGCCGGAAACGTGGTCGAATACGCCGACGTGGAGACGCTGTTCGAGGACCCGCAGCACCCCTACACCAAGGGCCTGTTCTTGAGCCTCCCCGATGTGGGCGCGCCGCGCGGCGAACGCTTGCCCACCATCCCCGGCATGGTCCCCGCGCCGCTCGACTTCCCGACCGGCTGCCGCTTCCGCACGCGCTGCTCGTTCGCCACGTCTCGCTGCTCCGACGAAGCCCCCGTGCAGCGCGACGTCGGCCATGGCCACCTGGTCGCGTGCCACTACAGCGCCGAGATCAAGGCCGGAACCAAAGAAGAGACCGGACCGTACGAAGACGGCCGCGTCATCCGAAAGGTGATCGTCGACGGCAACGTCCAGGAGACGACCCATGGCTGATCCCCGCATCTCGCCCGAGCCGCTCATCGAAGTCCGCGGCCTCAAGAAGTACTTCCCGATCAAGAAGGGAATCCTGGGACGCGTGGTCGGCAACGTGCAAGCGGTCGACGGCCTCGACTTCGACGTCATGCCGCAAGAGACGGTCGGCCTCGTCGGCGAATCCGGCTGCGGTAAGACCACCGCCGGACGCTCGCTGCTCCGCCTCATCGAGCCCACCGCCGGCTCGGCGATGTACAAAGGCGTCGACCTGTTCAAGCTCCCGGAAGTGGAGATGCGGCGCTACCGACGCGACCTGCAGATCATCTTCCAAGACCCGTTCTCGAGTCTGAACCCGCGCATGACCGTCGAGAACCTCGTCGGCGAGGCGCTGCGCGTGCACGGCGTGGTGCAGCCGGCCGAGGTCCGCGAGACCGTCCAAGCGCTACTCGAGCGCGTCGGGCTGCAAGCGAGCTACGTCTCCCGCTACCCGCACGAGTTCTCCGGCGGCCAGCGACAGCGTATCGGCATCGCCCGGGCGCTCGCGCTCAAGCCCGAGTTCATCGTCTGCGACGAGGCCGTCTCCGCGCTCGACGTGTCCGTGCAGGCCCAGGTCATCAACCTGCTGCAAGAGCTCCAAGAGGAGTTCCAGCTCGCCTACCTGTTCATCGCGCACGACCTCAGCGTGGTCCGGCACATCTCCGACCGCGTCGCGGTCATGTACCTGGGCAAGATCGTCGAAATCGCGGGCTGCGATGAGCTCTACAGCCACCCGGCGCACCCCTACACGCAGGCCCTGCTCTCCGCGATCCCAGAGAGCGACCCACGACGCGACAAGCAGCGCATCATCCTGCGCGGCGACGTGCCGACGCCGATCAACCCACCCAGCGGCTGCCGCTTCCACACCCGCTGCCCCGCCGCGTACGGACGCTGCAAGACGGAAGCGCCCGTGCTCAAGGAAGTCGCCGCCGGACATCACGTGGCGTGCCACCTGTACACCGAGCCCTCCCGCAGCGGCCTCACCCTCGGCCAAGCGTGGCCCGAGGTCAGCGAGCTCGTGAAGGTGGGCGCCGAGGTCCGCTCGACCAAGCGCAAGCGCAAGCCGCGCCCGGGAATGCAGGAGGCCCCAAAGGCCGCCGAGCGGAACGCGCCGCAGAAGGCCACCGAGCTGGAGACGGCGCCCGCCGTGGCCGCCGACAACGCGCCCGCTCCGGTCGCGCCAGAGCCCGTCCAGGTGCCCACGCGCGCCAACGAGGACTCGTTCGACGAACCCGAAGCGCTGACCGAAGCCACACTGCGCGAGAGCAACCAGCACCGCGCGATCGCGTCGCCCTCCACGCAAACGGTCGCCGGAATGCCGGCCGTCGCGCTCACGGACGACGACACCGTCACGCTGCCGGACGGCACCGTCACGCCGCGGGTCGAGCAAACGCCGCTGAGCGACGACGATGGGTGGGAGAGCTAGGAACCGCCTCGACGGTACCATGCGCTCCAAACGCCGAAACGTGTCCGATCATTCGGATGCGAGTCGTGCTAGCGTTCCACACTAGAACATGTTCTATTCACCCTCATGAGTGAATATGACTACATCGTTGTTGGCGCCGGCTCGGCTGGCTGCGTCGTGGCCTCGCGGCTTTCCGAAGACCCGTCGGCGCGCGTGCTGCTGCTCGAAGCGGGCCGGAACGACAAGACCTCGCTGGTCCGAAAGCCGGGCATGATTTCGATCGTGCACACCGTCCCGCAGGCCAAGGCCAAGTTGGACTGGGGCTACTACACCAAGCCCCGCGCGGAGACGCTCAACCGCAAGATTCCGTACACGCGCGGTAAGGTGCTCGGCGGGTCGAGCTCCATCAACGGCATGATCTTCGTTCGCGGTAACAAGGCGAACTACGACGGCTGGCGCGACGACGACGGCTGCCCGGGCTGGGGCTACGAAGACGTCCTGCCGGCGTTCAAGAAGCTCGAGAACTTCGACGGCGGCGCTTCCGAGCTCCGCGGCGCCGGTGGACCTGTCGAAGTCACCACCACGCCGGACCTCAGCCCTGTCGTCGAGACCTTCATGCAAGCCACCGCGAACGTCGCCGGCTGCGAGATCATCGACGACTACAACGGCGAGGACCAGCACGGCGTCGGGCGCGTGCAGATGTCCGCGAAAGACGGGCTCCGCTACAGCACAGCGCAGGCGTACATCACGCCACACATGGGCCGCCCGAATCTGGACGTGGTCGTCCACGCGACGGTGCTCCGCCTCGAAATGGAAGGCACCCGCGCGGTCGGTGTGACGTACCTAAAGGGCGGCAAAGAGATCACGGCGAAGGCGACCACCGAGATCGTGCTCTCCGGCGGTATCGCTGGCTCCGCGCAGGTGCTCATGCTGTCGGGAATCGGCCCAGCGGAGCACCTCGCCTCGCTGGGAATCCCGTGCGTCGCCGACCTCCCAGTGGGCCAGAACCTGCACGACCACGTCTTCATCCCGATGACCTTCCTGGCGCCGCGCGGCGGGCACGCGGGTACGCCGTGGCACTTCGCCGCGAGCATGATTCGCGACGCGATGGGCCAGACCACGTGGTTCAAGCGCTCCATCTTCGAGTCGATCGCTTTCGTGAAGAGCGATCCGAGCGTCGTTGTGCCGGACATCCAACTGCATGCGCTGCCGTGGGCCTATCCGCATCCGAACAACGATGCCCCGGTACGCCCCAAGGTCGACAAGCGGCACGCGCTTACTGTGTTGCCCACGTTGATCTATCCGAAGAGCCGCGGCGAGGTGCTCTTGCGGTCCACGAACCCGACGGATGCGCCCATCATCGACCCGCACTTCCTCGAAGAGCCCGACGACGTCGATACCATCATTCGGTCCATGGAGATGACGCGCCAGATTATGGCCGACAGCGCCATCGCGGGTGAGATCACCGGCGAGTTCGCCCCCGGCTCGGACTACTTCGACCCTGTAGCCATGCGCCGCGACATGCCGAACCGCGCGCACACGGTGTACCACCCCGTCGGCACCTGCCGCATGGGCACGGACGAACGCGCCGTCGTCGACCCCGAGCTGCGCGTGCGCGGAATCGAGGGACTTCGCGTCGCGGACGCCTCGATCATGCCGAACATCATCGGCGGAAACACCAACGCGCCGGCGATCATGATTGGCGAGCGCTGCGCCGAGTTCATGCTCCGTAAGTAAATCTCGCGACCGTGCTCGACGGAATCATAGCGCGTGCATTAAGCCGTACAGCGCCCACATGGGCCTCAGCACACCGGCGATATGACGAGCTACTACGAAGATCTCACGACACGCGGATACGAAGCCGGCCCGAGCCGACGTGTCCCGCTCCCGATGGTGTTCCAATATCTGGAGCACTTGCGGTGGCGCTGCATCATCGACCCGGCCTCCGGACTCGGTGATTTCGTCGATCGCGGCTTCTTCTTCGTGGTCCAGAAGCAGCGCTTGGTGTTGCACCGCGGGTTTGGGCAAGACACCGACCTGCGCGCGTTCATGGGCTGCACCAAGGTCGGCCGCAGCGCCATCGACATCACGCACGAGGTGCGCCGCCGCAGCGACGGAGCCGTCATGGCCAGCGCCGAAGTCACCGGCCTGTGGCTCGGCCCCAACCGCCGGCTCACACGCATCCCCGACGAGCTCCGCGCGTTCGTCGAGGGTCTCGGCCCCATCCCGCCGGTCGACATGAGCACCGTGACCCTCGAGGACCACTCCGAGCGGCTGGAGTCCTCGTACATCAGACCGCCGGACCTGGAGTTCCCGACAGGCTCCCTCGCCATCGACGCGCCGACCGAGGCCGACATTCCGGCCGACGCCATGCGATACGTCGCCGTGGTCCGCCCCAGCGACCTAGACATCTTCTCTCACGTCAACGCCGCCACCTACCTGCGGTTCTGCGACGACGCCCGCGCCGCCTGCTCCGGCATCCTCGGCGAGCTGGGTACAAGCCCCGCCTACCGCGCCGCGATCCACTACGCCCGCGAGACCCTGCAAGGCGAGGAGGTCACCGTCCACACATGGCCCATCGGCAACACCGAGGTCGGGTTCGCCCTCGTCGCCGGCGGCACCGTCCGCTGCACCGCCCGCATGGACATCGCAATCGGTTAACGGAGGAGCCGAACCGCCGACCACGGCAAACCCGTCCTGAGCTTGTCGAAGGACACGATGGCAGCCACCGCCGAGCCACCAACGACACCCGCTCAGTCCACGCCAAACCCGTCCTGAGCTTGTCGAAGGACACGATGGCATCCACCGCCAAGCCACCAACGACACCCGCTCAGTCCACGCCAAACCCGTCCTGAGCTTGTCGAAGGACACGATGGCATCCACCGCC
>CBDUJZ010000062.1:0-27302 GCA_965367675.1 uncultured Myxococcales bacterium | reverse complement strand
GGCGACGGAAGCGGAGACGGCGACGGAAGCGGAGATGGCGACGGAAGCGGAGACGCACCGCCATTCCTTGAGAACACCTTCGACAACGGCTTGGCGCTCCGCGTGAACCAAGTCTTCCTCGACGACGGCGTATCCTGGGCCCCCGACCCCGACGCGGACGTCCAGGTCGCAGACGACCTCGCCGACATCGTCGAGTTCCTCATCACGTACATCGACGTGATGGACCAAATCCCCAACCCCGTCGCCGACTCGAGCGATCTCTCCCTGAGCATGCCCTTCGTGACGCTCGGCGACCCCATTGTCGAACTCGATTTCACCGACGAAGGGCTTCAGCTGTACATCGCAATGCCCGGAATCATGGCCCAAACGGAGGGTTCGTTCACGCTCGGTGACGACACCTTGAGCCTCAACGGTTCCATCTCCGCGTCGCTGGCCGCCGAAGCGTCGTTCGCGATGTCCAAGCCGGCTCCCGGCGCCCCGCTGGTCGCCGAGGTCCTGTCGTTCGAACTCGCGTTGGAGAACGCCTCCAGCGACTTCGAGTCCGCCGAGGCGAACGCGGTGTTCGCCCTCGCGGAAGGCCTGCTGTTCGGCGTCATCGAAGGCGCGCTCGTCGACGCCGTCGCGCCTGCCCTCATCGAGGCGCTGCCGCCGGTGATCACCGAGCTCTTCGAGAGCATCGACAGCGCGCTCGTCGGTCTGGAGTTCGAGCTCGACCTCGCCGGTGAGCCCACCCTCCTGACCATCGACCTGCCGACCGACGCGGTCACCACCACGTGGCGCCGCAGCCTCGACGCGACGCTGTCCGGGCGGGTCACCGCGAACGCAAACCGTCACTTCCCCGCCAGCCGCGGCGTGGCGGTCTCGGACACCACCCGGGCCCCCATCTTTTCGTCTACCCGCCTCGGGTTCTCGGTCGATCTGGAGTTCGTAAACGGCCTCCTGCACACGCTCTGGGATGCCGGCGTGTTGAACATGAGCCTGGACGAGATGCTGCCGCCCCAGGTCGCTATCTTGCTGGATTCCATCACCCTCGACGCCCAACTGCCGCCCTTCGTCAGCCGCCCACGCGCCGACTCCGACGGCTTCAACCTGCTCGTCACGCTGGGCCAAACCCACCTGGTCCTCGGCCGCGGGGAGCAAACCGACATCGTCGGGCTCAACCTGTCGACCGCCATCGGCGTCGCAATCGTCGACGGTGTCGCGCGCGTCGTCGTGCAAGAGTCGCCGACCGTGGACACTTGGCTGATCAGCTCCGACGGTACCTCGCCGATCTTCGCCGACCCACTCACGCTGCGCGACCTCATCGTCAACATCCTCTGGCCGGAGTTGACCACCGGCCTCACGGACAGCCTTGAGTTGGAGCTGCCCGCGGTCGATGGCTCCAGCCTGGCCGAATATGCCCCCGACCTGAACGACCTCACCATCTCGTTCGTCATGGACGAGCAACCGTCCATCCGCGACGGATCGCTGGTGTTCGGGTTCGGCCTCCGCGCGATGGCGAACGTGCTCCGCGAAGGCGCCCCGGACGAAGGCTCCGGCGAAGGCGACGGCTCTGGGGAGGGCGACGAGTGAACCACACACGCCTCTACGCCGCCCTGCTCACTGGCGGGCTCACCATTGGGCTCGCCGGCGGGCTCGCCGCCTGCTCTCGCACCGGGTTCGGCGACGCACAAGACCCCGACTCCGGCATCTATCGCGTAGACGCGACGGCGGACGTCCTGCTCGATGTGCCCACGTTCGACATCCGCTTGGACACGCCGCCAGACGTACTGCCAGACGTGCCCCCGGACACGCCTGACGTGTGCGGCGATGGCGTGCGCGGCCCCTCCGAGGCGTGCGACGACGGGCCGGACAACTCCAACACGCGGCCCAACGCGTGCCGGACCAACTGCCAACTTCCCGGGTGCGGCGACGGCGTGGTCGACTTCGAAGAAGAGTGCGACGACGGCAACAACATCGACGCGGACGACTGCGACCGGCAATGCCGAGGCCCCGCGGAGCCCTGCCTACCGTGCGGCTCCAGCAACGAGTGCGGGCGCGCCATCGACCAGTGCGCTCGGCTCACCGACGGCGCCTTCTGCGCCAACGCCTGCCCCGAGGCCGGCTGCGAACCCGGGCTGGTCTGCGAGACGGTCGCGGTGACCGACGCCGGCGGTTTGGTCCGCCTGTGCGTGCCCGAGCTGCAGGTGTGCAGCGGCTGCTTCGACCGCGATGAAGACGGCTACGGCATCGGCCTGGAGTGCTTTGGCCCCGACTGCAACGATCAAAATCCAGCCATCAACCCGGGCGCGGTCGAAATCTGCAACGACATCGACGACGACTGCGATGGCAACAACGACGAAGGCTGCCCGCCGGACCTGATCATCGACGCCGAGCGCGTCACGCTCGCAGGCCCGCAGCTGTTCGACCGCGTTGAGATCCGCAACGGTGGCGTGCTCGAAGTAGAGCCGCCCGAAGGCGGCCTGTGTCTCGCCGGGAGCGGCTGTCTCGACCTCGAAGCGCGCATCATCGTCATCGCCCCCAACAGCGGCATCGACGCCACCGGCGGCGGCGTCTGCGAACGCGGGGCCGGATTCGAAGCCGGCTCCGGGCGGGGCCTCCAGAATATCGGCCCCGGCGGCGGCGGTTACGGCGGCCGTGGCGGCGGCGGAGGTGGTCGCCTAGGCGGCGAGACCTACGGCATCGCCAACGACGTCAACGTGCTCATGGGCAGCCCCGGAGGCGACTTCTCCATCACCGACACCACCTCAACCGGCGACGCCTGCGGCGACCTCAACGGCTTCATCTCAGAAGGTGGAAACGGCGGGGGCTGCGTCCGCCTAACCGCGCCGGACATCCAGATCAACGGATACATCCGCGCCAACGGCGAGGCCGGCGAGGCCGCTCCTGACGGTCGAGTCGCCAACATCGTCGATGGCGCCGCGGGCGGTTCCGGCGGGGGCATCGCCATCACCGCGACCCGCCTCAGCTTCGGTACCAACGCCCAACTCTCCGCCGTCGGCGGCGCGGGCGGGCGCGGCGGCACATACACTCGCGGCGTCGGCGATCAAGACCGCTGTGTCGGCAACGGCGCAGGTGGAGGAGGCGGCGGCCGCATCGTCGTCGTGACACCCACCCCCGTGCAAGGAACCGCCTCGGTTCGCGTGCAGGGCGGCGCCGGTGGACTAGGCCCCCAGAGCAACTCGACCGGCGGCCAACAAGGCACTGCGATCGTACCCTAGCCAAGGCCAGGATACGCCCGCGGGCTAGTGGTCCGAGTTCGGGTCGTCGACGCGGCCAAAGAACAGAAACGCGCCCGTCTCAAGGTGACGGATGGCGAAGTAGAACTGCCGGTCGGCGCGGAACTCGACGCGCTCCACCGGCCGTGCCGCGCCCCGCGTCGCCATCACCACGGCCGTCGCTGCGGCGGCCTCCGTACCCGCTTCATCGACCTCGATGAACGCCTCATGCACCACGTCGGCCACGTACAGCCCGTCGGTGTCCGTGAGGTCGAACATGCTGGAGAAGTCCGCAGACTGCTCAAACGCGTCCTCCATGCCGAGCGCGATGAGCGACTCCTTGAGGCTGGAGTTCCAGCGGAACGTGAAGCGCGGGATGTAGGCGTCGACCTGCGTCATGACGGCGGACTCGGCGGCCGTGTGCAGCGAGCCGATCGGCGCCATGCCCACGCTGCGACCGTTCGGGCCGGGCTTGGGCACGACCACAACCATCTCGAAGGCGCCACCGGCGTACGGCAGGCGGACGGCCCAGAACGTCTCGTTGTCGGCGTAGAGCATCTCGCCGGCGCGGTGCATGTAGTCCAAGCGAATGTTCACGTTCGGCCCATCAAAGTCGCCGGGGGCCGTCGCGGCGGGGTCAAACGGCGTCGCCCACGCCCCGTTGAAGTACACCGCGTTGATGATGACCATGCGGGTGAGGCTGGTGATGATGCCCTCCGGCAGCAGCTCCGGAACCCGCTCGCGCGTGTGCTGTGCCACCCAGGCGTTCATCGCATCGCGCGACGGCTCGGCCGCGTTCACGAAGTCCGCGGAGCCGATCGCGGCGCCGAAGTTGGCCTGAACGGCCTCGCGGTAGGTGGGCAGCAGGCGCTCGACCCACGACTCGTCGATCCACAGTCGGTTGGCGATCGCCACGTCCACGCCCTCGCTCGCCGTGATCGCCCGCAGCATCTCACCGCTGGCTTCGAGCAAGTCCGGGCGGTCGCGACGCGCCCACACCGCCCGGTTGATCCCGGACAGCGTGCGCCCCTCTGCGCCGGCGAGCGCCAGGTGCAGCGACGCCGCCACGGACACCGGCGAGACGATGAAGTTGCCCTCGCGCGGCGCGACCTCCGCGTAGAGCGAGTTGGCGAAGTTGTTGATGTCTTCGCCCACGGGAGTCACTCGGATGGGGATGGAGGGACCGCCCAGGTACTCAGGCTCCGCGCTGCCCTCTTCCTCACCGCTGCCCTCTTCCTCACCGCTGCCCTGCTCCGCTCCGCTGCCCGCCGCCGCTTGCTCGGCGACTGGCGGCGCGTCGGGCGCGCACTGGCTGCACATGGAGCTACAAGCAGGCAGCAGGAAGAGGAAAAGGACGCTAACGAGGATGCGAGTTCGGGTCATGACGCTCTCTCAAGAAAGACGCCCGCCGATCATGCCGGGCGCTAGTGCGACTGCGCGTCGCGGATTTGCTTGTACTCGTGTTCATACACCAGCGCCGTGTCGTGCACGATCGTGATGTTCTGCGAGTTCGTCGGGTTGTCTTGTACGCGGCTCAGCGTCCACATCTGACGCTCCGTCTCGGCGAGGCGGTCCATGAGGGTGCCCAGCTGATCCAGATTCCGCGTTCCACGGTCCTTACCCGCGAAATGCGTCGCGTATTCCTCCATGACGAGGTTGGCGTCCTGACCCAACGCATCGATGATCTCGAACACGCTCGCGTTGCCGCGGGCGGCGCGGATCGCAGTGGCCTCGGCGCGGTAGTCGGCCAGCCGGCTCTGCACGATCGCGAGGTTGGCGCGGTTGGTGTCCAGCTGCTCGCCCTCGGCGATGAGCGCCTGCATGCCGGCCTCACACTTCTCGAGGCTCGACACGACGCGGTCGATGAGCCCGGTGCGGCGCGACAGGCGCGACTTGCCCGCGAAGTGCTTGCGGTACGTGTCGAACTGGGCGTTGGCGATGTTCGCGAACGCGGTCGTGCGCTCCTCGCCCGTACCCTGCTGGGTCGCCACGATGTTCGCACGCTCGGAGGCGTACATCTCCAGGTTCTTCTCGATCGGGACGAGCTGCTCGCTGGCAGCGGCGGCCGCGTCCGTGGACACGAGCTCACGCAGCTCGGAGCGAACTTCTTCGATGGCGCCGGTCAGATCGTCGAGCAGCGCGACGTCGCGCGTGAGGCGCGATTTGCCCGCGAAGTGCCGCGTGTAGACCGCGAACAACGCGTTGGCGCGGGTGCCGAGCATCGAGACCATGCGCGCATTCGGGCCGGCGGCCTGCGCCTCAACGATGGCGTCACGCTCGGTCATGTAGAGCTGCAGTCGCGTGCGCATCTCTTCGGTGACTTCGCCCTCGCCGACCATTTCTTTCGCCTGGTCGAGCAGCGCCTTTGCAGTCTGAAGGATGCTCTCCAGATCGGCGAGCCGACGCGTAAGCCGCGGCTTGCCCGCGAAGCCATAACGGTACTTGGCGTGGAGGTCTTCAGAACGGCGGCGAAGTGCGGTTTCGTCGGTAGACATAGCAAAGGGGTCAAGGGGAGCGAGGATGCTCGGCACCAGCATGTCCGACTGCAAGTAGGAATCCCCGAACGCTGCGGATTGCGCCGCTACACCAGATTTGCTCATCCCGCCGGACCGCGCTACGATCGGGCGCGAACCGAGGTTGATCCGCATGTTGCTACGAAAGCTAATAGGGGCCGCGTACATCCGTCTTGCTGGCTGGACGCTCATTGGTGAGCGACCCGAAGCCAAGAAGTACGTGCTCGTTTGTGCGCCGCATACGTCCAACTGGGACTTCGTGTACCTGCTCGCCGCGAGCTGGGCGTTTGGCACGAACCTCAACTGGCTCGGCAAGCACACGCTCTTCGAGGGCCCAATGGGCTGGTTCCTGCTCAAGACTGGCGGCGTGCCGGTGAACCGCCACTCACCACAGGACCTGGTGGAGCAGCTGGTCACGGAGTTCGAATCCAAGGACGAACTCCACTTGGCGATCCCGCCGTCCGGCACCCGCGGCTACCGCGAATACTGGAAGTCCGGGTTCTACCGCATCGCCATGCAAGCCGACGTGCCGGTGGTCATGGGCATTTTGGACTTTAAGGCCAAGCGAACCGGCTTCGGGCCGCAGTTCATGCTCACCAACGACATCCCGAAGGACATGGACCGCATCCGCGAGATCTACTTCGGCGTCGAGGCCAAATTCCCCGACCAGCAGGCGCGAATCCGACTGCGCGTCGAGGACCCGCCGGACGAGGCACCCGCCGGCGATACAGCGGCCGAGACCGCCGAGCCCGTGCCCGTGACGCCGCAGCAATAGCGGCAGCGCGCATGGCATGCGTCCCGACCGCGTCGGGGATGGCGCTTTGGCTGAATCTGCGATTCTGATAAGGGGTCACGGCGTTCCTCCGTCGACTTCGGTCGGCTCACACAACCCGCCACATGCCCCACCCTCTCGGTTCCCGCCTCGCACTCCTGCTCTCCGTGAGTGCGCTCGCCACCTCTTGTGCCTCCGAACCGCTGTCCGAACCGCACGTCATCGCCGAGATCCATCAAGGTATCGCGGGCGGCCAGCGGGACACGTTGCACACCAACGTGTTCGGCATCTTCAACCAGACGCAAGGCGGCATCTGCACGGGTACGCTCATCGCGCCCAACTTGCTGCTGACCGCCCAACACTGTGTCGCCGAAAACGCGAGCGCGTTCGTCATCTGTGGCTCCACCACGTTCGGCGACGTGTACCCCGCCAGCGGCTTCCTGCTGTCTGCCGAAACGCAGCTCTCGCCCTTCGGAAACTCGTATGGCGCCGTCGAGGTCCTGGTCCCGGAAGAGAGCCGCGATCTGTGCAACACGGACATCGCGCTCATCATCCTGGACACGAACGTGCCCAGCTCGGTGGCCGAGCCGGCGATCCCGCGCATCGACATCACCGCACAGCAAGGTGAGGTCTACAGCGCCCACGGCTACGGCGACACCAACGGCACCGGCGGCTCTGCAGGCCAACGCCGATGGCTGACGGACCGACAGGTGTTCTGCGATGGCGACGCGTGCCGCGCATTCGGTGGAAACCAGATCCAATCGCGTGAGTGGGTCGGCTCCGACGGCACCTGCCAAGGCGACTCCGGCGGCCCGGCGCTCGACTCCGAGGGCCGCGTCTTCGGCGTGCTCTCCCGCGGCGGCGACGGCTGCTCCAGCTCGGTGTACTCCGCCGTCGACGACTGGAGCGACTGGATTCGCGCGACCGCTGAGCGCGCCGCCGAGCTCGGTGGCTACGACCCCGCTCCGTGGGTCCGCAGCGGCAACTCCGACCCGAACTTTGTGGACGACGACGCCGACGGCATCTCCGACGACGAAGACAACTGCGTCGACGTGGCCAACCCCGACCAGCTCAACGAAGACCGCGACGCGCTCGGCGACGCCTGCGACGACCGCGACGACCGCGACCGTGGCGGAATCTGCGACGTGTGCAACAGCTGCATCGACGACAGCGAGTGCCCGCGCGGCAGCTGTGTCGACTTCGGCGAAGGCGGCGTCTGCACGTTCGACTGCGACTCGAACAGCGACTGCCCCGTCACGAGCACCTGCTTCTCGATCCCCACCGGTGGCGCCAGCGACCGCGGGCTCTGCCTGAACGAGAACTCCGCCGAAGCTGGCGTGTGCGAAGAGAGCTACGTGTGTGGCGGCGCCATCGCCGACAACCCCGACGCGTTCGCCTGCGACGTGTGCGAGGCCTGCACCGAGGACAGCCAGTGCAACGGCGGGCTCTGCCTGAACTTCGGCACCGGCTCCATCTGCACCGCCACGTGCGAGAACACCGAGTGCCCCGGAAACACCGAGTGCTTCGAGGTCGACGGCATGTCCGTTTGCCTCAACGGCGACGCTGGCGAGGCGGGCGTATGCCCGGCATCGTTCATCTGCGGAGACGCCGACGCTCTCGAAGAAGCGAGCGGCACCATCGTCGCCACCACGAGCACCGACAAGGGCTGTAGCGCCTCCAGCACGACGCCCCGAGCGGGCCTGTGGTTGGTGTTTGGCGCGCTCTTCGCCGTACGCCGCCGCCGCGCCTAACCGCCCGGCTGCGAACTCTCGACTTCGCCCGCCAGCACTCGGCGACGGGCGAAGTCGGCCAACGCCCTACCCGGCGTCGAGCGCTTCGAGCGCGACCTTCATGCTCGCCAGCGCGGCGCGCCGATACGGACGTTTGACGTCGTCGCGGAGCTCGTCCTGCATCATCGCGCGCGTCTCCGGCGGCAGCGCATCGAGCAGGTTCGCGGCGCGGTCTCGGAGCGTGCAAGCCAACGCACGGTCGCGCTGCGCATCGGCCACGCGCGAGGCCCAGAGGCCGATCTGACACCGGACGAACGGCGCGCGCTCGTGGGCGTCGGCCGTCGCGAGGTGCGCGGCAGCAACCTCCAACGCGCCGTCCTTGGCGGCCAGCAGTCCCGCCGCGAAACGATACGACGGGTCCTCCGGACTGAGCACCACCGCGCGCTCCATGTGAGCGCGGATGTCCACGAGTGGAGCCGCCTCCTCGCACAAGCGGGTGGCCTCCACGTAGTGCCCGTGCGCAACGCTCTCGCTGTCGGTCTTCCGGGTGAACGGGGCCTCCAAGCGCTCCATCTCCGGGCCGTCCCATCGCCACGGCACGTCGATCCAGGGGCCATCGCCGGTCGGGCACGGCCCCACGCTCACGTGCACGCGCGCGTCGGAAGCGTCGAACACAACGCTCTGCACGGAACAGCCCTGGCCGAGCACGGCACCCGCCGAACGGACCGCTCCCGCCACCTCAGAGTCATCGCGTGAGCCGAGTAACGCGCAGGCCTCGGCGGCGGTGATCGGGCCGGTGCCCATCCGTCGCGCCATCACGCTCTCACGGCCGATCGAGCTGGCGAGGAAGCCGGCCGAGAGGCGTACCTCTCGCGCACGCTGCGACGGGTGGTGATAACGGTTCGTACAGGTCTGCCACGAGCCGTCGCTGTGCACCGCGTGCACGCCGCCGGCGTTGGTCTCAATGCTCATCGAGCGCCCTTCGCGGGCCGACGAGATCGCCAGGCCCCAGGTGGACGCGATCGGCGCGAGCTCGCGGACAACGCTCAGCGCGTCCGACAGCGTCGAGGCTCGGCGAATCACCTCGTGGCCAAGGTCCACAATCGACGTCCCGCGGAAGCTCACGCTCTCGTTGAATCGGGTATGGGCCGTGAGCACCAAGCCGGCCTCGTTGAAGCCCGTGATGCCCGGCAGGTCGGCGCCAACCGTCGCGATAAAGCCGTAACGCAGCCCACGGTGGGGCGTGCAGAACACCACGCTCGGCCGACGCTCCCAGACGCCGATGCCGGGGAAATCGAAGTTGCGCGCGTGCAGCATGCGCCCGCTATCGGTGGCATCGCCCCAGGCCATCAGCGTGGAGCACGCGGGCGGAATCGACAGCACCAGCCGCTTGGCGAGCGTGGGGACGCCAGCGCGAAACGCCAGCGCGACCACGTTCTGAAACACGTCCATCACGCCGTTGTAGCGGCTCCGGTCCGGGTCCTCGCCGAGCGCGGCCAGAAACGCCCGCGACCGCGCGCGAAGCTCGGGGTTTCGATTGCGCTCCAGCGACCGCAGGCCGCGTTCGATCGCGGGTCCGAGCACACGAAGCAGCACGCGCTCCGAGGCATCTCCGCCGCCAGCACCGAGCATCAAACGCCTGGGCATTCCCGCGTAGTGGGAGCTCAGCGAAGGCACGTCGCCGAGCGCTGCGACCAACTCCCCGTGCTGCCGCCCCATCTCTTCCTGCGTGCCGCGCAATCGCAGCACGTACAGAGGATATGCGGTGTCGCCCTGTGGCCACAGCGACTGCGACATGCGGGCGTCGAGCGGGTGCACGGCGGTCAAAACTCGACCCGGTCTAAGAACCGCTCTCGGGCCTCGGCGAAGCCGGCGATGGCGAGCCGTGTATCCCGAATCCAATCTTGCAGGTCCTTCGGACGCTGCTCCGCGCTGAGCGCCAACGTGGAGACGGCCTCACGGAGCGATACGATCTCGCGCTGGTCCCACTCCTCGTCGAGCATATCGACCGGCTGTGGAAACGGCGCTTCCTTGGCGGTCAGGTTCTCGAGTTCGGTCGCGGCGCGTTCAGCGGCAGATTTGGCGACTTCCGAGACGATGGGCCCATCGTTCAGACGCTCAAGCCGGTCGTCGAGCACGCGTGATGAAGCGGCGATACGCTCGATGGCGGCGGCGAAATGTATGAATCGGCTCATGCAGTGGGGACGCGGTAGGTGTGGAGGCGGGCGGAGCGCAGCGTGTGCCCCCTACGCTCAGGAAGGGCTTTCGGCCAGGGGTTCTGACGGGGAATCGGACACGGTCTCGTCCAAAGTGTCGGCCAAGGTGTCCGCGAGCGGCCGCGCCACGAACCCCAAGTCGCGCTCGGCAGCCGCGGCGTCGATGTACCAAAAACACGCCGACATCTCGGCCGCCACCGGGTCGAGGATCCGCGACGCCCAGGACCCCTCGGACATCGTGTGAACGATGGGCGCCGAGAGGGCCGATGACATGCGGAGCAGCCCCGCCGGAACGCGGAAACGGCGGTGTGGACGCGTCAGCGCATCGATGCGCTCAAACAGCGCGGCGAACGTCAGATTCTCGCCGCCCAGAAGGTACGTTGGCGCCGGGTTGGGGACGTCGATCGCGGCGACGAACGCGGCAGCGACATCGCGAACGTCCACCACGCTGAGGCCGCCGGACGGGCACACCGGCATGCGGCCATTCGCGACGTCGAACACGAGCGCGTTGGAGGACTCACGCGAGCCCCCGGGGCCGAGCACCAGCGACGGCCGCAGCTGCACAAGCTCGATCCGCAGGGCTGCCGCACGGTCCTGAGCGGCAGACTCCGCCTCGATCTTCGTCCGGTAGTAAGGCCAGCGCCGCGCGAGCTCGTGCGCGTAAGGCGATGTGTCGTCGGCCACCTGCGGCGTGCTGAACAGACCGACCGTGCCAGACGTGGACGCCATGATCACGCGGCGAACTCCGGCGGCTGCGGCGGCGTCGAGCACGGCCACCGAGCCCGTCACGTGAAGCTCTCTCAGGCCCGCGAACCCGTCTCGGCGCGAGTGCGAAACCCGGCCCGCCAGATGCAGCACCACATCGACGCCCGCGCACGCTCTGGCGAGCACTTTCGGGTCCAGAACCGTGCCACAGGTCCACGTGGTGTCCTGCGGGCCCGGGGACCGTGACAGCGTGCGAACTTGCCAGCCGGCAGCGCGCAAAAGGGCCACCACGTGGCGTCCGACGAAGCCGTTTCCGCCGGTGACGAGGGCCGTTCGGCCAGCGTGAGGGTTGGCTTTAGGGTTGGCCGTCTGCATTCGGCCCCTATAGTACGGCGTCGCCCTTCCTGCGACCCCTACGACCTGCACCCCACCTTGATGCGCGGACGCCGAACCGAACTACCGACTCCCGTCCGATTGGACTGGGAGATTCTCCGTGCCCTCGCGCCGTATATCGCCGCGTACAAAGGGCGCGCCACGATCGCGTTCGTGCTGCTCATCGGGGTCAAAGTGGCCACCGTCGGGGTGCCGCTGGTGCTCCGCGCGTTGGTCAACGCCCTCGATCCGGCGGAGAACCTCGTCATCGCGGTGCCGGTCGGCCTGCTGCTCGCTTACGGCGCGCTGCGGCTGTCCTCGACCATTTTCAGCGAGGTGCAGTCGCTGGTGTTCGAGCGCGCGCAGCGCGGCATCATGCGCCGGCTGTCGGGACGCGTGGTCCGCCACCTCCACAACCTGTCGCTCCGCTACCACCTGGAGCGCAAGACCGGCCAGGTGGCCAGCGACCTGGGCCGCGGCACGCGCAGCGTCAGCACCCTGCTCTCGTTCCTGCTGTTCAACATCCTCCCCACGCTGGTGGAGGTCGGGCTCGTCACCGCGATCCTCGTGTCGCAATACGACCCGCGCTACGCCCTCGTCGCGCTGGTGACGGTCGTCCTCTACGTGGCCTCCACGTTCGCCGTGACCCATTGGCGCATGCAGCTGCGGACCGAGCTCAACCGCATCGACTCCGAGGCCAACTCCCAGGCTGTCGACGGCCTGCTCAACTACGAGACGGTCAAATACTTCGGCAACGAGGACTTTGAGATCGAGCGCTACGACGCGCGGCTGCTCGAGCTCGAGGACATCGGCGTGCGCAGCCGATTCGCGCTGGCGTTGCTCAACTTCTTGCAGGGCACCCTCATCGCCGGCGGCGTCACCGTCATCATGTTCCTGGCCGCCCAAGGCGTGGTCAACGACGAGCTCACCATCGGCGACCTCGTGGCCGTCAACGCCTTCCTGCTCCAGCTCTTCATGCCGCTCGGCTTCCTCGGCATGATCTACGCCACGCTCAAGCACGCGCTCAACGACATGGAGCGTATGTTCGGCATTCTGCAACGAGACCCCGAGGTCAAAGACCTGCCCGACGCCCCCCCGCTCGTGGTGTCTCAAGGCGTGGTGCGGTTCGAAGACGTGGTGTTCGGATACGACCCCGAACGCACCATCCTCCACGGCATCTCGCTGAACATCGACGCCGGGCAGAAGGTCGCGATCGTGGGCTCCTCCGGCGGCGGCAAGTCAACGCTCGCGCGCCTGCTGTTCCGCTTCTACGACGTGAACTCCGGCCGCGTGACCATCGACGGTCAGGACGTCCGCACGGTGCAACAATCCACCGTCCGCGACGCCATCGGCATCGTCCCCCAGGACACCGTGCTGTTCAACGACACGCTCGGCTACAACATCCTGTACGGCAACCTGAACGCCACCGAAGAGCAGGTCCGCGAGGCCGCCCGCGTGGCCCAACTCTCCGACTTCATCGAGCGGCTGCCCAAGGGCTACGACACCATCGTCGGCGAGCGTGGACTCAAGCTCTCCGGCGGTGAAAAGCAGCGCGTCGCCATCGCACGCGCGGTCCTCAAGAACCCGGCCATTCTGGTGTTCGACGAAGCCACTTCATCGCTCGACTCAGAGTCCGAACAACGGATTCTCGAAGCGTTGCGGGCACTTGAAGGCGACCGAACCACGATGGTGATCGCGCACCGCCTGTCGACAATCGTCGACAGCGACCGCATCGTTGTGCTGGCCGAGGGCCGCATCGCCGAAGAGGGAACGCACGAACAGTTGCTCGCCAAAGCCGGTGTCTACGCCCACTTGTGGGAGCTTCAGCAGGCCGAGGCGACGGACAACGCGACACCGGCACCCGCGCCTTCCCGCTAGAGGCAACCCATTTGGGCCACGCACCCAATCCCACCTTCCTAAGCGAATCGAACGACAGCCGGTCGACCATGCACCCTTCCTGAGCGAAGTCGAACGACACCCGGTCAAACGTGCACCCTTCCTGAGCGAAGTCGACGGACACCCGGTCGACCAAGCACCCTCCCTGAGCGAAGTCGAACGACACCCGGTCGAACGTGCACCCTTCCTGAGCGAAGTCGAAGGACACCCGGTCGACCAAGCCCCCTTCCTCTGCGAAGTCGAACGAAAGCCGGTCGAACGTGCACCCCTCCTAAGCGAAGTCGAAGGACACCCGGTCGACCAAGCACCCGGCAATCGACCATGAACCCAACCCACCCTTCCTGAGCGAAGTCGAAGGACACCCGGTCGAACCTGCACCCTTCCTGAGCGAAGTCGAACGAAAGGCGGGCAACCTTGCCCCCTTCCTGAGCGAAGTCGAAGGACAGCTTCAACCCGCTCGGACTCCCCATTGACCCGAACGGGACCGAATCATCGGCCGATCGCGCCCCAATGTTCAGCGATCTAGCAGCAGCCCCTCGCCCGTGCCTCAGTCGACCGTGGAGCGGAACAACAGCTGTGCTTGCGCGGCGCACCACGCCTTCCCCGTGCGCCCGTCCAGGTTCGAGAACATGCGCTCGAAGTGGTTCGCCGGCGCGACCGTAACCACGTGCGCGGCGCCCGACTGAGGCTGCACGCTGATCTGCGTTTCGAGCGTGCCGGGCTTGGAGAACGCGCGCTGCAGCCGCGCCGAACCTTCGGTACCCCACACCTCGATCTCATTGCGGTAGCTTAGCCCGAAGCCCCACTCGAGCAGCGCGCGCGCTCCGCAATCGTAGGTGAGCAGCGCGCTGCCCTCGGTGTCCACATCGTACCCCGGCGCGGTCCAAAGCTGCTGCGCATGCGACGTCGGCACGCCGAGCAGCGCGTGGGCCGCCGCGTAGGGGTACGCCCCCGCGTCGCGCAGTGCCCCGCCGCCGAGTTCCTTAGAATAGCGGACGTTGTCCGACGCCAAGTGCGGGAACCCAAATCGCGCCGTCACACCGCGTACCTCGCCGAGCTGGCCACTTGAGACGAGCTCCTGCAGCGCCGCAAACTGGGGGTGCCACAGGAACATGAAAAGTTCGTGCACCTGCTGGCCGGTCTCGTCCGCCGCGCGAATCAGGTCCTGCGCTTGACCCAGATTCGCGGCGAGCGACTTCTCACACCACAGGTCTTTACCCGCCCGAAGCACCTGCACGCCATGCGCCACGTGAAGCCCCACAGGCGTCGCCACCACGACGGCGTCGACCTCCGAGTCGGCCAGCATCGCGTCGGCCGAGGCGTACGCTACCACGTCGTATTCACCGGCCACGTCGGCGCGGGCTTGAGCCGAGCGCGTCCAAACGCCGCGCAGCGAAACGTTGGCGGACGACACGAGCGCCGGGAGCAAATTTCGGCGCGCGTGCCCGCCCAGACCCCAAACAGCGACTCTCGTCATAATGCCTCCTACAGATGCGCGATGATGCCGCGGATGTGTGGGCTAATCCAAGCGTTCTCGTAGAGCAGCGCCTTGATTTGGAACATCGATACCCACGCGAAACCAGGCGGCAGATCGCCGATCGTTCCAGGGTCTACCTCGACCAACATGCCCCGGTTCCGCTTCAGGTTCAGTCGCCCGCCATCCTCGGACAACCACGCGGCAAAATGCACATCTGCGCACATCTGGTCAGGCGACTCGAAGTACTCCGCGAACCGCGGCTTGCGGCCAGAATGCGCCCGCTTCAGGTTCGAAAACGTGGCCTGAAGCGTGGGGCTGATCTGTAGCTTTCCAAAGTTGCCCGGCTCGGCCTTCGCCTCGACCAAGTAGAGCGGGATGCCGTTGTGACGCTGCCGCAGCAGGCCGAGCAGACCACCGTCGAAGCCCACCTGCGTGAGGATCGGCTGGTCCCACCCGCCGCGGCCGACCTCGCGCGAATCTACGCGCACCCGCACGCCCTGCACGCGGAAGAACTCGCCCGACTCGTGCACCCAGTCGCCCGTCTTCGGGTCCTGAAGCCAGCCCGCACACTCCGTCAGCGGGATGTCCTCCACCGTCATCGTGCACGCCGCGCGCTCCGCTTCGAACCACGCGCGCACGTCCTCAACCTCGGCGTGCGGATGCCAGTCCCGCAGGCACTCCACGTGGTGCTCCGCCCGCGCGTCAGAGACCTCAAAGTCGCCAACCGAAGACAGCGCGACGCGGTAGTGCGCGACCGCTGCGTCAAAGCTCTCGGACGTATTCGCGTTCATTTCGTGTCCCCCGTGCGCGCATCCAGCGCGGCTTCGATCCCATCACAAACTCGGTCCACATCGGCCACCGACATCGCGTGATGTAGCGGCAACCTGAGGACCCGTTTCGCGACATCTTCTGTTACCGGCAGGTCGTCAACCTGACCGCCAAGTCGCAGCCCCATCGGGCTCGAATGCAGCGGCACGTAACCGATGTACGCGTGCACGCCCGACGCCTTGAGCCCCAACCGAACCGCTTCGGTGACCTCGAACGTCGGGAACACGCACGCCATCGCATGGTGGTTCCACGCCAGCCCCTCCGGACGCGGCTGCACCGTGAGCTTACCGGCCGCTTCCAACTGGGCCAGGCGCAAGTCGTACGCACCGGACAGCGCCGCCCGCAGGCGCAGGTTCTCGTCCAAGCCTTCCAGCTGCGCGAGCAGATACGCCGCCTGCAGTTCGGTCGGGTAAAACGACGACCCCGGCTCCACCCAGCTGTACTTGTCGACCAGGCCGCGGAACATCTTGGTGCGGTTGGTACCCCGCTCCCACATATTCTCGACGCGGTCGAAGTCAGCGTCATCCAGATACAGCGCGCCGCCGAGCCCGCAGTGTACGTTCTTGGTCTCGTGGAACGACAGGGTCCCGAACCGCCCTACCGTGCCCAGATGCACACCGTCTTGGGTCGAGCCAAAGCCCTGCGCGGCGTCCTCGACGAGCGCTACGCCCGCCGCGGAGCACAGCGTGGTGAGCCGCGCGAGGTCGGCCGTGACGCCCGCGTAGTGCACCACCGCCACCGCCTTCGTGCGCGCCGTCATCCGACGCTCCACGTCGTCCACGTCCAGCATCAACGTGCGCGGATCGACCTCGGCGAACACAATCTTCGCGCCGGTACGCAGGAAAGCCGATGCCGTCGATACAAACGTGTACGACGGCACGATCACCTCGTCGCCGGGTCCACAATCGAGCGCCATCGCCGCGAGCTCCAGCGCCCCCGTACACGACGTCGTGAGCAGCGCCCGGCGGCCCGTAAGCGCACGCAACAGCTCCTGACAGCGGCGCGTGAAAGGCCCGTTGCCGCCGAAAGGACCGCCCTCCAGCACCTGCTGGACATAAGCGCCCTCGCGGCCGGTCACGTAAGGGGTATGGAATGGGATCTCGTTCATCGCGTTCAGCATAGACGACCGACGGCCCGAATGGCGAGCGCACCCCAAATCGCTGCGGGTTAGGCCAAACGCGCTGCGTGTTAGGCCAAACGCGCTGCGTGTTAGGTCAAACGCGCTGCGTGTTCGATCTTGATGCAGCGGTCGACGACCAGGTCCACGTCGAACTCCGCAAGCCGCGCCTCGGCTTCGTCGTTTCGCACGCCAAGCTGGAGCCAGACGGCTTGCAGCTCGGGCAACGCCTCGAGCTCATCGACCAGCCCGGGCAGCGCTTCGCCCTTCCGGAACACGTCGACCAGGTGAACGGGTTCGGCGGCCTGAGCGGCCTCCAGGCTCGGGTACGCGCGCTCGCCGAGCACTTCCTCAACCGTGGGGTTGATGGCGATGATGCGGTAGCCGTGGGAGCGCAGGTACGCGGCCACCTTGTGGCTGTCGCGGTCCGGCTTCGCGGAGAGGCCGACCATGTGCACCACACGCTGCTCCTTGAGCACGCGGGCGATGGTCTGGTCCTGAGCGGCCGCATCCGCGGCGGCGTTCAAATCGCTGTTTGTCTCGTCGCTCATCTCAACTCCAGTTGGGGTTGGTACGGCCGTTTAGAACGGCTTCAGGATCGCGGTGTACGCGGCCAAACCGCCGAGCAGCGCGAACACGGCCCACAGGGGCTTCGCCATCTGCGGCTTGCGGTTGATCGCCCCGAGCAGGCCACCGAGCGCGAGCCAGATCACCAGCTTAACGATGATCCAAGCGGGGAACCCGGCGGACATCATGCCGCCCTTTCCTGCGGCACCGAATCCGGCGACCAACAGAATCAACAGGGCGATGCCGTGCGACGCGCCGATCAGCGCGCGGCCCTTTTCGGCACCGGGCGAACCAGCTTGCAGCGCGCGGATCACGCCGCCACCCAGCGACATGAAGAGCAGCAGGGCGCCGAAGACGTGAAGGACCTTGTAGAACGTGTAACTCATGCGGCGTAGCTCGTGGCGTCGGCGCGGCCGAGGAAGTCTCGGATGCGCGCTAGGAAATCGGTCTGGTACTCGAAAAAGAACACGTGGCCACCCGGCAGAATCTGTAATTCCGCCGCGGGGATGGCGTCGGCGAGGGTCATGGCGTTCACGGTCGGGACGAGGATGTCCTCATCACCGTGGATGACCAGCGTCGGCGACTTAATCTGATGCAGGCGCGCGTACGACCCGAAACTGCGAATGGCCCACAACTGCGACAAAACACCGCGCTTGGTCGGCTTGTAGTCGCCCGTTCGGCGGCCGAAAAACTCCAGGCGCTTGTCGAGCGGCGCGTTGCGACCAAACAGGATGGGCCCGAACGCATCGGCGATGGACTCCGGCGTCGCTGGCCCACCACGCCCGGCCGCGGCGATGCCGCCGACCAAGCGCGAGATGATGATCGGGCCCGGGCGCTTGGCCGGACGCTGACCGCACATCGTGCAGCACAGTACCAACGCGTTCACACGGCTCGGCCAGCCGAGCACCAACTCCTGCGCGATCATGCCGCCCATCGACAGGCCGAGCACATGCGCGGAAGCCACGCCCTCGGCGTCGAGCACAGCGACACAATCGGCCGCCACGTCGCGCAGCTTGAAGCGCAACACCCCACCCGGAGACCGGCCGGCCCCGCGCGGGTCGATGACGATCAACCGCCACGTCGCCGACAGATCGGCGAACAGCCCAGGGAACGCCTCAGCGCTCGCCGACAGGCCGGGAATGAACAACAGCGTGGGCGCGTCCGGCGACGGCGCGGGCCAAGCTTTGTAATGAATCTGAAGGCCGTCTCGGTCTACGAAAGGCATGACGCTCGTGGGTGTGGGCGCCGACACCTTGCTACCTGATCGCGGCCGTCGCAACCCTGCTTGCCACCCGAGGCGCCGTCGAGAGATCTGCGGGCTCACGTGCGCTCGCGCGCGTAGAGGTTAGGTAACGCACCGAACCCCGTTTCCGCTGCGCTCGCCACCGCTGCCAGAGTGATCTATGAGGCCGCCAAGTTTCGTCCCTTCGAACGCCTCCGCCGTCATGTCCATCCGTAATCAGTTGCTCGCCCAGGACCGTTTCGTCGACCGCCACATCGGGCCGCGCCCGAAGGCCATCGAGACCATGCTCCAAAAAGTGGGCGCGGATTCTCTCGAGACGTTGATGAACGAGGCCATCCCCGGCGCCATCCGTCTCGACGGCGGCCTGGACGTGGGCCCCGGACAGACCGAGTTCGAAGCGCTCGCCAAACTGCGCGTTATCGCGAACGAAAACACCGTCGTGCGCACGCTCATCGGCATGGGCTACCACGACACCGTCACCCCGCCGGTGATCCTCCGCAACATCCTCGAGAATCCGGGCTGGTACACGCAGTACACGCCGTACCAAGCCGAGATCTCGCAGGGCCGGCTCGAGGCGCTGCTCAACTTCCAGACCATGGTCGCCGACCTCACCGGTCTGCCGCTCGCCAACGCGTCGCTGCTCGACGAGGGCACCGCTGCCGCCGAAGCCATGGCTATGGCCTACGCGATCGCCCGTCGTAAGAAGCCCGCGTTCTTCGTCGCCGAGACCTGCCACCCGCAGACCATCGCCGTCGTCCAAACCCGCGCCGACGCGCTCGGTATCATCGTCCGAATCGGCGCCCCCGACGACGCCGACTTCGGCGCCGGCGACCTGTGCGGCGCGCTCGTGCAGTACCCCGACACCGACGGCCGCGTCGTCGACTTCACCGCGTTCGCCGAGCGTGCACACGCCGCTGGCGCCCTCGTGATCGCCGCCGCCGACGTGCTCGCGCTGACCGTCATCAAGGCCCCCGGCGCCTGGGGTGCCGACATCGCCGTCGGCTCCACGCAGCGCTTCGGCGTGCCGCTCGGCTACGGCGGCCCGCACGCCGCGTACCTGGCCACCAGCGACAAGTACACGCGCCAGATTCCGGGCCGCATCATCGGCGTCTCCGTCGACCGCAACGGCGCCCCCGCCTACCGCTTGGCCGTGCAGACGCGCGAGCAGCACATCCGCCGTGACCGCGCGACAAGCAACATCTGCACCGCGCAGGTCCTGCTCGCCATCATCGCCGGCGCGTACGCCACCTGGCACGGCCCCGAGGGCCTCACCCGCATCGCCGAGCGCGTCCACGCCCACACCGCCGTCGCCGCCGCCGCGTTCCGCCGCGCCGGCTTCGACATCGGCGACGCCGCGTTCTTCGACACCCTGCGCGTGGCCGTCGACAACGCCGACGCCGTGATCGCCAAGGCCCTCGAGCTCGGCATCAACCTGCGCCGCTACGACGACGCCGTCGGCATCGCGTTCGACGAAAAAACCTCGCTCGACGAGGTGCGCACCGTGCTCGCCGCCTTCGGCATCACCGCCGCGATCGACGACCTCACCGAGGGCGACGCCGCCACGCTCTGCACGCTCGCCCGCGACACGCCGTTCCTCACGCACCCCGTGTTCCACGCGCACCGCTCCGAGAGCGAGATGCTGCGCTACCTGAACCGTCTGCAGGCCCGCGACCTGTCGCTGACCACCTCGATGATCCCGCTCGGCTCATGCACCATGAAGCTGAACGCGACCACCGAGATGATCCCGATCACCTGGCCCGAATTCGGCCAGCTCCACCCGTTCGCGCCCGCCGAGCAGACCCGCGGATACGAGAAGATGTTCCGCGGCCTCGAGAGCTGGCTCGCCAACATCACCGGTTTCGCCGCCACCTCGCTGCAGCCCAACGCTGGCTCGCAGGGCGAGTACGCCGGCCTCATGGTCATCCGCGCCTGGCACAAGGGCCAAGGCCACCCCGAGCGCGACGTCTGCCTCATCCCCGTCTCCGCGCACGGCACCAACCCCGCCAGCGCCGTCACGGCCGGCATGCGCGTGGTACCCGTCGCCTGTGACGACGAAGGCAACATCGACGTCGAAGACCTGCGCGCCAAGGTCGCCAAGCACGCCGACAAGCTCGCCGCGCTCATGATCACCTACCCGTCCACCCACGGCGTGTTCGAAGCGAGCGTCCGCGAAGCCTGCCAGATCATCCACGACGCCGGCGGCCAAGTGTACCTCGACGGCGCCAACATGAACGCCCAGGTCGGCCTCTGCCGCCCCGGAGACTTCGGCGCGGACGTCTGCCACCTGAACCTGCACAAGACCTTCTGCATCCCGCACGGCGGCGGCGGTCCCGGCATGGGCCCCATCTGCGTCGCAGCGCACCTCGCGCCCTACCTGCCCGGCCACCCGGTCACCGGACTCGGCGGCCCCGAGGCCATGGGCCCCGTCTCCGCGGCGCCTTACGGCAGCGCGTCCATCCTGCCGATCTCGTACATGTACGCCGCCATGATGGGCTCCGAGGGCCTCAAGCGCGCCACCCAGGTCGCCATCCTCAACGCCAACTACATGTCGTCCGTCCTCCAGGACCACTACGACGTGCTGTTCCGCGGCCCCAACGGTCGCGTGGCCCACGAGTTCATCCTCGACCTGCGCCCGTTCAAGGCCCGCGGCGTCGACGTCGAAGACGTGGCTAAGCGACTCATGGACTACGGCTTCCACTCGCCCACCATGAGCTTCCCGGTGCCCGGCACCCTCATGATCGAGCCCACGGAGAGCGAAGACAAGGCCGAGCTCGACCGCTTCTGCAACGCCATGATCTCCATCCGCGCCGAGATCGAGCAGGTCGTCTCCGGGGCCATCCCCGCCGACAACAACCCGCTCGTGAACGCGCCGCACACCGCCGCGATGGTCATGGCCGACGCCTGGGACCACCCCTACTCCCGCGAGGTCGCTGCCTTCCCCGTCAAGTGGGTCCGCGACCACAAGTTCTGGCCGTCCGTGGCACGGGTTGATAACGCCCATGGCGACCGAAACCTGATTTGCACATGCCCGTCCATGGACGAGTTCGCCGAGTAGGAACATGCCACGACAGCTCCACCGCACCGCCCGCACACTTCTTCTGACCCTCCCCCTGTGCGCGGCGCTCGGCGGCGCTTGCGGCGATGACGGCGAACCTGCCCGCACCGATACCGGCTTCGGCAACGACGCGGCCGATTCCGGCGGGCAGGCCATCGGCGACACCGACATGCAGGACTACGCCTGCAACGACCCCGCCTACGTGCCCGGCGCGTGCGCGGCCCCCGTGCTCACGACCACGCCGGCCGAGAGCGCGCAGCACATCGCGGAGCCCACCGAAATCACCTACGACGCCGTGCCGCCCAATGCCGGAAACCACCGCGGACAATGGGCGCGATGGGGCAACTACGCGTACCTGCCGCCGCAGCGTTACCTCCACAACCTCGAGCACGGCGGCATCGCGTTCCTGTACAACCCGTGCGCCCCGGCCGAGCTCATCGCCGAGCTCCACGAAGCCGCGCTCGCAGCGCCCGACGACGACGGCGGCACGTTCCGATACGTGATGACGCCCTACCCCGGCCTGCCCACCGCCATCGCCGTGCTCGCCTGGGAAAACACCTACGCAGCAGACTGCGTGGACAACGACGCCATCACCCTCTTCATCGAATCCACCTACCGTCACGCGCCCGAAGACATCAGCGCGAACGGCAGCTACGACCGACTCTGGACAGGAAACGACCTCCCATGACAACCGCCCCGCTCAAGCTCGCATCCTGGAACGTCAACGGCCTGCGGTCGGTCGAAAAGAAGGGCTTCTTCGACTGGCTCAACACCAGCGGCTGCGACCTCGTCGGCCTGCAAGAGACCCGCGTCGAACACGCCCAACTCAGCGAAGCCGCACGTGAGCCCCAAGGCTGGTCCTTCGACCTGCACCCGGCCCGCTCCAAGAAGGGCTACAGCGGCGTCGGCTACTACAGCCGCATCGCGCCCGACCACGTCGAGATCTCCATCGGCGAAGAGCGCTTCGACGCCGAGGGCCGCGTCCAGATCATGCGCCTCGGCGCTCTGATCATCGCCAACGTGTACTTCCCGAACGGCTCCGGAAAGAACCGCGACCACTCGCGCGTGCCCTACAAGCTCGACTTCTATCAGCGGCTCTTCGACCTGCTGGAGCCCCACCGCGCAGCCGGCGAGCCCGTGCTCGTGATGGGCGACTTCAACACCGCCCACGAGGAGATCGACCTCGCGCGGCCCAAGACCAACAAGAAAACCAGCGGCTTCCTGGCCGAAGAGCGCGAAGAGCTCGACCGCTGGCTCCGCGAAGGCTGGACGGACACCTTCCGCAACCAGCACCCCGACGCCGAAGGCCACTACACGTGGTGGAGCAACCGCCCCGGCATCCGACAGCGCAACGTGGGCTGGCGCATCGACTACGTGCTCGCCTCCGAAGGCGCCATGAAGCACGTGCAAGACGCGTTCATCCTGGCCGACGTGCTCGGCTCCGATCACTGCCCCGTCGGTGTTGTAGTCGACCGCGCGATCCTCAACGGGTAAGCTCGGCGCCTCCCCCCGAGCCCCGGTCGCGTCGTGAACCACCCCGAACTGCTCACCCTCTCCGGGACCGCCCTCGCGGCGCTCATCCGCAACGGTGACCTGACCTCCGTCGACGCCGTCGATGCCCACATCGCGCAGGTCGAGGCCACCAACCCGACGCTCAACGCCGTGGTTGCGACACGCTTCGAAGAGGCGCGCGAAGAAGCCCAAAAGGCCGACGCCAAGCGCGCCAAGTCGAACGCCGACCTGCCCGCCTTCCACGGCGTCCCTTGCACCATCAAGGAGTGCTTCGCGCTCACCGGCATGCCCAACACCGCCGGCCTCGCGACACGCGTTCCGCTCGGCGGCGCCGCCAAAGACGCCACCGCCGTCGCCCGCCTGCGCGCGGCCGGCGCCATCCCGCTCGGCGTGACCAACACGTCCGAGCTCTGCATGTGGATGGAGAGCGCCAACACCGTCTACGGGCGCACCAACAACGCTTACGATCCCACGCGAATCGTCGGCGGCAGCTCGGGCGGCGAAGGCGCCATCATCTCCGCCGGCGCCAGCCCGTTCGGACTCGGCAGCGACATCGGCGGCTCCATCCGACTCCCCGCCTTCTTTAACGGCGTGTTCGGCCACAAACCCAGCGGCGGCATGGTCCCCGGCACCGGGCAATTCCCGTTGGCCGAAAACGAAGCCCTACGGTACCTCACCACCGGCCCGCTCGCCCGCCGCGCCGAGGACCTCATGCCGCTCATGCGCATCCTCGCCGGGCCCGACGGACAGGACGGCGGCTGCACGCCCATCCCACTCCAGCACAACGCCGACATATCGCTCGACGGCCTCCGCGTCGTGACGATCGAGCACAACGGATTCCGCCGCGTTTCCAAGGACTTACTCGACACCCAACGCCGCGCGGCAGACGCCCTCCGAGACCGCGGCGCCATCGTCGAAGTCGCCCACGTGAAGGCGCTCAAACGCTCCTTCGAGCTCTGGGCCACGCTGCTCGGCGAGGCCGAAGAACACCAGAGTTTCCGCGGCATGCTGGAGTCCGGCGCGCCCCGCAGCATGGTGCTCGAACTGGCACGCTTCGCCATGGGCCGCTCCGACCACACGCTGCCCGCGATCGTGCTCGCGGCGGTCGAGAAAGTGAGCCCGTATGTGTCCGGCAGCCCCGCCAAAGCCTTCGCCCGGGTCGCCGCGCTCAAGACCGAACTGAACGCCCTCATCGGGGACGGCGTCATGCTGTTTCCTTCGTACACGCGCGTCGCGCCGCTCCACAATCGACCGCTGCTCACGCCGCTCGACTTTGTCTACGCGGGCATCCTCAACGTGCTCGAAATGCCGGCCACGCAGGTCCCCATGGGCCTCTCCGCCGAAGGCCTGCCGCTCGGCATCCAGGTCGCCAGCGTGCACGGCGCAGACCACCGAACGATTCGCGTCGCCCAAGCCCTCGAAGACGCCTGCGGAGGCTGGATACCCCCCGCGATGGTTCCGCAAACCAACACCACGCAACAGCAAGCCCCCACGCACGCATGACGACCCTCTACTGGTACCCCGGCTGCAGCACCTGCAAGACCGCCAAGCGCTGGCTCGAGTCACACGACCAGACCTTCGAGCTCGTGCACCTGGTCGAAGCCACGCCCTCCGCCGACACGCTGCGCGCCCTGTGGAAAGCCAGCGGCGAGCCGCTCAAGCGCATGTTCAACACCTCCGGCAAGTCCTACCGCGCCGGCGGCTTCTCAGCGAAGCTCCCGGACATGACCGAACAGCAGGCGCTCGACGCCCTGGCCGCCGACGGCATGCTCATCAAACGCCCCCTGCTATCGACCGGCTCCAAGACGCTCATCGGCTTCAAAGAACCCGCCTGGTCCGAAGCCATCGGCTAGCGCCGCAAACGCGCTCAGGGGCAGCAAATTCGGCGTAACTACGTGTCAGTAGACTTGCGTAGAAGTGGTGCGTTGTGCGACAGTGTACGGGAATATTTGTGCTTGAACGGGCCGGGGCGGCCGATTCGGCACGTCCGCCTGTAGTCACCGCATCACTCCTTCCCTGTAAGTAGCAGAATGAGCAATCGCTTCCGCATGTTTACGGCCGCACTCGCGGCCGCTCTCGTCATCCCAAGCTTGGCTTCGGCCCAAGGCTTCGATGTTCAGCAACTGAACCCCGGGCCCAGCCAAACCACAGACGTCATCAACGTCTCCCAAGCGCGGATTACACCCGGCGGACTCTGGGAACTCGGCCTGTTTCTGCACTACGCGGACTCGCCGCTCGTCTTCTCTGACGCCGACGATAACGTCACCGACATCGTCGGCAGCCAGCTGACCGCCAACGTGCTCGGCGTCATCGGTATCGCGGACCGGTTGGAGCTCGGAATCGACATTCCGATCATCCTCAACCAAACCGGCGACCCGATCGACGTACCCGGAATCACCGACGTCTCCGGCGCCAGCGCCGGCGTCGGCGACGTGAGGTTCATCCCCACCATCGCGCTCCTGCGCAACGAAGACCCGGGCACCGTAAACCTCGCCCTCGCCGTGAACACCTGGTTCCCCACCGGCGACGACGAGGTCTACCAAGGCGACGGCGCCTTCCGCGTGGAGCCCCGACTGCTCCTCGACATCAACGCCGCGCGCGACATCATCATCAGCTTCAACGTCGGCTGGCTCTTCCGCGAAGCCGCCGTCGTAAGGAACCTCGAAGTCGACGACACCTTCACCTGGGGACTCGGCCTCGACATCCCGCTCAACGGCGCACGCACGCTGCACCTGCTCACCGAGCTCACCGGCGACATCTCCATCTCCGCCGAGAACGTCGGCAGCGAAGAAGCCCCGTTCGGCGTGAACCTCGGCCTGCGCTACCACGCGCCCAGCGGCTTCGTCGGCACCTACGGCGGCGGCGTCGGCGTGGTCGAAGGATTCGGCGTGCCCGCATGGCGCGTGTTCCTCGGACTGGCCTACGCCCGCCCGCTCAACTGCGACCCCGATGAAGACGGCGTGGGATGCGACGGCACCACCGACATGTGCCCCATGCAAGCCGAGGACTTCGACAACTTCGAGGACACCGACGGATGCCCCGACGACGACAACGACAACGACGGAATCATCGACCGCCGCGACGAATGCCCCAACTCCCCCGAGGATGAGGACGGCTTCGAAGACGACAACGGATGCCCCGACCCGGACAACGACAACGACGGAATCCTCGACGCCGACGACGCCTGCCCTGACGTCGCCGAGGATGTCGACGGCTTCGAAGATGCCGACGGTTGCCCCGATACGGACAACGACAACGACGGAATCCTCGACACCGACGACGCCTGCCCTGACGTCGCCGAGGACATCGACGGCTTCGAAGACGAAGACGGATGCCCCGACCTCGACAACGACCGTGACGGCCTCGCCGACGCCGACGACACCTGCCCGAACGAGCCCGAGGACTTCGACGGCTACGAGGACACCGACGGCTGTCCGGAAGAAGGCGCCGGAATCGTGACGCTCACCTGCGACCGCATCAACATCGGAGAGGCCGTGCACTTCGAGACCAACTCGGACGTCATCGAGGCCCGCAGCTTCGACCTGCTCAACCAGGTCGCCGGCGTCATCCAAGGCGCCAGCTACCTCCGCCTCCTGCGCGTCGAAGGCCACACCGACGACCGCGGAAGCGATGAGTACAACCAAGAGCTCTCCGAGCGCCGCGCCGCCTCCGTCATGCGCTTCCTCGTCGAAGCCGGCGTCGAAGCGTCGCGACTCACCTCGCAGGGCCTCGGCGAGACCACGCCGATCGCCGACAACGGCAACTCCACCGGCCGCGCCCAGAACCGCCGCGTCGAGTTCCACGTCGTCGAGCAAGACTCCACCTGCGGTGAAGCCCTGCTGTCCAACGACGGCGAGATCATCGAGGAAGTCGCGGAGTAATCCGGCGACTCGCCCCCCATACGAAAAGGCCCGAGAGCATTCGCTCTCGGGCCTTTTTCGTTTGGGTCTACAGAGGCAACCAGCCGAACGAACCCGTCCGAGGCGAAGGCGAACGAACCCGTCCCGACCCTACCGAACGACCCCTTCCTGAGCGAAGTCGAAGGACACCCGCCCGCGCCGCACCCGGCCTGACCGAAGCC